>CAIZDL010000062.1 GCA_903931735.1 uncultured Rhodospirillales bacterium
CGGCGTGCCGATTGACGTTGAAGCTGGCGATGAGCCCGAAGGTGACGAGGACGCGGACGGCGAGGAGTAGGCGGAAAAGTCCAGGTTTCCAAAGGCCGCCGGCCTTTGGTCGCCGAAGGCAATCCAAATGTTTTGTAGGGGCTTTGCCCCTCCGACCCCACCAAAGGCCGACGGCCTTTGGAAACCATCAAAACCCAGCAATTTAACGGACGCACCCCGCTAGCCTTTTTTCTCGATCACCAGCACCAGGCAGGCGACCGGCTGACGCTTTTCGGTACGCAAAGTAGCGGTGCTTTGGTGGGTCAGGGTGAGGCCCGCCGCTTTGGCGCAAAGGTCGATGTGGGCCGCGCCATGGCGCACCCGGCGGCTGGCCATGAACTCGAAGCCTTCAAGGTCTGGTGCGGACTCCACGGTGGCCAGCAGGCGGCCGTTGTGGCGGAGGGCGGCGGCGACCGCGCGCATCATGGGTTCAAGGTCGCCGAGATAGTTCAAGACATCGGCGGCCAGAATCAAATCCCAGCGAAGGGGGGCGCGATTCAAGCACACGGTCAGGTCTTCGACCGAAAGCTGGTGGTAAATGCCGCGTAACCGGGCCTGATCCACCATGCGTGGCGCGAGGTCGCAGCCGGCCAAATGGCGGGCGAGCGGCGCAAATTCGGCGCCCGCAAGCCCGGTGCCGCAGCCGAGGTCCAAAATATCGCGGTCGCCCGGGGTGGGGCCGAGGGCGGCTCGGAGCAATTGGGGGCCGCAGTAGCCCAATTTGCCGACCAGATCGGTGTCGAACTTCACGGCGTAGCGATCGAAGAGGGCGCGGACATAGCCCGGGTCGGGCGCCGCAGTTTCATGGGGGTTGATTGGCGCAAACAGCGCGCCGCTGGCGCCAGCGGCGTCGGTCGGGTCCAGCGCCAAACAATGGCGGAACGCCTGGAGCGCCTTCTCCCGTTCGCCCAACGCCCGCCAAGCGAGCCCAAGCGCCAGATGCAGCGGGGGATGGTCGGGGCTGTGGCGAAGGGCGGGTTGGGCCAGTTCAAGCGCTTCCAACGGTTGGCCGAGGGTGGTGAGCAGGTGGCACAACCGGGTCGCGCTCTCGGCGTTTTCCGGGGCCAGCATCACCGCCTCGCGGAGCGCGGCTACGGCGCCCGCCGCATCCTCCAACAGTTGCAGGGCCTCGGCGAGGGCAAGGAGCGCCGGCACGCTGTCGGGCCGGATCAGCAACCAGTTTCGGCACATGGCCGCCGCCTCTGCCGGCTCCCCCGCCCCGCTCAACGCCTCGGCCAGCGCGGCAAGCCGGTGGGGGCGGCCCGGGTCGAGCGCGTTGGCCCGGGTGAGGGCGGTGACGGCGCCGGTGAACCGCCCCTGGGCGATCCGCAAGTCTCCCAGCGCGCCATGGGTCTCGGCATTATTGGGGAAGCGGGTGGTGGCTAGGAGAAAAGCGCGTTCGGCGCCGGCAAGGTCGCCCTGGGCACGATAGTCATGGCCGGCGGCGAGGGCCGCTTCCGCTTCGGTGTGGGGGATGTGGATCATCTGCGCTGTATGCTCGCATTCGCAATGACGGGCAAGCGCGGTGGGCCGAATCCCCTCGTGAAAACTGCATTTTTAATAAAGTATGAACCAAAATTTTTCGCCCCAGATGAACCGAAATCCGCTGCTGCACTGCGCAAACTTGGTAAACGAAGACTTGGATAAACGGGGAATATCTTTTTTGCACTAAACGCCGATGTTACGGATATCACAAAGGTATTCGGGACGATGACCCGTTACGTCCGATTGGAAAGTTCGTTAACGGCCGTGTGTTCTCGCAAAAAAGATAAAAATCTTTGCAAAATGTGCTTGACCCCCCTGCGACATTTTGTCATTGGTCGGACAGGCGTTCGCTCATGCAGCGCCGAAATCCTTTGGGGAGGCGGTGGCGGCAACAGGCCGGATACCGGTGATTCAAGGGCGTGCCTCCCGGCACCCACCCGTCCCAGACGGGGTAACGACAGCCCCTCTCATGAGAGGCGGAAGACAGGGAGAATGGTGATGACGGTTACAGCGAAACGGACAGGACGAGTGGCGGGTTATGTTGCCGCCTTGATTGTTGGACTCGGATTGGGACTACCGCTGGACCGCCCCGCCCAAGCTGGTGAAAACGACTGCCACACCAATACGTCGGTGGTCGAGCGCCAGCTTCACATTCCAAATGGTTTGCTGCTCGCCATCTCGTTGGTTGAGAGCGGTGTCGATGGCGTCCCGCAGCCTAACGCGCTGTCGCTCGGTATCCGCACGGTTCACACCCACAGCCGGGCTGACGCGATCAACCACATTCAGGGCCGGAACGGGGCGCTGCGCAAAGACGCCTTCGTTGGCTGTATGCAGTTGTCGGTTCGGCATCACCGGGTCGCCTTCCATTCGTTGGAGGCGATGTTGGAGCCCAAATCCAACATCTGGTATGCCGGCCACATGCTGGTTCGGATGCACGGCGAAACCGGGAGCTGGTCGGGGGCGGTGGCCAGGTATCAGGGCGGTTCACGCACCCAGGCTCACCATTACGTTTGCCGGGTCTGGAATCATCTGGCGGAATTGGATTGGAGCAGCGCCAAAACCTTGGAGCCCCGCCGTTGCGGCGAGATGGCCCCACCGGAAATTGCGCCCAAGACCCGCAAAGCTTTCGAGCAGGCGCAGGTCGCGGCGAACCCGGAATAAGGTTGGGCGGAGTTGTCGAAATAGATATCCGGGGCCGCCGTCGCGCGGCCCCGTTGTATTTTGTGGAAATCGCGTGCCTGTGCGGCTATCGTTGTTTCGGTATCGGGAGTGTCAGCGAGGGCTGGGGCTGCCGGTGTTTCAGTATTGCTCGGGTGAGCATTGTTCGGAGCCTTGTCGGCCATGAAAGCCTCTCTTATCCGTAACCGGTTTCTCGAGTTCTTCCAGGCACGCGGGCATACGGTGGTGAGGCCCAGCAATATTATTCCGGCCAGTGACCCGACGTTGCTGTTCACCAACGCCGGCATGAACCAGTTTAAAGACGCGCTGCTCGGCAGAGAAACCCGGTCTTACAATCGGGCGGCCGATTGCCAGCCTTGTATGCGGGTTGGTGGTAAGCATAACGACCTCGATGCCGTGGGTAAGGATGGCCGTCATCATACGTGGTTCGAAATGCTCGGGAATTGGTCCTTCGGCGATTATTATAAAGAAGAGGCGATCGTTTTTGCCTGGGACCTGATTACGAAGGAATACGGCGTCGATACGTCGCGTATCTATGCCTCTGTCTATAAAGACGACGACGAATCCGCGCTGATCTGGAAAAAGGTTGCCGGGTTGCCCGATAGCCGCATTGTTCGTTTGGGCAATGTCGAGGCCGGCGATGAGGAGAATTTTTGGTCGATGGGGCCAACCGGCCCGTGCGGGCCATGTACCGAGCTTTACATCGACCAGGGGCCATCGTTCGGCGAGGATGTGGTTGGCGGTCCGACCGATCGTTACCTGGAATTCTGGAACTTGGTTTTCATGGAATATGATCGGGGCGAAGATGGCTCGATCAAGAAGCTGCCTATGCAGTCGGTGGATACCGGGATGGGGCTGGAGCGCATTGCGGCGATTCTCCAGGGCAAGACCAACGTGTTTCACACCGATCTTTTTATGCCGATTATCCAGGCGATTTGCGAAAAGACCGGGCGCGAGTTTGCCGGCGACGATGCGCCGCCGATGTGCGTGGTCGCTGACCATATCCGCGGCCTGACCTTTGTTTTGAACGACGGCGGCGAGTTTGATCGGGTGGGGCGCGGCTATGTGCTGCGGCGGATTTTGCGCCGCGCCGTGCTGCATGGCGACCAAATCGGCATGAAGGAGCCCTGGCTCTACACGCTGGTGCCGATCGTGGTTGAGACGACCGGGGCTTATCCGATCGACCCCGCGCGTATGGCGACCATTCAGGCCACGATTCGCGATGAGGAAGCAAAGTTCTTCCGCACCCTCGACCGGGGACTGGTTTACTTCAACCGGGTGGTCGGCGATTTGCGGGGGCGGTCCGAATCGGTGATCTCGGGGCCGGCGGCGTTCCAGCTTTACGACACCTATGGCTTCCCGGTCGATCTGACCCGCATTTTGGCGGAAAAGCAGAGCGTTGACGTCGACCTGGCCGGCTTTGAGACCGAGCTGGAACAGCAGCGTGCCCGGTCCCGCGCGTCCGAGGCGTTTTACGATGCCGGCGGGTGGGTTGCGGTGGCCGAGGGGGTCGATGGCGGGTTTGCCGGCTATGACCTGGAAAGCCTCGATGTTCGAGTGCTGCGCTATCGCGGCCGGGCCGATGGCGGGGTTGATCTCATTCTCGATCGCACGCCGTTTTACGTCGAAGGCGGCGGCGAGCAGGCCGATTGGGGCGTTCTGTCGGCGCTATCGGTGGAAATCGCGGTGGATGATGTGCGCCGAATCGATGTCGGCGTTGTCCATGGCGGCCGGTTGGTTCGGGGCACGCTGGCCGATCTTGCCGGGGAGCCGCTGCTCACCGCTACTGTGGATTTGGGGCGGCGCCGGGCCAAGGCGGCCCACCACACCGCAACCCACTTGCTCCACGCGGCGCTGCATCAAATTGTCGATCCTGGTGCCCGGCAGAAGGGGTCGTTGGTCGCCCCCGATCGCTTGCGCTTCGATTTTGCGGTTACCCGCGCGCTGACCCCCGACGAGATAAGGGCGCTGGAGGAGCGGGTCAACGGCTGGATTCTGGAAGACCACGCGCTGGTTAAGCAGGTCGATGTTCCTTATGCCGATGCGGTGGCGCGGGGTGCCATGGCGCTGTTTGGCGAAAACTATGGCGAGACGGTGCGGGTGATCGAGGTTCCCGGGCTCAGCCTTGAGCTGTGCGGTGGCAACCACGTGCGGCGGACCTCGGAAATTGGCTCGATGGTGATTCTGGCCGAGGAAAGCGTCGGCGCCGGGGTGCGGCGAATCGAGGCGGTGACGCATTTGGCGGCGGTGCGCCGGGGTCGCGAGGTGCGGGATTTGCTGGCGGCTTCGGCTGGCGTCCTCAACATTACGCCCGAGCAACTGCCTGGCCGGGTGGTTCAGCTTACCGACGAGATTAAGAAGCTCGCCCGGGAGAAAGAGCAGCTTTCCCGCGATGCGTTGACCGGCAAGGGCGGCGACGCCCTTCTCGATGGTGCGGAGACGATTTCGGGCGTGCTGGTTCAGGTCAAGGTGCTGCCCGGCACCGATGTCAATTTGTTGAAGCAAGCGCTCGATACCTTGCGCGCCCAAAACCCCGACAGTGTGTTTGTGCTGGTGACCGAAGCCGAGGGGCGCGGCAGTATCCTGATCGGGTGCGGCGCGCTGGCGGTCAAGCGCGGGCTGAAGGCGGGCGATTTGGCGAAAACCATCGCGGGGCAGGTTGGGTCCGGCGGCGGCGGTCGGCCTGATTTTGCGCAAACCGGCTTTAAGGGGGTTGAGGCAGGCGTGGTGGTCGAGATTGCGCGGACGGCGGTAATCGCAGCGGTCAAGGCCTTGGGCTAGAGCGGATCGCGAAGAGGTGGCTTCACCTCGCAGCGTGAATTCGCTCTAGAGCAACACGTTGACCGCGTGTGCTCATAAATTTGGTGTTTGGCTGCGTTCTTAATCGCGCGTTACAACCGGGAGTAGTGACCAGTGGTCGATTTGGGGTTTCTTGAGGGGCGGCATCGGTTGGTCGCCATCGATGCCGAAACGACCGGATACCGGGTGATGACTGCCGATGAGGTTCGTAAAGCCCCAAAGGGGTTGCGGATTCCGGGTGTGGTGATTGAGATCGGCTGCGTTGAACTGCTGCGTGAAAACGGCGTTTGGCGCAAGGGTGAGACGTGGCAGAGCCGGGTCAACCCCGAAGCCCCGATTAGCTTGGGCTCGATCGGTGTTCACGGGATCAAGCCGGGCGATTTAAAGCAGGCGCCACGATTTGATCAGATCGTCGAGGCCTTTCAGGCCTTCATCAAAGATGATTATCTGGTCGCCCACGCCTATCGGAACGAAAAGCAGTTCTTTGATTACGAAATGGCGCGGATTAAGCGAATCGGTTGGGATGAAGAGGCATTCCCCGAGGACCGTTTCATCTGTACTCAGGAGATTTATGCCGATTTGTTTCCGGGGGCGCCGAAATCGCTTGATGCCATGACCGATCGCCTGTGGGTTGATCGGTCGGAGCGGTTCAAGTTTCATGGCGCGCTGCTCGATGCGGACCTTACCGCCGATGCCTTTATCGAGCTTGAGCGCCAACTCGCTGCCGGGTGATTAGGCGAGGGGCGGAAACACCTCGTCCCACGCGGCACGAAGGGCGGCGTCGACCTCTTCCATCGTCACCAAATGGCCGAGGGCGTGGATCGAGGTGACTCCGTGTTCGCGGATGCCGCAGGGGACGATGCCGCGGAAATGGCTGAGGTTGGGCTCGACATTCAGCGCGACGCCGTGAAAGCTCACCCAGCGCCGGACCCGCACACCGAGGGCGGCGATTTTTTCTTCCTGGCCGGGCGCGCCGCCATAGGGCTTTTTATCGACCCAAATGCCGACGCGGTTGGGTCGGCGCTCTCCTTTGATCCCGAACTGCGCCAGGGTGTTGATCAGCCAGCGTTCCAGATCGCAAACAAAGGCCCGGATATCGGGTTTGCGCCTTTGCAGGTCGATCATAACATAGCCGACTCGTTGTCCCGGCCCGTGGTAAGTATATTGGCCGCCGCGTCCGGCTTGATACACCGGAAAGCGGCCCCGGTCGAGTAGATCCCCCGGCTGGGCGCTGGTCCCGGCGGTATAGAGCGAGGGGTGCTCCAACAGCCAAACCAATTCGGGCGCGGTCCCCGCGCGAATCGCGGCAACCCGAGTTTCCATCTCGGCCAAAGCTTCAGGATAAGACACCGGTTGCTCGCTGATTTTCCATTCAAGGGCCGAGGTCATGGCGAGGCTTCCAAGCTGTTGGGAGGAGTGGGTGATATCGGTGCGCCGAGCCGGGAAATCCAGTCTTGCCCTTTTGCACCGCAGCGCGATGGAGGCGGATGTAACCTTATCGCGATGGCCAATGCCAAGGTTGATGTGGCATTGCGGCAAAATCTCGTGGTAGTGTCCTGGCCCTGTGCTTCCCTTGTTCGCGGTCAGCGGTTGGGGCGGCGGCGCTGGTCTTGTCTCGGGCTTTTCAGGTTGGGGTTTCGGCCGGCAGAATTTTTTCGGTGGGGTAGTGGGAACAAAAGACCGAGCCGAATGTTTATTGGTTGGCGGGTCAGGAGGCGGCGGTGGTGCTGGTCTCTCGGATGCCCGTTTCGCTCCGTCCCCGTTAGGGAACAGTAGGCATTCGATGACCCTTCAACAATCCGAACGACCAATTCCGGCATTCGTGGGCTCGTCGTCGCGCGGCCCCGTCAAGGAAGATCCGGCCGCCGTTCCGGCCATCGGCAATTCGGGTGCGCTGCTGCTGGGCGATCTGGTGGCGCTGGCGCTGGCGTTTTTGTGCGCGGGCGTGCTGTCGTTGCTGGTCGAGGAGGAAATCTTTAATAAGGTTTCTGATTATACCGTCAATGCCGAGGCGCGCGCGCGGCTGTTTCAGTTTTTGTTGTTGTCGGGCTTTGTTTTGATTTGGCACAACGAGCGCGGCCACTACGATACCCGGTTGCCGTTCTGGACCGAAACCAAACAGGTCTTGATCGCGCTGTCCCTTGCGGCGGTGCTTGATGGCTTTCTCCAATACATTATGAAGGTTCAGGTTTCCCGCGCCTGTTTGCTGGAAAGCTGGGTGTTTTCCTTTGCGCTCGTGATGATCAGCCGCGAGTTGGTCAAGCGCGGGTTGCGGACCCGGGGCACTTGGGATCTGGCAACGGTGATCGTGGGCAGCAGGGCCGATGCCGCCGCTGCGGCCCGTATGGTCAAGGCCGAGCGCAACCTCGGCTACCGGGTGGTGGCGACGGTGGACCCCTCCGATATCGCGGTTAGCGACGGGGTGGATTGTGCCGAGGCGCTCTATCGCCGCTTTGACGCCGACTTTGTGCTGGTGGTGCCCGATGCCCACGACTCGGTGCATTGCAACGCCCTCACCGCAATTTTGACCCGCCAGACCATGCCGTTCGCCTTGGTGCCCGCCACCGCCGGCATTCCGGTGTTTGGGTTGACGCCGGTTTATGTGCTGAGCCACGACATGGTTATGTTGATGGGGCGCAGCAACCTCGCGCATCCGGTGGCTCAGGCCTTTAAGCGGGGGGCCGACCTTGCCGGCGCCGCCGTGATTGTGCTCGCGCTGTTGTTGGCGTCGCCCCTGTTGGCGTGGATCATTTACTCAATTCGCGCCGATGGCGGCCCCGCGCTCTACCGGCAGGTGCGGGTTGGCCTTGATGGGCGCCGCTTTCATTGCTTCAAATTCCGCTCGATGATCGTTAATTCCGATCAGGTCTTGAAGGATTTCTTGGCGCGCAACCCCGACGCTGCCGCCGAATGGCAGCGCGATGTCAAGTTGCGCCACGACCCGCGGATCACCAAGGTTGGCAATTTCCTGCGTAAGACCAGCCTTGATGAGTTGCCCCAACTGCTCAATGTCATTCGCGGCGACATGAGTTTGGTCGGGCCACGGCCGATCGTGCCGGCCGAAATTGAACGCTACGGCGCCGATATCGCCTATTATTATCAAGTGCGGCCGGGTGTCACCGGGTTGTGGCAGGTCAGCGGCCGAAACGATGTCGATTACCCGACCCGGGTTCGGCTTGATTGCTGGTACGTCAAGAACTGGACCTTTTGGCACGATGTCGCGATCTTGTTCAAAACCATTCCCGCTTTGGTCACCGGGCGCGGCGCCTGTTGATGCCCCGCCCGGCGCCGGTGCGGTTGGTGTTTGACATCTGGGCCGGTATCCCTATAGTGCGTGGCTTCCTTCCGAAAACGCGGGCGTGCCTCACCATAACGCCCCGCCCCTTGCCGTACCCGGCGATCGGGACTATCGGGACACCACAACGAACCGGAAAACGGATCAGAGATGAGCAAGCGTCAAGAATCTAAATATAAGATTGATCGCCGTCTTAACGTCAATCTGTGGGGCCGCTCCAAGAGCCCGATCAATCGCCGCGCTTATGGCCCGGGTCAGCACGGCCAGCGCCGCAAGAAGCCGTCGGATTTCGGCTTGCAGCTCATGGCGAAGCAAAAGCTGAAGGGCTATTACGGCAACATCGGCGAGCGGCAGTTCCGCCGTTTGTACGCCGAGGCGGTTCGTCGCAAGGGTGATACCGGCGAGAATTTGATCCAGTTGTTGGAGCGCCGGCTCGACGCCACCGTTTATCGCATGAAATTCGCGCCGACCCCGTTCGCGGCCCGTCAGATCGTCAATCATGGTCACATCCGGGTCAACGGCAAGCGCGTCAACATTCCGTCGTTCCAGGTGCGCGATGGCGATGTGATCGAGGTCCGTCAGAAGTCCAAGCAAATGGCGCTGATTCTCGAGGCTCAGGGCTCGCGCGAGCGCGATATCCCCGATTACCTCAACGTCGATACCGGCGCGATGAAGGGAACCTTCGTTCGTGCGCCGCTGTTGGCCGACGTGCCTTATCCGGTCCAGATGGAGCCGAATCTGGTCATCGAATA
This sequence comes from uncultured Rhodospirillales bacterium, assembly GCA_903931735.1. Taxonomy (GTDB): domain Bacteria; phylum Pseudomonadota; class Alphaproteobacteria; order Azospirillales; family Azospirillaceae; genus BOG-933. The sequence continues at coordinate 9,550 of CAIZDL010000062.1, forward strand.
CTACTCGCGCTAATAATTAGAGTGGGCAGCTTCGGGGGGGCAGCCCCCCGAAGCGCAAATCCGCTCTAAACCGAGGCCGTTATACCGCTGGTATGTGCCGGCTCAGGCGCCCACCGCATCGAATGGGTTCGATGCGGTGGGCGAGCCCGGTTTGGTCTGAGATCTCGACGTAAGTGCCGCAGACCGTGGCCTCGTCTTCGGCGGGGGTCATGCGCTCGGTGGGCAGGCGCTTTACGAAGCGCGCAACCGACAATTCCTTTTTCATGCCGATGACGCTGTTATAGTCGCCGCACATTCCGGCGTCGGTTTGATAGGCTGTGCCTCCGGGCAAAATCCAGGTATCGGCGGTGGGAATGTGGCTGTGAGTGCCGACCAGGGCCGAAATCCGTCCGTCGAGGAAATGGCCCATGGCCATTTTTTCGCTGGTCGCCTCGCCGTGAAAATCGACAAAAATGGCATCTGTGCTGCCGGCGCCGAGCGGGTGGTGGGTCAAGAGCTGGTCGATGGCCGCAAATGGGTCGTCGATCATGTCCATGAACAGCCGGGCCAGCAGGCAGACCACCAGCACTGACCGGCCGTCGGCGGTGGTAATCCGCGCCCAGCCCGAGCCGGGAGTTGCTCTGGGATAGTTGAGCGGCCGGAGCAGGCGGGGCAGGCGCTCAATGGCGGCCACCATCTCCTTTTGGTCCCAAACATGGTTGCCGGTGGTGAGGCAATCAACCCCGGCGGCCAGAAACTCTTCGGCGATTTTGGCGGTAATGCCAAAGCCGCCGGCGGCGTTTTCACAGTTCACCACCACCACATCGGGCGTAAGGGCGCGGCGCAATTCGGGTAAATGCCGAAGCACGGCATCCCGGCCGGTGCGGCCGACGACATCCCCCAGAAACAGCAAACGCATCTGATCTTACTCCGATAAGAGTGGCCGGGCGCCAGCTTCTGTTATTAGCCGGACACTGGCCTCGGTGACAATCCAGTTAAGGGGCTGGTCGTGGTGGGTGGCGGGAAGCCGTGGCAGCTCTTGGGCCGCGAAGGCGAGTCCAATCGCGTTAATCGGGTCGCCCGAGCCGCGCATTGCGGCGAGTGTGCGGTCGTAATGGCCGCCGCCCTGGCCGAGCCGGTGGCCGGTGGCATCAAACGCCAGGAGAGGCACCAGCACAATCTCGGGCAGCAGCTCGGGCGCGCCATCGGCGGGCTCCAGGGTGCCGGCCGAGCCGCGGACCAAGATGCCGCCGGGCTGCCAAAGCCGGAAGCGCAACGGCTGGGCCGCGCCAACCACCACCGGCAGCGCGCACCAGCATCCCAAATCGTGGAGCGCGTGCAACAGCGGCCGGCAGTCCAGCTCGGTCCCGGTGGGCCAGTAGCCGCCAACGGTTGCCCCGGCGGGCACCAGATTTTGGGCAAGAACGCTGTGGCAAACCGCAAGGGCGGCGGACTCGTCCCCGGCGGCAAAAGCCATCGCCCGCGCCGCCCGGGCTTGACGGCGAAGGGCCGGCTTCGGGTCCGGGCTCATGACGCGAACATCATCGGGCAGGGGGGGGCAGGGGGGAGTTGATGGGGAAGAAGCCGCCATGGCCGTTGGCATGTAAAATCCCTCTGCGGCCTGCACGTGCAGGTGGGAACCATGTACCGGAGCCACGACTCCGACAGGGACAGTCCCCGAGAGGTGTATTTAAGGCCCCGGGGATTTATGACCTGACGCACCGGGCAGCATCTTCTCCAACTCGCAGTCTAGGGCCGTTCGAGTCTGGCTGCAAGGTCTTCGATGCGCCGGGTCAGTGCGTCGATGGTGGTGGCCGCTCCCGGATGGCGGTCGGTGGGCGCGCTAAGGCCCGATCGCCCGGCCTTTACGGTATCGGTGAGGTCGAAAAGTTCGTCGGTGATCAACAGCGTGGTGAGCGCCAGCATGTGGGCGTCGCTGCCGGTGACCCCGGTATCGGCCAATTCCCGGAGTCGGCCGCCGACGTAATCGGCAAGTTCGCGCAAGCGCGGCTCCTGGCCAACTTCGCATGAGACGGTGTATTTGCGGCCGCTAAGAAAAATATCGACGTGAGCCATGGCAGTTACCGCTCCAGCACCGCGTTAAGGCGTTCAATCGCACCCTCCAGCCGGGCCGAAACGCCTTCGGCGGCGGCGGCGGTGTGGGCCCGGTCGGAGCGCGCCGCCTGGAGCGCCTGGGTCAGCGTGCTTCGCTCTTTGTCGAGTCGCTGATCGCGGAGATCGACCGCCGTTTCCAGCCGGTCCACCGCCTTTGCGAGGCGCTTGATGGCAATGTCGAGAGGGTCCATGGGCGAGCGACCACGCTTCGGAAAAAGCCGGGAGAGGCGGAGGATATCGGGGCCGTCGGTAAACCGCAGCTCCTCAAATACAGTTAAGCCCCTCCGCCCGCCTTCGTCAACCGCCCTCGCGGGTAGCATGACGGTTAGTCGGCCTGTTGGTGCTTTAGGCGCTTGACCGATATTGATTTTAGCCCTCCAACGGAGCATGGTCGCCGCGATTGTCGGGGCGGCAAGTCCGGCGCCCGGCATTTCTCAAGACCGGAGGGAAGTAATGGCTGTTCGGGTTGCGATTAACGGCTTTGGCCGCATCGGTCGTTTGGTTCTGCGGGCCCTTTACGAGTCGGGTCGGACCGATGTCGAAGTGGTCGCGATCAACGATCTCGCCAGCGGCAAGACCAACGCTCACTTGTTGAAATACGATAGCGTTCATGGCCGCTTTCCGTTCCCGGTCGAGGCCGCCGACGGCGCGCTGGTGATCAATGGCCGCCCGGTTCGGACCGTGCAAGAGCGTGATCCGACCAAGCTGCCTTGGAAAGAGCTGGGTGTTGATATCGCGTTCGAGTGCTCGGGCATCTTCACCAAGCGTGCCGATGCCGCCAAGCACCTCGAAGCTGGCGCCGGCAAGGTGTTGATCTCCGCACCCGCCACCGACGAAGACCTCACCGTGGTTTACGGCGTCAACCACGACAAGCTGGTTGCCGGCCACCGCGTTGTTTCCAATGCGTCCTGCACCACCAATTGCCTCGCGCCCGTCGCCTTCGTGTTGCAGAACACGGTCGGGATCGAGCATGGCTTCATGACCACCATTCATAGCTATACCGGCGATCAGCGGATCGTCGATACCATGCACAGCGACCTGCACCGCGCCCGGGCGGCTGCGCTCAACATGATTCCGACCTCGACCGGCGCCGCCAAGGCGGTGGGCAAGGTGCTGCCGGAACTGAAGGGCAAGCTGGATGGCACCGCCATGCGCGTGCCGACTCCGAACGTTTCGGTGGTGGACTTCAAGTTTGTTGCCAAGCGGGCGACCTCGGTTGAAGAAATCAACGCCGCGATTCGCGAGGCCGCAAACGGCACCCGGCTCAAGGGCATTCTTGGGTGCTATGACGAAGAGCTGGTTTCCAGCGACTTCAATCACGACACCCGGTCGTCGATTTTTGCGCTCAACGAAACCAAGGTGATCGAGGGCACGTTTGTGCGCATCCTCTCCTGGTATGATAACGAGTGGGGCTTCTCCAACCGCATGTGCGACACCGCCGTCGCCATGGCGCGGGTTGGTCTTTAAGCCTTACGGGCTTTGTTCCGTTTGGGGGCGCCGCCGGTGGGTGGCGCCCTTTTTCGTGGCTGGGTATGGGGGGTCTGGATTTTAGTGCTGGGTTGGCGAACTGAGCGCCGGGTGGAGATGGCCTCCGCCCAGCAGCATCCGGTATTCCCGCAGCGACTCGCCGACCGCCGAGCCGCAATGGCCGAAATCGTCGGTGACAATCACCGGCTTCAGCGCGTTCTTTTCAACGAAGCGCATGAGGGCGATGATCGATTTCGTTGCGCGCCCGGTGATCGCGTCGTCGTCGAACTCCAGCGCGATCTCGGTGCTTTGCGCCCACACGTTGATGGTGACCCGCGCCCAGCCCAACACATGCTTGGCATATTCCACGAACTGCCAGCCGGGGTTGGCCTTGTCCGCCAAACGGGGCTCCGAGCCGCACCGGCTGCGCATCCAGCTCCAGCCCTCGGGGGAAACGGCGCGCCCGCAGGCAACGGTGTGAACCTCTTGGAAGGCGCCGCCGTGGGTGCGGTCGAGGACGTGAACGCCTCCGTCGCCGTCAATCCAAACCCGGTCTTCTCCGGTAAGGGTGATCGCCGTGAAATTTTGGCGAACCCCCTGGCTTACATTCTGGCTCATGGCACCAACCCCCAGCCTCTTTCATCCGGCGGCATCGCTCGCATTTGATGCGTGTTTGATTTTTGCTTGATAGATGTTTGATCGGCCCTGTACCAAAACCCACAGGTCCATCGACCCCGCCCCATCATCACGAAAAACCATCGCCGACTGAAGCCCAAAACCTCGCCAACCTATCAAAGAAGAAGTTATGCTGCAATGCGACAAACCGCCTCAGAGTGTTAGATATTAACACACTATTTACTTTCACCGGCGCTTTGGGCTGGGGGGAATTTCAGTCGGGGGTGTTAGACGACGGGGGAAGCCGTATCCGCGCGCCATTGACCACTTCCGCGATTGAGGCGCGGAGGGCTTCCAGCTTATCGTCGAGCGCTTGGGAGTCGGGGGTGCCTTTCAGGGCCATTTCCATGAGGCCGGCGGCGGCGGCCATTTGAGTGGCGCCAAGATTGCCGGCCACGCTGCGCAAGGAGTGGGCGTGACGCCGGGCGCCGTCGAGGTCGCCCTCACGAATCGTCCGTGCGATCAGATCGGCGTCGTTGGCGTTGTCGGCGATGAAATCGGCAAGGAGCGTCCAGAAAAGTTCAACCATGCCATCGGTTCGGCGCATGGCGAGGGCGCTGTCGATGCCGGGCAACTCGGCCCCAAGGGGGGAGTTTGGGGCTATCGTCTGCTGGGAGGGGGGCATCACCGACTTTAGCGCCGCGTTGAGCACCGCCCAATCGATTGGCTTTGCCACCATACCGTCCACGCCGGCCGCAAGGAACTGGGCGCGGTGGTCGGGGAGAACATCGGCAGTGAGGGCCAGAATCGGCACCCGGCAGCGCGGCCCCGGCAGGGTGCGGATCGCGCGCGTGGCGGCGCTGCCATCCATCACCGGCATTTGCATGTCCATCAGGACGATATCGAACTTGCCCGCCTGCACTGCCGCCAGCGCCTCTTGTCCGTTTTCGGCCACCTCGACGGTATGGCCGAATTTGCGCAGCATGGTGGCCACCAGCACTCGGTTGATGCGGTTGTCTTCAGCCACCAGAATGCGCAACGACGGCGCGCGTTCCGGCGCGGAAACGGGGCTGGCGTTGCACGGTTTTGGCCTCGCCGTTGGCGGAACCTCCAGCGGTAGCGTGAACCAGAAGCGGGAACCGCGTCCCGGCTGGCTCTCCACGCCAATCTCGCCGCCCATCATCTCCACCAATCGTCGGGAAATCGCAAGGCCAAGCCCCGAGCCGCCAAAGCGCCGGGTTGAGCTGGGGTCCAACTGCGAAAACGGAATGAACAATTCGTGCTGTCGCTCGGGTGCGATGCCGATCCCGGTATCGCTGACCTCCAGGGTAATAAGCGGCTGGTCGCCGGCTTTTTGTACCCGTGACAGCAGAAGAGAGACGCTGCCGCTATCGGTGAATTTGATGGCGTTGCCGACGAAGTTTTGCACCACCTGCCGGACTCGCGTCGGGTCTCCCATCAAGGTCTCCGGAACATCAAGGGCGATCTCGACGGTCAGGCGCAGCGATTTTGCCTCGGCGGTGGTGCGGTTGAGCGTCACCACATCGCGCACCACCGCGCGAAGGTCAAACGCCATGATGTCCAGCGCCAGCTTTCCCGCCTCGATTTTGGAGTTATCGAGGATATCGTTGAGGATTACCAGCAGGGCCCGGGTTGATTGGGTGAGCGCGTCGAGATAGCCCGATTGCTCGCAGCTTAGCGGCGTTAGGCGCAGCAGTTGCGCCATGCCTAGCACCCCGGTCAACGGCGTGCGGATTTCATGGCTCATCATGGCCAGAAACTCGGTTTTGGCGCGATTGGCCTGCTCCGCCACCTGTTCGGCGCGCTTGATCTCGGTAACGTCGGTGATCAGCGCATAAAACCCGACGACTCCGGTCTCGCGGATATCGGGGACGTAATAGGTTAATCCATGGCGGGGTGCGGCGGCCAACGGGAGGGTGGTGACTTGGGTGAATGACTGCGGCTCGCCCCGGAGCGCGCCTTCCACATAGGGCAAGGCCCCGGCATATTGGTCCTGATCGAGCACATTTTGAATGTGCGCTCCCACCGCCCGGCCGGCACTGACGGCAAACCAATCATTGTTGGCCCGGTTGGAAAAGCGGCAGGTGAGCGAGGTATCCCAGTAACAAATCGCGGCCGGAACATTGTCGAGAATCGCCACCAGATCGTGCCGTGCTTGTTCAAGTTCGGCGTCCCGGGATGCGATCTCTTTGCGAAGGCCATTGCGGCTGCTGGCAACGCTTTCAAGCGCCAAATTTCTGCGTGTTTCGTGGTCTCGCGCGGTTTCGAGGGCGCGGCCGAGGAAGGTGAGAAAGGGCTGGAGTGCTGCCGCCAACTCACGATAGTCCCCCGCCTCGCCCCAAAGCCGGAGCGCGCCAACCACATCTCCGTTTGCCATCAGTGGCGCGTAAAACCCGCAAGCGTCGCAATGGGTCTCGCGGGTTTCCAACAGCGTGCGGATTTCGCCGGGATCGAGCCGGCCGGTGTCGCTATGGCAGACCGGAGAAAGCTTACCCCCGGTATAATAGCAGAGCAGAGCGCCGCTTGCGCCCAACCGCGACATCATCGCCGAAAGGGCGCGCGTGACAACCTCGTCGGGGGTGTGGGCGCCGCCAACGTCGCACATCAAATCGATGATGCGCCGAAGCGATGAATTTTCGGCCGCCAAGTGCCGATCACGCTGCCGCCGGCTCCGGCTGGAGCGAACGGAGGATGCGGACTTCGCCATAACGCACCTCCCCGATCTGCCCTTCACTCTGGCAGACCCTTCCCGTGAGGACGAGCCGATACACACTAACTTTATCATTTTCTGGCGCCAACGCCAAGCAGGCCCGGCTGAGTGTTAGGTGGTCAAATGACGAGGGGCCGTTAGAGACATTATTTGAACGCCAGACTGGCGATAAGCGCAAGGGTCAGCAAAACCGAAACCCCCTGCCAGAACCGGACCGGGTTGCGCTGGAGCAACGGCAAATGCTTGAGGGGCGGTATTTGGCCGGCGAGGCAATGCTCCAGTTGGAGTGCAAATTCGAGCACGTCGCCAAAGCGTTCCGTCCGTTCGGTTGCAATCGCCCGGCCGATTAAGGCTTCGAGCCAAGCCGGCAGGTCGTGGCGGTGGGCCGTGAGCGCTACGGGTGTGCCAAACCGGGGCCGGGTGAAGGGCTCAACCTCGCCATAGGGGTAGGCCCCGGTAAAGGCGCGGTAAACCGTGACCCCCAGCGCAAACAGGTCGGAGCGCTCGTCGGCGGCCCGGCCGACAAACAATTCGGGCGCCATGTAGCTGGGGGTGCCGGGGCTGTCGGTTTCGGGGGTCTCTTCCAGGCGCGGCAACCGAACGACGCCCAGGTCGATCAGCCGCAACCCTTGATCGCGACAGAGCATTACGTTGTCGGGTTTGATATCCCGGTGAACGATTCCCGCCCGGTGCAGGCTGGCAACGCCCTTGGCCAGCCGTACCGCGATATTCACCCCCTCGGCCAGAGTGAGGGGCGGCGTGCGGGCCAAGCGCTGTTCGAGCGTCTCGCCTTCGTAGAAGGGCATCACGGAATAGAGCCGGGTCTGCCGGCCGGGCGCAAGCTCGATCACCTCGCCAAGCCAAGGGCTGCGCACCCGCCCCGCAACCCAGGCTTCGCGCAGGAAGGCCCGGCGGCAAGCATCGGTTTCAATCGCCTCGGCATGGGGAAACTTGAGCACCACGGTGCGGCCATCGGCGGGGCTGGCGGCTTTGAACAGCCGGCTGAACCGGCCGTCGGAGATTTGGGCTTCAAGTCGGAAGCCGTCCACCACGTCGCCGACTTTGGGCGGCGCCCCCGAGGGAAGTTCGGCCAACGCTTGGGCCAGGGCGGCGTGATCCACCGCCGGAACCGCCAGCACGTCGATCACCAACGCGCTGATATTGTCGTTGCTGCCGGCATCCAGCGCCGCGTTCACCACCGCCTGAGCCACCGCTTCGGGCGCCGAGCCATCCCGCAGCAGCGCCCGGATGCGCTTATCGCTTAGGGCGCCGTGCACGCCATCGGAGCAGAGCAGGAAGCGGTCGCGGGTTTGGAGCGAAAGCTGGATGTGGTCCAGCCGAACCGCCGGCTCGATCCCCACCGCCCGATACAGCACATGGGAAAGCCCGCCCCGATTGAGGGTATGGTCTTCGGTTAGGCAGGCCAAATGGCCGTTGCTCAAACGATAGGCACGCGAATCGCCAACATGCAGGATATGCGCCGTTCTTCCGCGCAGAATTAACGCGGTAAAGGTCGTTGCACAATTTTCGAGCGCCGGATCGCTGCGTCCTTGGGCATTCAGCCAACGGTTGATGCCCTCGATCGACCGCGCAGACGCCTGGAGCACGCCAATTGTCGACGATAGCGCATAATAGGTCTCGGTGAAGTCGCGGATGGTCAACTCGGCCGCGATCCGCCCGCCTTTGCCGCCGGCAACACCATCGGCCACGGCGGCCAAAATGCCGTGGCTGGCGCGGAGCCCGGCCGGAGGCAGGCACAGCCCAACGCAATCCTGGTTATCTGGCCGGCGCCCGGTGGTGCTGACCCGGCCGGTGGCAATATCGAGCTGAGACGGCGGCACGGCAGGTTCCCCCCTGGTAAAACGTGCCCGATCATGGCATATAATTGCCGATGCTGCACTGCGGTATGACGGTTTGGTCAGAAATCGGGCGCGGGCCATTCACTGCCTAAATTGGTGGCATGAAGTTTGCTTAGAAAATGTCCTGTCGCGGTTTATCATGAGATTTCGTTGGGTGCGCCGCTTCGATTCCCGCTCGCTTCCGGAGGTCAAATGAACAAGGGTTTTCTCAAGGCTGGACATCTGCCAACGCTGTTTGCCGCCTTCCTCTATTTCGATTTGAGCTTCATGGTCTGGGTCATCCTGGGTCCACTGGGGGTCCAGATCGCGCGGGACCTGGGGCTCAGCCCGGCCGAAAAAGGCTTGATGGTGGCAACGCCGGTTCTGGCCGGGGCGCTGTTGCGTATGGTCAACGGTGTGCTGGTCGATCACTTGAAACCCAAGCTGGCCGGAGCGATTTGCCAAGTGCTGGTGATCGCGGGGCTCGCTGTTGCCTGGTATTTTGGGGTTCACAGCTTTCAGCAGGTTCTTGCGCTGGGCGTGGTGCTCGGGGTGGCCGGGGCTTCGTTTGCGGTGGCGCTGCCATTGGCGTCCCGCTGGTATCCGCCCGAGCACCAGGGCACCGCGCTTGGCATCGCCGGCGCCGGCAATTCGGGCACTGTGCTCGCGGCCCTGTTTGCCCCTGGCCTTGCGGTGGCTTATGGCTGGAACAACGTGTTTGGCCTCGCGATCATTCCGCTGGCGGCCACCTTTGCGATTTACCTGATGATGGCCAAAAACGGCCCCGATTGCCCGCCGCCCAAAACCCTGCCCGAGTATCTCAAGGTGTTTAAAATTGGCGATGCCTGGTGGTTCATGCTGTTTTACAGCGTGACGTTTGGCGGTTTCGTTGGCCTTGCCTCTTCGTTGACCATTTATTTCGCCGATCAATATGGGCTGAGCCCGGTGATGGCCGGGTACTTTACCGCCGCCTGCGTTTTTGCCGGGTCGTTGGTGCGGCCGATGGGGGGAGCCCTGGCCGACCGGGTGGGCGGTATCCGGACCCTGACCTTCGTTTACGTGATCGCGGCCCTGGCTTTGGGTGTGGTTAGCGTTGGGCTTCCCCAGTCGTGGATGGCGCTCACCGGGTTCGTGGTGGCGATGCTCGCGTTGGGGGCCGGCAATGGCGCGATCTTCCAACTCGTGCCCCAGCGGTTCCGCCGGGAAATCGGCGTGATGACCGGCCTTGTGGGCATGACCGGCGGCATTGGCGGTTTTTATCTCGCCTCCAGCCTGGGTTTTTCCAAACAGTTGACCGGCAGCTATCAATCCGGCTTCTTGATCTTTGCCGGGCTGGCGATTGTGGCGCTGGTTGGCCTGACCAGCGTTAAGCGGCGCTGGCGGACCACCTGGGGCGCGACGCTCCAGGGCGTTCGGATCTGAGAGCGGCCCATTGTGTATCAAGGCGGGGGCTGCGCGCCCCCGTTGCTTTTTCCCCACCACGGATGCGGGCGGACCCATGAGCAACCCCACGAGCACGAAAGAGCGGCTGATCCTCGTTGGCAACGGTATGGCCGGCGTTCGCACCCTCGAAGAGGTGTTGGCCCGCGCCCCGGACCGCTACGACATCACGGTGTTTGGCGCCGAGCCGCATCCCAATTACAACCGAATTATGCTGTCGCCGGTGCTCGCCGGTGAAAAGACGTTCGATCAAATCATTCTCAACAGCCTCGATTGGTACGCCGAGCGCGCCATCACGCTCCATGCTGGCGATAAGGTGACCGCGCTGGATCTGGCGGCGCGCACTCTGCGCTCGGCTGCCGGCCGGGTTGTGTCTTACGACAAGCTGCTGCTGGCCACCGGCTCCGCGCCGTTTATCTTGCCGGTGCCAGGGCGGGATTTGCCCGGCGTGGTCGGCTTCCGCGATCTTTCCGACGTTGAGGCGATGATCGCCGCTGCCCAAAAGGGCGGTCATGCCGTGGTAATCGGTGGCGGCCTGCTTGGGCTGGAGGCCGCCAACGGCCTTGCGGTCAAGGGCATGGATGTGACGGTGATCCATCTGATGCCCACGCTGATGGAGCGGCAGCTCGATGAAGCGGCCGGCTTCCTGCTGCAAAAGGAGTTGGAGCGCCGGGGGATTCGGGTGGTTCTCCGGGCGCAGACCGAGGCGATTGTCGGCGAGGATCGGGTGCGCGCCGTCAAGCTCGCCGATGGCCGCGAGTTGCAAGCCGATTTGGTGGTGATGGCGGTGGGTATCCGGCCGGAAACCACGCTGGCCAAGGCCGCCGGCCTCTCGGTCAATCGGGGGATCGTGGTCGATGATGGCATGACCGCTTCCGATCCGGCGGTGTTTGCGGTGGGCGAGTGCGTGGAGCATCGGGGCCAAACCTATGGGCTGGTCGCGCCGTTGTGGGACATGGCCAAGACCTGCGCCGCCCGGCTGGCCGGGGATGCGGGGAGCGTCTACACCCCCACCGTGACCGCGACGCGGCTTAAAGTCACCGGGGTTGAGCTGTTCTCGGCCGGCAGTTTCGGCGAGGCGGGCAGCGAGGATATCGTGTTCCGCGATGCAGCGCGGGGCGTTTATAAGCGCTTGGTTCTGAGCGAAAACCGGCTGGTCGGCTCGGTGCTTTACGGCGATACCCGCGATGGGGCGTGGTATTTCCAGCTCATGCGGGATGACGCCGACATCTCCACCCTGCGCGACACCATCATATTCGGCCAGGGTGCCGGCGCCGCCGTCTCGGACCCCTTTGCTGCTGTGGCAGCCCTACCCGATAATGCCGATATCTGCGGCTGTAATGGCGTCAATAAGGCCAGCATCGTTTCGGCCATCAAAACCAAGGGCTGTTGCTCGGTCGATGATATCCGCATCCACACCAAAGCCTCGGCCTCGTGCGGCGGCTGCACCGGCTTGGTGGAAAAGCTGCTGGCGGCGACGCTCGGCGACCAATACAGCGCCGAGGCCGCCGCCAAGCCGATGTGCAAATGCACCTCGATGACCCACGACGATGTGCGCCGTCTGATCCGGGTCGATAAGTTGACCTCGATTCCGGCGGTGATGCAGGCGCTCGAATGGAGAACGCCCGAGGGCTGCGCCTCTTGCCGGCCCGCGCTCAACTACTATTTGCTCTGCGCCTGGCCGGGTGAATATAAGGATGATCAGCAGGCGCGGTTTGTGAATGAGCGCCTCCACGCCAACATTCAAAAAGACGGCACCTATTCGGTGATCCCGCGCATGTGGGGCGGGCTCACCAGCCCGGCGGAGCTGCGCGCCATTGCCGACGTTGCGGAAAAATTTAAAATTCCCACGGTCAAGGTTACCGGCGGTCAGCGGATCGACTTGCTTGGGGTGCGTCGCGAGGATTTGCGCGCGGTGTGGGCGGATCTGAATGCCGCCGGCATGATCTCGGGCCACGCCTATGGCAAGTCTTTGCGCACAGTAAAAACTTGCGTCGGCTCGGAATGGTGTCGGTTTGGCACCCAAGCATCCATGGCCATGGGCGTGAAGCTGGAAAAAATGTGCTGGGGCTCGTGGACGCCGCACAAGGTCAAGCTCGCGGTCTCCGGCTGTCCGCGCAATTGTGCCGAGGCGACGATCAAAGATTTCGGCGTCGTCGCGGTGGATAGCGGCTGGGAGCTGCATGTGGGCGGCAATGGCGGGCTCAAGGTCCGGGCCTGCGACCTGCTTTGCAAGGTCGAGACCGAGGCGGAGGTGTTGGAATATTGCGGCGCTTTCCTTCAACTTTACCGGGAAGAGGCCCGCTATCTTGACCGCACCGCCGCCTGGATCGAGCGGGTCGGGCTCGATTACATTCACGCCCGGATCGTCGTCGATCCCGAGCACCGGGAATTGCTCTATCACCGTTTCAAATTGTCCCAAAAGTTCGAACAGGTGGACCCCTGGGCCGAACGCGCGGCCCATGGTGTGGATGCCCATGATTTTGCCCCCCTCGCCAGGATTGGATAATCGTTATGCGTTGGATCGACATCGGTTCCCTCTCCGATATTCCGCGCCGGGGCGCGCGGGTGGTGAAGACCGCCGCCGGCGATATTGCGGTGTTTCGCACCGGTAACGACGAGGTTTACGCCCTGCGCGACCGCTGCCCCCACAAGGGCGGGCCGCTCTCGGTTGGCATCGTCCATGACCGCCGCGTCACCTGTCCGCTGCACGGGCTGGCGGTGGATTTGCGCAGCGGGCAGGCGGTGGCGCCCGACGAGGGGTGCACCCCCACGGTGCCGGTTGAGGTCGTCAACGGGATGCTGCGTCTTGGGCTCGATGAATAGCGGCGCTTCGGCTCGGGGCGGGGCTGCCGTCCGCACCGCGTGCCCTTATTGTGGCACCGGTTGTGGCGTGCTGGCGCGGCCGGGCAGCGGCGGCGCGGGCTGGTCGGTGGCCGGCGACTCGGGCCATCCCGCCAATAGCGGCCGGCTTTGCAGCAAGGGCAACACCCTTGCCGAGACGCTGGGGCTGGAAGGCCGGCTGTTGGCGCCCAGGGTTGACGGCAGCAAGGTCGCGTGGGACGAAGCGCTGGATGTGGTGGCCGGGCGGATTCGCGCGGTCATCGATGAACACGGGCCGGACGCGGTGGCGTTTTATGTCTCGGGGCAATTGCTGACCGAGGATTATTATGCCGCCAATAAGCTGATGAAGGGCTTCATCGGCTCGGGCAACATCGACACCAATTCCCGGCTGTGCATGGCCTCGACCGTGGCGGGGCATCGCCGGGCGTTTGGCGAGGATTTGGTTCCAGGCTGCTACGATGATTTGGAAAGTTGCGATCTGGCGGTGCTGGTTGGCTCCAACGCCGCTTGGTGCCATCCGATTTTGTTTCAAAGGCTCAACCGGGCGCGCGGTGAGCGCGATGCCCGGTTGGTGGTGATCGATCCGCGCCGGACCGCGAGTTGCGACGGCGCCGATTTGCATCTGGCGCTCAAGCCGGGTAGCGATGTGCTGTTGTTCAATGGCTTGCTGGCCGATCTCGCCCGCACCGGGGCCATCAACGCCGAATTTATCGCCGCTCACACCGAGGGCTATGCCGAGGCGTTGGCGCAGGCGATGGCCGAGGCGCCCGATATCGAGGCGGTGGCGGCGGGCTGTGAGCTGCCGGCCGAGCAGGTCGCGCGCTTTTATCAGTGGTTTGGCCGCACCCGACGCACTGTTACCTTGTTTTCTCAAGGGGTTAACCAGTCCTCCCAGGGAACCGATAAGGTCAATGCGATCCTCAATGTTCACTTGGCCACCGGCCGGGTCGGGCGGCCGGGGATGGGGCCGTTTTCGCTCACCGGCCAGCCCAACGCCATGGGCGGGCGCGAGGTGGGCGGCCTTGCCAATCAGCTTGCCGCCCACATGGATTTCAGCGCCGACACGATCGACCGGGTGCGGCGGTTTTGGCGGGCGCCGGCCGTAGCGGAGCGGCCGGGGCTGAAGGCGGTGGATCTGTTCCGCGCTGTGGGCGAGGGCCGGATCAAGGCGCTGTGGATTATGGGCACCAACCCGGCAGCCAGCCTGCCCGAGGCCAATGGGGTGACAGCGGCGTTGGCGGCGTGCCCGTTTGTGGTGGTCTCCGACTGTGTGGAAGACACCGACACCACCGCCTTTGCCCATGTGGTGTTGCCAGCGCTGACCTGGGGCGAAAAAGACGGCACCGTTACCAACTCCGAGCGCCGCATTTCCCGCCAACGTGCGTTTTTGCCGGCGCCCGGCGTTGCCCGGCCCGATTGGTGGATCGTGGCCCAAGTGGCGGCTCGGCTCGGTTGGGGCGAGGCGTTTGGCTGGGCGAGCCCTGCCGAGATATTCCGCGAGCACGCTGCGCTCTCGGCCTTTGAGAACGAGGGCGAGCGGGCCTTTAATCTTGGGCCGCTGGCGCGCCTTGGGGATGACGATTACCGCGACCTGGACCCGGTACAATGGCCGGTGCGGGCGGATGGGCAAGGGACGGCGCGGCTGGCCGCCGATGGCCGTTTTCCCACCCCGAGCGGCAAGGCCCGGTTGGTTGGCGTGTGCGCAAAACCGCCGGCCCGGCTCGCCGATAAGGCCTATCCGCTGATCTTGAACACCGGGCGGCTGCGCGATCAATGGCATACCATGACCCGAACCGGCGCCGTGCCCCGGCTGGCCTCCCACACCAACGAGCCATTTTTAGCCATCAACCCCGACGATGCTGCAATCGATGGGGTGGAGGATGGCGCCATCGCGCGGGTGGAAAGCGTGAGCGGCGGTGTTGCGTTGCTGCGGGTGCGGCTAACGGCGGACCAGCCGCGCGGGAGCGTTTTTGCGCCGATCCACTGGAATCGAAGCTTTGCCGCAGCCGGCGGCGTTGGTCCGTTGGCGCTGGCGGTGACCTGCCCGGTTTCGGGGCAGCCGGAATTGAAGCACGCCCCGGTGCGGGTGGCGCCTTGGCGGCCGGGGTGGAACGGCTTTTTGGTGAGCCGGCGGCGCCTTTCGCCCTGCGCCGACTATTGGGTGCGGACGGCGGCCGATCATTGCTGGGTTTATAGTTTGGCCGGGGCCGCGCTGCCGACCGATCTGGAAGGTTGGGCCGAAACGCTGGTTGGACCGGCGGACGGCCGGCTGGAGGTCCATGACGCCCGCCGCGCTGTTCACCGTTGGGTGCGGCTAGCGGGGAATCGGCTGGAGGCGGCGCTCTATGTGGCGCCGGGCGGCCCCAATGTGCTGACCGCTCCGCCGCCGTGGCTGGTTGAACGTTTTGCTCTCGAACTTATTCCGGATGCGGAACGGCCGTGGCTTTTGTGTGAGCGCCCGGCATCGGGTGTGGCGGCTCCCGCCGGGCGGACCGTGTGCGCGTGTATGAATGTCAGCGAGGCGGCCATCGTTGAGGCGGTGCGCAATCGTGGTTTGGCGAGCGTGGACGCAATTGCCAAAGCCACCCGTGCCGGCACCAATTGCGGGTCTTGCCGGGCTGAAATTGGGGATTTATTGGCGCAAACGCGCAAATAGCCCTTGGGATGCCGCCGCGACGGGCTATTTGCCGGCCGGCTTGGTGGCGTTCGGGTCGAGGTTTGCGGTGGTCAACACTTCGCAGGCCGTGGTGCCGCCCTGCCAAAAAAGATAGATCATCCCCGGTTTGGCCTTGCGGTCGGGATCATAAATATTGAGGCCATGGCCGAAGGCCACTCCCAAGGTGCTATCTTTGTAAATGGCCCGAAAAAGCAAATATTCCCGTTCGCGAAACCGTTTGGCCCGGCATGCGGCGGTGAGGGCTTTGTCGAGTTTGCCCGCCTTGCGCCACTCTTTCTTCGCATCCCTGATGACGACTTGGGATTTTTTTGGCGAAAGGGTCAGGCGGTTTTGTTCAAAGTGCGGGTCGTCGGCCGCCGGCGGGGCCAGATGACCCGGGTTGGTCTGCACCGGGTCGGCTTGGGCTGCGGCGCAAAAGGCGAGGATGCCGGCCAAAAGAGCGAGCGCCGGGGCGGTCCTTGGCACTGGTGGTGAGCCACAGCGCCACTGGGTGAAGGCCGCCCCGGTCATCGGGGTTATGCGAACTCGAGAATGACTTGATCGACGGCGAGGCTGTTGCCGGCCTCAACGTTGATTTTGGCGATCACGCCATCCCGTTCGGCGCGCAAAATGTTTTCCATTTTCATGGCTTCGACCACGCAAAGCTCTTGGCCGGCTTTCACCTCTTGCCCAACCTTTACCGGCAATTGCATGAGCAGGCCGGGCATCGGCGACAGCAACAGCTTGGAGCGGTCGGGCGGGATGCGCTCGATCATGAGGTCGGAGAGTTCGGCTGCGCGCGGGGTGAGCACTTTGGCGCGAATCGAGGCGCCGCCGTGGAAGACGGTGTAGCCGTCGCCAACAACGTCGATTTGAACCGTCATCTTGCGGCCCTCGACCGAGCCGACCCACAGCGTATCGCCAATCCGCCAACTGGTGCTGAGGCTGAACACCTGCCCGCCAACGCGGACATCGGCCCCGCCCTCGGTTTCATCGACAAACACCGGGGCGTTGATCCGGTTGATCCGGACCATCCAGAAATTTTGCCGGGGCGGCTGATAGCCGGGCAACTGGCCCGACAGGTTGCGGTTGCGCTCGGCCAGCTTGTCGTGGACAAACGCGGTCACTGCGACCAGCCGGTCGGTGGTTTCGGTATCGAGTTCCACGCCGGTAAAGCCGTCCGGGAACTCTTCGGCGATAAAGTTGGTGGTCAGCCGGCCGTCGAGGAAGCGCTGCTTGTGCATCACCGCCGCAAGGAAGCTGATGTTGTGGCCGACGCCCCGGATTTGGAAAGCGTCCAGCGCTTCCCGCATGTGGCCGATTGCGGTCTCGCGATCCATTCCGCGTGTCACCAGCTTGGCGATCATCGGGTCGTAGAACATGCTGATCTCGCCGCCTTCATAGACGCCGGTATCAACGCGCACAAACTGGCTCTCGACCGGCGGCCGGTAGCGGGTGACCCGGCCGGTGGAGGGCAGGAAATTGCGAGTCGGGTCTTCCGCGTAGATGCGCGCCTCGATCGACCAGCCGCGCAGCTTCACATCGTCTTGGGTGAAGGGGAGCTTATCGCCCG
This sequence comes from uncultured Rhodospirillales bacterium, assembly GCA_903931735.1. Classification (GTDB taxonomy): domain Bacteria; phylum Pseudomonadota; class Alphaproteobacteria; order Azospirillales; family Azospirillaceae; genus BOG-933. Next base: position 26,808 of record CAIZDL010000062.1, read on the forward strand.
CCGCGATCCGGATCATGAGTTCGACCAGATCGACCCCGGTGATCATTTCGGTTACCGGATGCTCGACCTGGAGCCGGGTATTCATTTCGAGGAAATAGAAGTTGCGGTTGGCGTCGACAATGAACTCCACCGTTCCCGCCGACTTGTATTGCACCGTTTTTGCCAGAGCCACCGCTTGTTCGCCCATGGCCTTGCGGGTCTTGGCGTCGAGGAACGGGCTCGGGGCCTCTTCGATCACCTTTTGGTGGCGGCGCTGGATCGAGCATTCGCGCTCGCCCAAATATACCGCGTTGCCGTGGCCGTCGGCGAGCACCTGAATTTCGATGTGCCGAGGCTCGACGATGTATTTTTCAATGAATACCCGGTCGTCGGCAAAGCTGGTGCGTGCCTCGTTGGTGGCCGAGCGGAAGCCCTCGCGCGCCTGCTGCTCGTTCCACGCCACGCGCATCCCCTTGCCGCCACCGCCGGCCGAGGCCTTGACCATCACCGGATAGCCGATTTCACCTGCGATTTTCGCCGCCTCGTCGTCGTCGGCGATTACGCCAAGGTAGCCGGGCACGGTGTTGACGCCGGCCTTGGCGGCCAGCTTCTTCGACTCGATCTTGTCGCCCATGGCGCCAATGGCGAGCACGTCCGGGCCAATGAAGGCGATGCCCTCGGCCTTCAGCGCCTCGCAGAACGACGCGCGCTCAGAGAGAAACCCATAGCCGGGATGGACGGCCTGGGCGCCGGTCTGCTTGCAGGCCGCGATGATTTTCTCGGCGACCAGATAGCTCTGCGCCGATGCAGCAGGGCCGATCAGCACCCGTTCGTCGGCAATCTCGACGTGGAGCGCGTTGGCGTCGGCCTCGGAATAGACGGCCACGGATTTGATATCCATGCGGCGGGCGGTTTTGATGATTCGGCAGGCGATTTCGCCCCGGTTGGCAATCAGGATTTTTGAAAACATGACGCGCGCCGCTTCCTCTTACTAATGCCCGGCCCTTGGCCGCTGCTAAGTCCCGACCAATCGCGGTGTCCCCAAAGACCCCGCCCTGTCGCAGTGCGGATTTGCAGCTTAAATCGACCCGGTTGTCAACTGCGGCCCGTTTGCTATTTGCGGCAAGTTGACGCGGCAGGAGTTGGCGGGGCCGCTTGCGACACTGTGTTGCTTTTTGGCGGTTCTAGATGGTTGTCCGTTGCGCCGATTTTGGGCCGCGCCCGGCCGAACCGAAGAAAACACCCGGCGCCAATCCCCTGCGGTCGACTCGCATCCCTGGCCCAGGCACCGGTTCGCGGTCCCGCTGTGCAGCTATGCGTGGATACCGTTTTGCGGACCAGATCCGATGATCGACGATCGCGGCTTTTGGAGGGGAAAGCCTATGCCGGCCCTGGGGATCGAAGAACTGTCAGCGCTATTCCGCGATAGTGTGTCGCTGGTGAGTAAAATGGGGATGATTGTCGAGGCGGTGGGAGATGGCTCGGTACGGTTGCGCCTGCCGTACCGCGACGATTTTGTTCGTCCTGGCGGTACCGTGAACGGCCCGACGATGTTTGCGCTGTCCGATGTCGCGCTGTTTGGCGCCGTGCTCAGCCTGATCGGCCCGGTGGAAATGGTGGTGACCACCAGCATGACCATAAATTTCCTCCGCCGTCCGGCGCCGGTCGCGGTCACGGCCGAGGCGCGGGTGCTGAAATTGGGCAAGCGCCTTGCTTATGGCGAAGTGCTGTTGTGGTCCGAGGGGGACCCCGAACCCGTGGCCCATGTCACCGGCACTTACTCCATTCCGCCCCATGGGCCGGTTGCGGTGACACCGCCCCACTACTTGCCCGAGGCGGCGGAGGAGGGCGTCTAACCGGCGGAATTTTCAAGGGTTTTTGCCTTGATCCTCCCATGCGAGCGGGCTAGAATGCGCGAATATCATCAGCGGCGCGCGTCTCCGGAAGAGTTTAGGGAGGGTTTCGTGAGGTCATCCGATCGAATTGTGCCGGAGGTGATGCGCACGGCGGCGATGCCGGAGCGGGCGAAAAAGACCCATAAGCTGATGGAGCACCCGATTCTCGGGCACACCTCCCAGATGTGGGAGTTTTTCCTTCAAGAACTGAAGGATATCGCCGACGTCGCCGATCTCTTTCCCGAGACGAGAACGGCAGTGGAGTTGGCGCTGGCCATGCGCCAAGATGCCGTGAGTATGCTGGGTCGCGATGAAACGGTGGATGCTAAGATATCGACCAGCCTCCTGACCGCGCTGTATTTCCTCAATATTCGGCCGGGCACGGAAATTTCAGACGGCGCCTATGGCGATATTCTGGCCGATGTGGCGCGGATCAGGGCAATCATCCAGGGTGTTCATGGCGCGTCGCCCGGCCTGCGCATGGTGGAGAAGACCGATTATTACGGCTGGCTGGTGATGTTTATGCTGGCCAACGCCGTCAATAAGGCGTTTTCGGAGATGTCCGATAAGTCTTGGCTGGAAAGCAACCTGTTGCTTGATAGCGCGCTGCGGGTTTGTCGCAATGTTTATGGCCATATTTTTGAGAACACCGTCATCTTTATCAATGGCGGAGAGCTGGGCGGTGCGACAACCGCTTCGTGGCACGCTCATTTGCTGGAAAAGTTGAACGAGTCCTATATCCGGTCGTTGCCGGTCTCGGGTGAGCATCACCTGATCACCCAGGATGATTTTGCCCGGTTGCGCCGGCGCCGGCTCGATGGCGCGCTGGTCCAGGATTTTCTCTGTGATATCGCGACCGAGAATTTTCTGTCGCTGGGCGCCAGCTTACCCAAGAGTGAGATGGTGGGTGGACATGGCCCGTTTATCGGTCGGATTCGCCATTTGGCCCAGGAGCTTTCGAGCCCCGATGTGGACTCGGATTTTGGCGCCGTGTTGGCCAAGTTGGTAAAACGCGACATTCGCAATCCGTTTGGCCCCGAGCCCGCTTACCTGAGTGCGCTGGACTTTCTGAAGTCGGGCGGGAGCGATTATTTGTTTCCGGTGCCCCCGGCGCCGGTGGCGGAAGGCAAAAAGAAGGCCGGTACGCTCAGCCTCATCGAGCGCAAGCGCTTGTTTTGCCGGCATGTTGCGACATATACCCGCAAGATGGCGTTCTGGGAGCGGCAGCGGCGCACCGTCAGCCTCTCTCCTGCAACCGAGATATTTTCCGGGGCGGTGTTGGCCCGGCTGAAGGAGTTGGGGCTCGGCGAGCGGATCAACACCAGTTTACAGACCAGCCGGGCCGTGCCCGACGATTTGGTGATCGGCGTTGCTATCGTTTCCGATATCCGCTCCTTTGGCGGCGCCCATAGCGTGCCCGAGATCCGCTTCAGCGCCGAGCCTAAGCTGTGGTCGCTTTATGGCAAAGAGGTGTGCGCGGCGGCCGAGCAAACGCTCAACGATTGGTGGGGTCGGGTGTTCGATATCACCGCCGCCTACCTCAAATCGGCCAACAGCGGCGGGGGCGAGCATCGGCGGGTGATCCGGGACCTTGACGCCCTCTTTGGCCTGACGAAATATTTCAACGATTTGAAGTGGCGAAATATTCCGTTTGAATGCGAGCCGGGGGCGCTGAATTATGCTGCCGGCCGTCATGCCCGGCTGGAAGATATTGGGCGCGCGGTTGAAAATTACCTCGATTATTTTATCGCCTGTTTTGCCCGTTCGGCCAAACATTCTAAAAAATCCGGCCTTCATAAACGCACGCTGTGCCCGCGCAATACCACCATCCGGCTGGTGGCGGGGGCCGAGGGCGAGCTGCGGGAAACCATCATCCGCCCGATGCTGGCCTACAAACCGTTAATGCCGGTGGCGGCGTTTAACGCCCTTTTGGGGCCGGTGGATCTTTTGTCCGAGGCCAACGCGCGGTTTGAGGTGGTTGGCACGGGGGCGCGGCGGTGGGTGGTGCAGAAAATGGGCGGCGAGGATGTGTTGTTTCAGCGCGACAAGCGCAAGCAGCATTACGCCCTTCGGTATCAACGCCAACAAGGGGAGCGGGATTTTATCGGCGGCATCAATCAGGTCATGAAGACCGAGATGATGGACGATGGCTGCCTTGGCGGCATCGACGAGCTTTACCGGCTTTATTATGTGCGGGAGCATTGCGCCAACAGCGGCGGGGATTTTCGTACCGTGCTGACGACGTTGGCCGACCCGGAGCCGGGCGGCCCCGGCGCTGCGGCTTTGGCCTATGCCGAGTGGGAAATGGGCAAGGTGCGGCGCCGCCACCAGGACCGGGCGCATGGGTTTTTGCATTACCGGCGGGTTGAGCGGGTGCTGCGGCCGTTGCGGACCGAGGCGGCGTTTAATGCGCGGCTTGATTCCGGCGGTTTGCCGATTAACAAAATTTTGCGCGATCATATCACCCAAATCCTCGCGATCCGCGAGTTGGAGCGGGCGCCTGCGTTGTTACGCCAGGATGATGCCCCCGACGGGGCGGTGCTTGAGGCGCGCGCCGCGCTCGAAGAGGATAATCTCGACACCATCGTGTTTTTCAATTTGGCCGAGTACATGGTCAGCCACGCCTTTGCCGATGTGGTGGCGGCGCGGGAAACGGCAGAAGGCAATCGGCCCAAGAAACAAAAGGCGATTTTGCGCGATACCCGTAACGCCACCTCGCTGTTGGCCGATACCATCGCCCGCCTGCTCTATCGCTGTGTCGCATCCCATGAACAGCGCGAAGAGTTTCAGGCCGCGATGCGCGACGGGCAGTTAAGCCCTGAGTTTTTTACCAGTATGTTGGGCTACGTTATTAAGGGCCTCGCCTATAGCGGCTATAAAACCCGGGAGTTTTGGGAGCTGGAAGGGGCGCCGGCCCCGGAAGGGTATGTTGAGCTGCTGGAGGAAAAGTCGGTTCCGGGTGCGCTGTTGCAAACCATTGTTGCCGGCCGTCAACGGTGCCGCGATGCAATCCGCGAGGTGTCGCGTTTGCTTGGGCGGCGGCTTAATGAAAATTGATCTTGGTGCGCGGACCGGTTACACATCTTGTCACGGTTAGGGTGATATCGCGAAAGGCGGCGCACGGGTGTCGGATTTTTATGATCGCGCCTCGGTTGGATTGTTGATCGAGGCGACATCGCGTCACGAGCGCGCTGCCAACCGCGAGATCGTGGCGGCGCTGCGCGCACTGCACGATCATTTGGAAAAGCCGACCGAGTGGTCTTTTTCGGCCGCGTGCCAAAAGTTCAACACGATCGACGAGGATACCCGGGCGCAGATATTCAACGACGCGACCCAGTTGGCGGGCGCGTTTGCTTCGGTTTCCAACGTCCGCGTCACCCTCGAAGGCTTTTTGAACAATCTTGCTTTGCGGCACCGGCCCGCCCAGCGGCCGGGCATTCTTGGTGCCATCAACCGCTGAGGTTATCGAGTACGGATACGATCGTTAAATCGCACGGTAAAAGTCAGGGTTTCCAAAGGCCCCGGCCTTTCGTCGCCGAAGGCAATCTGAAAGTCTTTGCCCCTCCGACTCCACCAACAGCCACAGGCCTTTGGAAACCGTTACCCCAGCACGTTAACTGACGCGCCGCGCCTCTCTTCGTCGAGTAGGTCCTTGCGGGAAAGCTTGCCGACCATGGTTCGGGGCAGAGACGGGCGGAATTCCACCAGCTTTGGCATTTCGATCGGCGAGAGCTTGTCTTTGAGGAAGGCCAGCAGGGCCGGCTTATCGAGGGTCGCGCCATCGGTGAGCTTGATATAGGCCTTAACGGTCTGGCCGCGATAGGCATCGGGGATGCCGGCCACCACCACTTCTTCAACATCGGGGTGGAGGTAAATCGCCTCTTCCACGTTGCGTGGATAGATATTGAAGCCGCCGGCAAGAATGAGGTCTTTGATCCGGTCGACGATGGTGACATAGCCTTCGCTGTCCATGATGCCGATATCGCCGGTATGAAGCCGTCCATTCTTTATGGTGCGCGCGGTGTCTTCGGGGCGGTTCCAGTAACCTTTCATCACCTGGGGGCCGCGAATGCAAATTTCGCCGCGCTCGCCGGGGGGCAGCACAACGGTGTCGTCGGTGAGGCTGACAATCTCCACCACCGTTCCCGGCACCGGCAACCCGACCGAGCCCGCTTTATAGCTGCCCCGGATCGGGGTAATGCAGGCGACCGGCGACGATTCGGAGAGGCCATAGCCCTCGATCACCACGCAACCGGTGTGGGACTCAAACTGCTCCTTCACCTCTTGGGGCAGCGGCGCTCCGCCCGAAATGCAAAAGCGGATGGAAGAGAGATCGTGGTCGGCCCGCTCGGGGTGGGCGTTGATGGCGGTGTAGATTGTCGGCACCGCCGGAAACAAGGTCGGCTTTTTGGTGTCGATCAGGTCGAGCACATCATCGAGGTCGAAGCGCGGGACGAGCACGATTTCCGCACCCAGGATCATCGCGGCGTTGAGGGCCACGGTCATGGCGAAAACGTGGAAGAACGGCAGCACTGCCAGCATTCGTTCCTCGCCCGGTTCGGCTTCAGAAAACCACAGGACACATTGATAGGCGTTGGCGGTGAGGTTGGCATGGGTCAGCATCGCGCCCTTGGGGGTGCCGGTGGTGCCCCCGGTATACTGCAACACCGCGACATCTTCGGCGGGGTTGATCTCCACTGGCTTGGGGCGGCCCATAGTGGTGGTGAGGCTGCTGTAGCTGAGGTGGGCGGAGTCGTGGGGAATGTGGTGAGCGATTTCGGACCGCCGGACCACCGGGAAGAGCATACTTTTTGGGAACGGCAGGCAATCGGCCATCCGGCACACCACGATGCGCTTTAGCGCGGTTTTGCCCAAGAGCGGCGCCAATTTATCGTAGAGTATGGCAAGGTCGAGCGTGAACATGATCGAGGTGCCGCTATCGTCGATTTGGTGGGTAAGCTCCTGCTCGGCGTAGAGCGGGTTGAAATTAACCACCGTCGCCCCGATCCGCAAAATAGCGAAGTAGGCGATAACGTAATAGGGCGTGTTGGGCAAGAAGAGGCCAATGTGATCGCCCTTGCCCAGCCCGAGTTTTTGCAAGCCCTCAGCCAGATATCCAACCTGCCGGGCCACTTCCCGGTAGGTATAGTGTTTGTCCATAAAATCGAGGAAGCGGTGACTGCCATATTTGGCGACCACGGTATCGAAGGCTTCGGGGAGCGATTGGGCCGGGAGCGGGGCATCCCAGTCCACCCCTTCGGGATAATGCGCGAGCCAGGGGAAGGGGTGTTCGGTTGCGCTGGTCTGGTCCATGGCTGCTCTCCCGTTGCCGCTGCCGACTCGAAAGCCGGGCCTTTCATGCTGCATTAAGCCATTCACGGGGCCGAGGCAAGACCGGCGGCCGGTCGCGTCATTGCCGAAGGGGCGGGAAAATAGGCCTCATCCTATTGATATTTCGAAATGCTGGGCCGGACCTCTATAAAATTATTCTGGTGAAGTTTATCGGGCTGTGCCTACACTGCCCATTGGCGGAAGTGGCTCTTTTGCCTACCGGGGACCCCGGTTCGTTCAACAGCGCTCGTGCGCGTCGGTGCGGAGGTGGTCAGGACGTGTCTCGCCTCAGTCAGCAGAATGCCGAGACGTTCGGTAACGAAGGTACTCAGGCAAAAGCCATGGTGAAGTGGTTTAACGTCATCAAGGGCTTTGGATTCGTGGCTCCGGTTGATGGGACCCCGGATGCTTTTCTTCACATATCCGTGCTTAACCGGGCCGGTTTGCAAGAACTGGCCGATGGCACCGAGATTTCGTGCGAAATCGTGGCCGGGCCGAAGGGGCCTCAGGTCGCGCGGATCGTCGATGTGCTGGAGGGCGCTCCTGTTGCTCTGCCGCCGCCGGAGCGGGGCCGGAATGGACGGGAGGTGGATGCGGTGCTCGGGCCGGCGGTGGAGATGGCCGGCACGGTGAAGTGGTTTAAGGCCGACAAGGGCTTTGGCTTCGTCACCGCCGACGATTCGTCCAAAGATGTCTTTGTCCATAAAAGTGTGCTGCGCCGGTGCGGCCTTACCCAACTGGAGGCCGGACAGCGGGTGCAGATGAAGGTTCAGGACGCTCAAAAGGGCCGAGAGGCGACCTGGATTCTTCCGGTTTAGCGGGGCTTGTCCATGCCTCTTGCCCCCCGGCCCGGCCGGCTGTTTTGTTTTGGCATCGGTTATAGCGGCGGGGCCTTGGCGCGCGCCTTGCTCGCTAGAGGCTGGCAGGTTGCCGGAACCTGTCGCAGCCCTGAAGGGCTGGCGGCGTTGGCCGGTCTCGGGATCACAGCGTTTCCGTTCGACGATCTGCCCGGCGGCGCGTTTGCCGGGATTACGCATGTGCTGAGCAGCGTTCCCCCGGGCGCAGACGGCGACCCGGTTCTGGCTCGCTATGGCGCGATGATGGCGGCGGCGGCCGGGACGACCGAGTGGGTCGGCTATCTTTCAACCACAGGGGTTTATGGCGATACCGGCGGCGCCTGGGTCGATGAATGGGCCCCGCTGGCGCCCTCGGTGGCTCGGCAGGCCCGCAGGGTTGACGCCGAGCGGGCATGGCGCGAGGGGCTGTCGGCTCATATTTTCCGTCTCGCCGGGATTTACGGCCCCGGGCGCAGTGCGGTCGATTCGGTGCGTGCGGGGACCGCGAGGCGTATCGATAAGCCATCTCATGTGTTTTGCCGCATTCATGTCGACGATATTGCGGCTGTTTTAATGGCGTCGATCGCTCGGCCTAACCCGGGCGCGGTTTATAATGTTTGCGATGATCTCCCCAGCGCCCCTTCGGAGGTGGTGGATGAGGCGTGTCGGCTGCTTGGGGTGGAGCCCCCGCCGCTGGTTTCGCTGGAGCGGGCCGGTTTGTCGCCGATGGCCGCGAGCTTTTGGCGCGACAATCGGCGGGTGCGCAATGATCGGATCAAGGCCGAACTCGGGGTGACTTTGCGCCACCCCGATTTTCGCTCGGGGCTCGCCGCCTGTTTATGAGCCGGCGGTTTATCAGGCGGCGGGGAAAAGTGCCTTTAGCCCAGCTTCCGTTGCAGCGCAAACGCCGCGTTCAGTGATAAGCCCAGTCACCAGACGAGCCGGAGTTACATCGAACCCCCAGTTCCCGACCGGGCTGCCTGCGGGGGTAAGGTGGACCGTGACCATCTCGCCGGTCTTGGTGCGGGCGGTGACTTCCGACAGCTCGCGACCATCGCGTTCCTCAATGGGAATTTCTTTAACACCGTCGCGCAGACGCCAATCGATGGAGGGTGAAGGCGCCCCGACGTAAAACGGCACGCCATTATCGTGGGCGGCCAGGGCCTTGAGATAGGTGCCGATTTTGTTGCAAACGTCACCGGTGGCCGTGGTGCGGTCGGTGCCCACAATGCAGATATCGACCATGCCATGCTGCATCAAATGGCCGCCGACATTATCGGCGATCACGGTGTGGGGAACGCCGTGCTTGCCCAGTTCCCACGCGGTAAGGCTGGCCCCCTGGTTGCGCGGCCGGGTTTCATCGACCCAAACGTGGAGCGGCACGCCGCGCTCAAACGCGGTATAGACCGGGGCCAGCGCCGTGCCCCAATCCACCGTGGCGAGCCAGCCGGCGTTGCAATGGGTAAGGATATTGACCCGCCGCCCGGTCGCTTGTGCATTGGCGATCGTCTCTATCAGCGTTGCGCCATGCCGGCCTATCGCTTGACACATCGCAACATCTTCATCGGCCATCGCCGCCGCCTCGGCATAGGCAGCCGTTAGGCGGTGGCTTACCGGCAAGGGCCGGAGCAAGCGCTCCATCCGTTCCAGCGCCCAGCGCAGGTTGATCGCGGTGGGGCGAGTTCCCTGTAACACCTCAATCGATTGGGTGAGGGCGTCGTCGCTGGCGTCCTCCCGCAGGGCCAGCGCCAGACCATAGGCGGCGGTCACCCCGATCAGCGGCGCGCCACGTACGATCATCGATTGAATGGCGTGGGCGGCCTCGGTGCGGTTGGTCAGGCGCACGACCTCAAACCGGTGGGGCAGCTTGGTTTGGTCGATTACGTCCACCGACCAGCCATCCTTGGCGAGCCAAATCGTGCGGTAACCCGTTCCGTCAATTCTCATGCCAAATCTCCGTTGGAAATCAGGGGCCTTTAAAGGCACGGTCGTGGCTTAGCGCGGGCACCATGCCGCGGCACTCGGCAACGCGGCCGATATCGATGCGGGCGGTGATGAACCCCGGTTCCTCGCCCCCATCGGCCAAAACCTCACCCCAGGGGTCGATAATCAGCGAGTGGCCAAAGGTGCGCCGGCCTTCATCATGAACCCCGCACTGGGCCGGGGCGATAATGAAGCCGCCGGTTTCAATGGCCCGGGCGCGCAATAGGGTGTGCCAGTGTGCGCGGCCGGTGGGTGCGGTAAACGCCGCGGGAACCGCAATCATGCCGGCTCCCCCGTGGGCGAGCGCCCGAAACAGGACGGCGAATCGAACGTCGTAGCAAATGGTCAGCCCGAGCGCGGTCCAGGGTGTTGGCGCCACCACCGCGCGGTCGCCGGGCCGGAAGGTTGCCGACTCGCGGTAGCTTTCCCCGCCCGGCAAATCCACGTCAAACATATGGATCTTGTCGTAGCGAGCGCGGATTGTCCCTTCGTTGTCGATCAGGAAGCTGCGATTGGCCACCTTACCGCAGTCGAGTGCAATCCCGAGGGAGCCGACCAGCAGCCACGCCCCGGTTTCCAGCGCGAGCTCGGTGAAATAGGCCACCGCCGGGTGATCCGCCTCGGGGCGGACCCGCGCCAGCAGCTTGTCCCGTCCCTGAACGATCAACGAAACATTTTCGGGCAGCGCAATGAAATCGGCCCCGGCATCGCGGGCGCGGCGGACCAGCGTGCCCGCGACGTCCAGGTTGGGGGCAATCTCGGGGCCGGCGTTGACCTGAACGCAGGCGGCGGTGAAGGTTGCCGCCGTCACGCCGTCAGCCCAAGCAGCGGGTCGAGCTTGCCATCGGCCTCCAGCGCGTGGAGATCGTCGCAGCCGCCAACATGGCGACCATCGATAAAGATCTGCGGGACCGAGGTGCGCCCCCCGGCCCGCTCGACCATTGCGGGCTTTTGTGCCGGGTCGGCGCCAATGTCGATGTCGGTGTAGGCCACGCCCTTGCTCTGGAGCAGCGCTTTGGCCCGCGCGCAGTAGCCGCAAGTTATCTTGGAGTAAATTACAACCTCGACCATCCCCGACGCCCTCCGGCAAATTTATAATCCGCTGCGTTTTACTCAGCCTTGACCGCCCGCGCCAGTGTCAAGACGTCGACCCTGGCAGCGCCGCCACGCAAAAGCACCCGCGCGCACTCGCTGAGGGTGGCGCCAGTGGTCATCACATCGTCGATCAGGACGATGTGGGCCGCGGCGACGGTCGGCAGATATTTATTTCGGATCCGAAATGCTCCAGCAACGTTACGCTGTCGTGCGCCGCCGATCAAGCCCACCTGGGGCAGGGTTTGGCGGTGGCGCACCAGCACGTCGGGGCGATAGGCGATGATACCGGTCTTTTGTAAATGCCCCGCCAGCAGCGCCGCTTGATTATATCGGCGCCGTAACAACCGCCAGCGATGCAGCGGCACTGGCACCGCCAGCGTTGCCCCGGCCAGGATATCGGCGCCCGCCCGCGCGAGCCAGGCACCATAGGCGTGGGCGGCATAGGTCTGGTCGCCGTATTTCAGCCCCGCGACCAAGCGCCGGCTGGCATCGTCATAGACCAAAACCGAGCGGGCGCGGGCGAAGGGCGGGGGGTGGGCGATGCACGCACCACACTCGGCACCGGCCAGAATATCGACCTCGAACGGTAAGCCGCAGTGGTCGCAAAAAGGCGGAGCGATAAAGCTGAGGCCCCGCCAACACAGCGGGCAAACGCCGCCCTGGCGGTCGACGGCATCACCGCAGGAAAGACAGCGCGGCGGCAACACCGCGTCGAGCGCCCGGCCGGCGAGTTTGGCCAGGGCCTCAGCGGCAGCGGCTATCATGGGGTTTGCCTTGGGGGCCTTGCCTTGGGCCAGCGGCCTGTCTTGGGGGAGCCGGCCTGCCTTGGGCGATCGAGGGGCGCCGCCCCCCGCTCGGGTTCAAGACCGTTAAGCAGCCCGCTTGACTTGATGGCATTCGGCGAACAGTTTCAAGAGCTGCGCGACAAACTCCGGCAGGGCGGTAACGTCGCGGCCGGTGAGCAGAACGCCATCGAGAACGATCGCCTCGTCCACCAGTTGGGCGCCGCTCGTCCCAATCGCCTCGTGGATGCTTTCCGGCGCGGTCATCTGCCGGCCGTTCAGCTTGCGAGCCTGGGCGAGCAGACCAACCCCCTGATCGATGGCGGCAATCGGCTTGCCAGCGTCGAGGAAGTGGCCAACAATGCGCTTGGTGTGGGGGTTCAGGCTCAGCTTGTTGACGCTGCGCTCCCCGCCTGGCAGCACCAAAGCATCGAAATCGGCGCCGAGCACGTCGCCAATCTGGAGGTCGATGGGGAAGAAGTGGCCCCAGCCTTTGCCATGCCAGCCGTTGGCGAGGCCCTGATCGGTGGAAATTGTTTTAACGGTCGCGCCGGCCTTAAGCAGTGCCCGTTGCGCCTCAGTCATCTCGGTTTCTTCAAACCCGGAAGCCATAATGATGGCCACGTTGCAGCCAACCAGCTCTTTCTCCATTTTTCGTGCTCTCCCCTGTTGTTGATAATCAATAATTCGTCATGGTGACGCCGTTTATCCCGCCCGATGGTGCCCACCCGGCGCCTGATGCGCCTTGCACCCATGGCGCCTATGCGCCTTGCACCCATTTGCCGGGCAACCACCGGACACACCCACGACCGCTAGGTGTCGCCGGTCGGCGCCGCCTAATCGGCCGTGCTCAAGATTTACCCAAGGTGGCGGCTCGCCGGTGCGCTGTCAACCCCACATTTTGCAATGCCGAAGACCGCCGCTACAAGAAATTGACCAAGATTTCCGGTAACGCTCTTAAGCGGCCCCTTGTTCGGGGGAAGTGAGGAGACTAGGTTACCGTTCGTTAATATATTTGGTGCATAACTCTCTTGGCGCAACGGGACCCTTGGTTGTGGTTTCCCGGCTTTGCCTCGGCGCGTGCCCCTATTGAGGGATTGTTGATGATGGTCAAGGCGGAAGTCCTGGTCCTCGATGTCACGTCGGGCGCGGCCGTGCCTGCCCCGGTTATTCCGGCGCGGTTGCCGTTGAGCGCTACGTTAAAAGAGTTGGCGGCGCAGCATGGCGGCACCGAGGCGCTACGGCCGGCGGTGCTTGCGGCGACCCGGCAGGCGTTGAGCGAAGGCCGGGCCGAGATCCGGCAACAATTCGATGGCAACGGCAGCGGCGAAATTTGCGTTCGGCGCAATAGCGAATTGATGGATACGATCATCATTTCGCTGGCCGATCTGGTGCAGAATTATGTTTATCCCAGCGCCGGCCCTTCCACCGGGGAGGCGTTTGATATCGCGGCCACGGGCGGGTACGGCCGGGGCGAAATCTGCCCGCAATCCGATATCGATCTGCTGTTTTTGCTGCCCTACAAGCGCACGGTGCGGGTCGAGCAGATCGTCGAGTACATGCTCTATATCCTGTGGGATTTGGGGCTGAAGGTCGGGCACGCGGTGCGTCCGGTTGAAGATTGTTTGCGCCAAGCCAAAACCGATGTGACGATTCGCACCAACCTTTTGGAAACCCGCCGCCTGTGGGGCGACGGCCAATTGCTGGCACTGCTCAAGCGCCGGCTCTCTAAAGAGGTGATCCAGCCCAATGGCCCGGAATTTGTGCTGGCCAAGCTGGCCGAGCGCGATGAGCGCCACCAGCGCATGGGCGACAGCCGCTATGTTTTGGAGCCGAACGTCAAGGAAGCCAAGGGCGGGCTGCGGGATCTGCAAACGCTGATCTGGATCGCCAAGCACCTTTATTATGTCAACTCGATGGATGATCTGGTTACCTGCGGCGTGCTGCTGAAGGAAGAGGCGACCCGGTTTATCAAGGCGCAAAACTTCCTGTGGACCGTCCGCTGCCACTTGCACTACCTGAGCGGCCGACCCGAAGACCGCCTGACCTTCGACGTTCAAACTGAAATCGGTCGGCGCATGGGCTACATGGACCGTGCCGGGCTGGTGAGCGTCGAGCGTTTCATGAAGCACTATTTCCTGATCGCCAAAGATGTTGGCGACCTCACGCGGATTTTTTGCGCCGCGCTTGAGGCCGACGCCAAACGGCCGCCGCGCTTCAACCTGTTGCGGCTGGGTCTTGCCAAAGTCAAAGAGATCGAGGGCTTTCAGCTTGACGGCGAGCGGCTGAACCTGCGGCACGACCGCCAGTTCCGCGAGGAGCCGGTGGATATGATCCGGCTGTTTTACGTTTCCCAGCGCCATGGGCTCGATGTTCATCCCCATGCGCTGCGGGCGCTCAGCCGGGCGTTGGGTGGGCTTGCCAAGCTGCGCCAGGACCCCGAAGCCAACCGCCTGTTCATGGAGATTTTAACCAGCCGCAAGGACCCGGAAGAATCGTTGCGCCGGATGAACGAGGCCGGCGTGCTGGGCCGCTTTCTGCCCGACTTCGGCCGGGTGGTTGCGCAAATGCAATACGACATGTACCACGCCTATACGGTGGATGAGCACACCTTGCGGGCGGTTGGCATTATGAACAAAATCGACACCGGCGGGTGTGTCGAAGAATTGCCGCTGGCCTCCCAGGTCATTCATAAGTTGACCTCGCGCCGCGCCCTTTACGTTGCCATGTTGTTGCACGATGTTGCCAAGGGCCGGGGGGGCGATCATTCGGTGGTCGGCGCCAAGCTTGCGGAAAAGCTCTGCCCGCGCCTTGGTCTCAGCGCCGAAGAGACCGAGACGGTGGCGTGGTTGGTCTTCAACCACCTGAAAATGTCGTTCATCGCCTTCAAGCGCGACTTTGAGGACGAGCGGACAGTGCGGGATTTCGTTAAAATGGCCCAGTCGCCCGAGCGGCTGCGGTTGTTGCTGGTGCTGACGACCGCCGACATCAACGCCGTCGGTGCCGGTCGGTGGAACAACTGGAAGGCGACGCTGCTCGCCGAGCTGTATCACCGCACCGAGGAGGTTTTGGCCGGCGGCGTCACGGCCGAGGGCCGGGTCCATCGCATCAAGCACGCCCAAGAGGTGCTGCGGGGCAAGCTCGATGATTGGGGCGGGGCGCAGTTTGAACGCCACATCGCCCTGGGTTCGCCTGACTATTGGTTGTCGCTGGATAGTGAGACCCACGCCCGCCACGCCCGGATGATTCGCGACGCCGAGCGCGAGGGCCGGTTATTGACCATCGATACCCGGGTTGATTTGTCCCGCGCCGTGACCGAGGTGACGATTTACACCGGCGACCATCCGGGGCTGTTTTCGCAATTGGCCGGGGCGCTGGCCCTGAGCGGCGCCAACATTGTGGATGCCAAGATCTTCACCCTGCGCAACGGTCAGGCGTTGGATATCTTCTCGGTCCAGGATGCCCATTCGGGCGAAGCCTTTGATGCGCCGGAAAAGCTGGCCAAGCTGACCGTCATCACCGAGCAAACCTTGGCCGGGCAAGTCCGGCTGCTTCAGGAGTTGGCCAAGCGCCGGCCCGCCGCGCCTCAGCGCACCAGCATGTTTAAGGTGCCGCCACGGGTGATGATCGATAATACCGCCGGCACCAATCACACCGTGATCGAGGTGAATGGCAAAGACCGGCCGGGTTTGCTTTACGATGTGACCCGCACGCTGACCGACCTCGGGCTCCAAATTTCGTCGGCCAAAATTTCGACCTATGGCGAAAAGGTGATCGACGTTTTTTATGTCCGCGATGTTTACGGGCTTAAGATAACCCATGACGCCAAGCTTCAGCGCATCCGCGACCGGTTGCTTCATTCGCTGACCAGCTCGGCGACACCGGGGAGCGCCACCCCGGTAGTACGGCCGGCACCCCCAAGCGCGAGCGGCACCGAACGGCGCCGCGCCCGGATTCGGCCAGCCAAGCCCCGGTCCGGCGGCCCAACTGGGGCGGGCGGGGCGTAGGGGCGCCGCTTCTCTGTGACTGTATGGCCACAATTGGGAGCGGAATTCCGGGCGGGCGCGGGGGTCGGCGTCTGGCCTTGGCTCCGAGCAAAGAAGTCGGGTATCAGATGCGGGCCTGACGGCGCCGGCTAGTTGGCTGGTTTTGCCCGAAAAATTGACATTTCAGTCGGCTGACCCGTGCAACTCGGGAGGTGAAGTGTGGTCGGGGACCGGGACTCTCCGATCAAAGGGTGCCAGTAAAACCTTCGTTTGTGTTGGGGGGCGAGAGGTACAGGTTGACCGGTTCCCTAGAAATATCGCATAGTCGACGTACTCAACGTACACCACCTAGATTTTGTTTCGGTGGTAGCAATCCTTACTACATCATGTAGCTCAGAGAATCGCCCATGATTCGTGTCCGCGCTCTTCTTCTTTCGCTGGCGATTGTAATGACGGCCGGGTCTATTTCCGGAGTCGCGCTGGCGGAGACCGCAATGCCCGCTCCGGCACAGCCTTTCATCGATAAGGCCGTGCCGTTCTATGGCTGTGGCATTGGCGTTGCTATTGGCGCAGCCTCGGTTGCTTTTCCCCGGTCGATGACACAGTGGACGTTTTACCAGGGGGTTTATCCCTCGATGGCAACGGTGCTGTGGCGCTCGACGCTGGGCTGCTTTTATGGCGTGGTTGGCGGTACGGTGCTCTCGGCGACGCAGTCGACCTTCCGCAAGGTCGGCGATGCTTGGCATCGCGTGTTCTGAGGACGAACCCGTGATCCAATCCCGCGCAAAATGGCACTCGCTGGCGATGAGACGGGCATGAGAGTCCTCTTGGTGCTCATGGCTGTGCTGGTGATGCTCGGGTCGGTGGCCGGGGAGGTCCGCGCAGCGCCAGCGATGGCAGCCGAGTCCGATGCGCCGGAGGGGCGGCCGCTCGATTCCTCCAAGCTGCCCAAAAAGCCGCCCTTCATCGATAAGAACGTGGTGTTCCTGACCTGTGCCAGCGGTGCCTCGCTCGGCGCGCTGGTTACCGGTTTGCCGCCGGTGATGGGCTGGATTCCCTATTCGGGGTGGCCGACCCAGGTCAGCTCGCTCGCCCTGCGCATGGGCTTTGGCTGTTACTATGGTGTGATGGCGGGCGTTGCCGCCTCTGGCACCTATTCCTTGACCCGGATGGCCGGCGAGGCTTGGAACAGCTTTTTCCATTGAATTTGAAGAGGGTGCGCGGGAGTGCCGGGGCGCTGGTCGGTTGGGCCGGGTGTCGTCGTTACTCGGCGCCGCCTTCGTTGGTCGACCACTCCTCGACCCGCGCCAGGTGGGTGTAGTCGTTGAAGCGCGGGGCGTGGCGTGGCCGGGGCAGAGCGCGGTAGGGAGTTGCCGGGTCATCGAAGGTCCAGATCAGGGCCTCCAGGCCTTGGTGTGCTTCGCGCGCCAAATCGCTGGCGGTTCCTCGCACCGGCTTTTCTTCCCCCGGCGGGTCGCCGCCGCCAAGGCGCCAATAGGCCAGCTCCGTCACGGTGGCGGGGCCAAGGCCGTCAAATCCGCCCGATTCGGCCAGCGCCGCCTCCAGTGCCATTTGGGGCGAAAGCCCAAGGGCGATGTCGCCGGGGCTGGGCAGGGTGCCGGTTTTATAATCGATGATACTAAGCCCGCCGGTTTGTAACCGGTCGATTCGGTCGGCCTTGGCGGTGAGGGTGAAGGGGCCGGCGCGGCCATCAAATTCCATCCGCCCCAAAACTTCGGTTGCAAGCGGCAGGCTGTGGGGCCGGCGCCCCCGTTCCATCGCCACAAACCAGTGAGCGACGCGCTCGAACCGCGGCCACCAAAAGGCCCAAACCTCGGGCCGGGCCAGCATGTTGCCGAAGGCGTCGCGGCCGTGCTGAAGCAACAGGTCCACCGCATTGGCCGGCAGCGCGGTGGGCCACTCCTTAATAAAGTGGTCGAGCGCTTTGTGGATGAACTGACCGCGTTCGGCGGCGCCGGGGTCGGCTGCAATCGGCTCCAGCGCCCGCAGCTTCAGCACATGGCGAGCGTAAATGATGTAGGGGTCGCGCATCCAGGCTTCAATCTCGGTCACCGCCAGTTTGCGGGGGCGGGCCGAAACCGGCGGGCGCGGCTCGGGCGCGCTCACCGGGCGCACGAAGTCGGGCTCGTCCAGGCCGCGCGCCCAGGCCAGCCATTGGGGGGCCTCTTGTTCAATGTGCCGGTCGAGGTTCAGCGCGCGAAGCACGGTTTCCAGCCGCGATAGCCAGCGCGATGGCACCGTGGGCGCCCCTTCCACCCGCACGGCGCGGGTCAACACCACCTCGGGCGCGGTGGCGGCTTGGGCAAAATCGTGCGCTGAAAGGCCAATCGAGCGCTCGGGCGCCGGCAGCCCAAAGGTCTTGCGCATCGGCCGCGAAAGCCACGGGTCGGGCGCGGGCTCGGCTGGCCAGCCGCCTTCGTTGAGCCCCGAAAGGACCATCAGGTCGACGTGCTGAAGCCGCGCTTCCAGCGGCCCGAGAATCGCCAGCCGGGGGTGATGGCCAAAGCGGGGCCGAACCACCCGCCCCTTCATCAACGCCTCAAACAATCCGGGATAGTCGCGGGCCGGGACGGCGGGAAAGTCGCGCGCCGCGCTCAGCAGATCGTTGATCAGCGCTGCCGCTGTTTCGCCGTCGTCATGCCGCCATAAACGCTCGGCGCCGCTCATCTCGGTGGTGCGGGCCATGGCTTCGGCAAAGGCGATGTGGGCACGCAAAAAATCGGCGAAGGGTGCTCCGCTCGGCTGCCGTGCCAGAGCCAAAAACGGCGCGGCGTCGGCGCCCAACCGCTCGACCCCGGCCACCAGCTCGGCAGAGAAGCGGGTTTCGGCAACGGCGGTGAGGCCGGCGAGCAGGCCTTCAATCCCCTCCGCCGGGCGCGGGCCGCGCAGCACCGCCTTTTCCAGGCCACGGGTAAAGGCGTGGCAGCCGCTGGGGGTGGTGCCGGCAGTGGTGAGCGGGTGTTTGAACAGCGCCAACAACGCCACCGGGGCAAACCGTGCTTCAAGCGCGCCGGCGCACAGGTTGAGGAAACTGCCCGCTGCGGTGTCGGCCAGAGGCTGTCCGCCCGAGTCGTTGACCTTGATCTCCCACCGGCTGAGGGCAGTGGCCACCCGGCGCGCGAGGGTGCGGTCGGGCGTGACCAGGGCTGCCGAGCGTTCGGGTGTTTCGAGAGCGTGGCGCAACAGCATCGCCACCACCTCGGCCTCGTCTTGGGCGGTTGGGCAATCGATGCGGGTGAGGCCGGCGAGGGCCGAGCCATCCAATCCCTCCAGCGCCCGCCAATGGTCGGTGGTGGCGGCCGGGCGCAACACTTCGGCGATCAGGCGCGCGCGGGCGCCTCGCTCTGGCTGCACCCCCGGACGCCAGGGCGCGACCTTGCTGCGCGGCAGGTGGAGTCGTTCCAGTAACCGGGCCAGCGTGTGTTGGGGGTGGGCTTCGTCGGCGCTGATCGCCTCCCAGCCGGCTTCATCGGTGGTGGTATCGAGGCCGGGCAGCACCAACATGCCCTGGGGCAGCCCCGCGATCACCTCCAGCAGCGCGCCGGTCGCGGGGATTGAGCCGGTGGAGCCGGCGGCAATCACCGGCCCCGAGGGCGGGCGGTCGCGCCACGCGGCGGCTTGGGCCGCCAGCACCCGGTTGCGTCGGGCGGCGGCGTCGATTGCGCCCTCTTCGGCCAAAATTTCGGGCCATTGCTGGGTAAGGATGGTGAGAAAGCACAGCGTCAATTGCCAGTGGTGGGCATAATCTTCCGGCACCAGCCCGTTGAGGGCGGAAAAGCTCAGGCCCTCGGTTTCGACCTGATCCAGCAGGTGCGTAAGATCGGCGGCGAGGCGCACCGCCTGGGGCGCGGTTGCGGCCATATTGGGGGCAGCAAGAACGAACCGGGTTAGCAACAACCGCCGCCGCAGCTCGTTAATCGCCGGGGGCAGATCGAGTGCGCCGGCCAGCGCCGGGAGTTCTTCCAGCGTCAACCCCAGCTCCTCGGCGTCGAGGTCGCCCAGCGGGGCCATGCCGGGCAGCAACAGGGGCTTGCCATCGGTTTGGCGGAGAAACGCTTCCCGCAGCGAGCGGCAGGCGCGCCGGGTGGGCAACAACACCGTAACTCCGGCCAGCACCAACGGGTCGGTTCCGAAACGAGAGAGTATCCCCGTGGCTAGTTCATCAACGAACGAGAAGCCGGCCGGAATCGTGTAAACACTCGTCATGGCGGTCGAACCAATCGTTGGTGGCTTGGAGGGCTTCGGGCGTGCCGACGTGGAACCACTCGCCATCGTGGACGACGCCTTGAAGGCGCCCGGTCCGCAGCGCCCGGTCCCAAACCAAGTTGGTTGAAAACGCCCCCTCGGGGGTGTCGGCAAAGAGGCGCGGCGAGATGATCTGTACGCCCGAAAAAACGTAAGGCGCGGCGTTGCCTTTGCCGGGGCGGGCCAGCCGGCCATCTATTTCGATATCGAAATCACCCTGGCCGTGATAGCCGTGCGCGCGCTCGGTCGGCATGATCAGCAACAGCGCGTCCATGGTGGCTTCGTTCCAGGCGCCGACCAATCGTCGGATGGCCTGCTCTTTGCCATCGAGCCACAAAATATCGGCGTTGGCGGATAGAAAGGGCCGGGAGCCCAAATGCGCCAGCGCGAGCTTGATCCCGCCCCCGGTTTCCAGTGGACTGGGCTCGGGAGAAAGGATGATGGTGGGCTGGGTGCGCCGGCTAAGGTGATCTGCGATCATTTCGCCAAGGTAACAATAATTCACCACCGCCGTGGTCAGCCCGGCCGCCGCGATCCGGTTGAGCGCGTGGTCAAGCAGGGTGATACCGGCCACGGTCAGTAGTGGCTTTGGCCGGGTCAGGGTCAGCGGTCGCATCCGCACCCCAAGGCCGGCAGCCAGGACCATTGCATGGGTAATCGGCGAGCGCTCGGTCATCGTTCCGTATCCGTAATTAGTATTGCACGGCGAGCTGGCGGGAGGTGGTGGTTAAACCAGCCGGCAACCGGCGCCAACTCCGGCTGGGCGAGGTGGCGGTCAAGATAGCACCAGAGCCGGGTCACATGCTGAAGATAGCCCCGCTTGCCGGCGCGGGCGAGGCGTAAAAAAACGGCAATCACCCGAGTATGGCGAATAGCGGCGAGCACCGTCCCCGCCACCAGAAACGTCGAGCGGTCGAGGGCGGGAAATGCTGCGAGATAAAACGCGATAACCTCACGCGCCAAATCTTCGGGCAGATCGCGCCGGGCGTCTTCCACCAGCGACACGAGGTCGTAGGCCGCTGGGCCGCTGCCGGCGTCTTGAAAGTCCAACAAGCCGCAGGCGGCGGCGCCGGGCCGCTCGGGCAGGTGCATGAGGTTGCCGGCGTGGTAGTCGCGCAGCAAAAGCGAGGTCGGGCCAGCCAGCGCCAGTGGCATCACCGCCCGCCACGCGGCTTCGAACTCCAGGCGAACCGCGTCGTTGCCGGGGAATATCATGTCTGGTAGCAACGCCACCTGAGCGAGGAAGGCCGCGCTGTCGAACACCGGCAGCCCGGCGGTATCGATGGCGCTGCGGTGCAGGGTGATCAACGCGAGCGTGGCCAGCCGATAAAGCGGTGCCGGCGCCGCCCCGCGATCGAGCGCGCCGGTAAATGTTTCGGCCCCGAAATCTTCCTGCAAAAGCAGCCCCGCATCGGCGTCGACCGCGATAATTTTTGGTACGGATAGCCCGAGTGGGGCCAGCCGTTGGGCGATGGCGACAAATGGCACCAGCTCCCGCGTCGGGTCGGGCGCCTGCATCAAAATCAGCGATGGCCCGGTTTGGGGTGTAATCCGTTGGTAACGGCGGCACGAGGCGTCGCCGGCCAGCGGGTGACGGGGGGCGGTTTCTAAGCCGAAGGGCGCGAGGAAGGCGGCCACCCGGTTCGGGTCGGCGCATGGTGGCCGGGTCATGCGGGGAGACTTTCGCAGCGGTTATACCAGTGTTTACCGTAAGTTAGTACGGCAGTGCGGGACGAGGGGCCGGTCACGGCGAGGGTAAGCTCAAGGCGGTCGGCCGGGGCGAGCGGACCGAGCCGGTCGGGCCATTCCACCAGCACGATGGCGGTGCCGATGGCCTCGTCCCAGCCCAGTTCCAGCATTTCATCGGGGCAGCACAGGCGGTAAAGGTCAAAGTGCCAGACGGCACCGCTGGGCGTGTCGTAAGTTTGAACTAGCGTAAAGGTCGGGCTTGGCACTTCCTCATCGGGGTCGGCGGTAAGGGCGCGGATCACCGCGCGGGCAAGGGTGGTCTTGCCGGCGCCAAGGTCGCCGCCGAGGCTTACCACGTCTCCCGGGAGCAGCACGCGGGCGAGTGCGGACGCAAGCCGCTCGGTCGCCTCCTGGCTGGGCAGGGCGATGGTGCGGGTGAAAGCGGGCGGGCTCGGTGGGGGCAGGGGCATGGCTGGGCCAAACTCGAAAGCATCGAGAGCCGAGTGTCGTTGATCCGAAGCTCGGGAACAAGGGCTTAGCGGACTGGGGCTTAGCGGATTGGGGCTTAGCGGATTGGGGCTTAGCGGATCGGGGCTTAGCGGATTGGGCCTTCGCCGATTCGGGGGTTGGCCTCTGCCGGCCCTTGGGTTAAAACGGGCCTCCTGTCGCCTGTGGGTGCCTTTATGCTGACCTTGGGTCCGCTCGCCTTTCTGACACCCTGGATGCTGGGCGCCGTGGTACTGCTCCCGGGGATATGGTGGTTGGTGCGGCTCATCCCGCCCGCACCCCGGCACCTGCGCTTTCCCGCGCTTTGGTTGCTGCGATTATCGACAACGCCGGAAGAAACGCCGGCCCACACCCCTTTGTGGCTGTTGGCGATGCGGCTCGCCATCGCGGTGCTGTTGATTGGCGCGTTGGCCGGGCCGGTTTGGCATCCGGGGGCGGCGTTGCCGGGGACTGGCCCGCTGGTGCTGGTCATCGACGATGGCTGGTCGGCCGCGCCGGGCTGGCCGGCTGTTATGCGGGTCCTGGGCGGGCTGTTGACCAGAGCCGAGCGCGAAGGGCGGGGGCTGGTGATTGCCACCACCGCCGTCCCGCTGGTGGTGGCCGGGCCGATGCCGGCGGTCGAGGCCCGCGCCCGGCTCCTGGGGCTGGAGCCTAAGCCTTGGCCCACCGACCGGCGGGCAACGGTGGCGGCGCTTCAGGCGTTGGCGCTTCCCGGCGCCCATAGCGGCTTTTGGTTGACCGATGGGCTGGCCGATAGCGGCGCTGCGGGGCTGGTCGATTGGTTTCGGCATTCGGGCGGCCGGCTTGAGGTGCTGGCGCCGACGCAATCGCCGCTTCTGCTGATGCCGCCAGCGGCCGACGGGCCAGAGCTGGCCATTCCGGTCGCGCGTGCGCCCGGCGCTGCCGAGCGGTTGGTGACGGTCCGGTTGCTGGCCGGCGACGGGCGGGTGCTGGCGCGGGATGGGGTGCGGTTGGCAGCGGGTGCGGTTGCTGGGCGGGTGGTGTTCGACTTGCCGTCGGAGCTGCGCAATCAGGCGGTTCGGGCCAGCCTTGAAGGTGAGGCCGGGGCTGGGGCCACGGTGCTGCTCGATGAGCGCTGGCGCAGGCGTCCGGTTGGGTTGGTGGATGGCCGGGGCGAAAGCGCGCCCCAGCCTTTGCTCAGCGATCTCCACTATCTCGAACAGGCGTTGGTGCCGATTGCCGAAGTTCGGCGCGGGTCGCTGAAGGATTTGTTGGGCAGCCAGCGCGCGGTGTTGATCCTCGCCGATGTTGGTGCGCTCGGGGCCGAGGAGACGGCCTTGCTGGCGCAATGGGTAACCCGGGGGGGTTTGCTGCTGCGGTTTGCCGGGCCCCGAATGGCGGCGGTGTCCGATAGTTTGCTGCCGGTGCGGTTGCGGCCGGGCGGGCGGGTGCTTGGCGGGGCCTTAACCTGGGAAAAGCCCGCCGGATTGGCGCCCTTTGACGCGGGCAGCCCGTTTGCCGGGCTCGCGGTGCCGGCCGACGTGACGGTGAGCCGGCAGGTATTGGCCGAGCCCGGCCCAGAGACCGCCGCGCGCACGTGGGCGCGGCTGGCCGATGGCACGCCGTTGGTCAGCGGGGAGCGGCGCGGCGCGGGTGCGCTGGTGCTGGTCCACACCACCGCCGGGCCGGAGTGGTCGAACCTTGCGCTCTCGGGCCTCTATATCGATATGTTGCGCCGCTTGGTGGCGTTGAGCGCGGGCGTGGCCGGTGACGGCGGTGAAGGGCTGTTGCAGCCGCTCGAAACACTCGATGGTCTTGGCCGGCTGGGCGAACCGCCGGCCACCGCGCGGGCATTGGAGGGCGCAGGCGGGGGGGGCGGCGAGGCGGGCGGGCCAAAAAAGGCGGACGGGGTTGGACCCACGCACCCGCCGGGCTTTTATGGCACCTCGCTTGCCCGGAACGCGCTGAATCTTGGGGCGAGCGGCCTTGGTTTAAAGCCGTTGCAGCTTCCCCCCGGGGTGGCCGTGGCGGGCTATGCCGGGGCGGAGGGCGAGACTGGTCTTGCGGCGGCGTTGTTGCTGGCGGCGCTGGTGCTGGCGCTGGCCGATATGCTGGTTGGGTTGCGGCTGCGTGGGCTGGCCGGGGTTGCGCTGGCGGTGATGATGGCCGCAGGCTCCGCCTTTGCCGCCCCGCTCGATGTTCCCGCCGAGGCCGATGTCACCGCCCCGCCCGATGTCACCGCCGAAGCTGCGATGCGGACATGGCTCGCCTATGTTCAAACTGGCAACGCTGCGCTTGACGATACCAGCCGGGCCGGGCTGGAGGGGCTGGCGCAGGTGTTGTCGCGGCGGACGGCGGTTGATGTTGGCGGCGTTACCGCGGTATCGGTGGACCAGAGCGACCTTGCGGTGTTCCCCCTGCTTTATTGGCGGGTGCCGCCGCGCCCGGCGCCGTTATCGGGCGAGGCGGTGCGCCGGGTGGAGGATTATCTCCGTCAGGGCGGCTTGATCGTTTTCGACGGGCCGGATGTGACGGCGTTGCGGGTCGTGACCGACGGGTTGGACTTGCCGCCGCTGAGCTTGGTGACCGCCGACCATGTGTTGACCCGCGCGTTTTATCTTCTCACCGATTTTCCCGGCCGCGTTGGCACGGGTGAAGTGTGGGTGGCGGCGGGGCGCGAAACGCTGCTCGATGGCGTATCGTCAGTGGTGGTGGGCGGCAATGACTGGGCGGGAGCCTGGGCGATCGACGATCAGGGGCGGCCGGTGAACGCTATGCCCGGGGGCGAACGTCAACGCGAGATGGCGTATCGGTTTGGCGTCAATCTGGTGATGTATGCACTCACCGGCAACTATAAGGCGGATCAGGTTCATGTGCCTGCGATCCTCGAAAGGTTGGGGCGATGATCGGTGGCCATTTTCTGTCTTTGGCGCCGTTGCTGTCTTGGCCGGTGCTGGCGGTGGCCGCCGGGGTGGCCTTGCTGGTGGCGGGCTATGGTTTGGTGCGCCGGGCGCGCGGCGCTGCGTGGCGGCTGGCCGCGCTGTTGGTGATTCTGACCGGCCTGCTTAATCCGTCGGTTGGCGTTGAGCGGCGCGAGGCGGTGAAAGACACTGCGGTGATCGTGCTGGACCAGTCGCCCAGTCAGTCGTTGGGAAGCAGGACCGCACGGGCCACCGCCGCCCTTGCCGAGTTTCAGCACCGGCTGGAGGGGACGCCGGGGTTGGAGCTGCGTGTGGTGCGGGTGGGGGAAAGCCCGGCGGGCGAGACCCGGTTGCCGGCGGGCGAGACCCGGTTGCCAGCGGGCGAGACCCGGTTGTTTGAGGCGTTGACCCGGAGTTTCGCCGATGTCCCGAAGCGCCAGCGGGCGGGGGCGATTTTAATCACCGACGGGCAGGTTCACGATGTCCCTGTTGATGGGGCGGCGGCAGCGCAGTTCGGCCCGATTCACACGGTGTTGACCGGCGACCACGAGGAGGCCGATCGGCGCTTGGAGATCATTGCCGCGCCGCAATATGGCTTGGTGGGTAAGCCGGCGACGCTGGTTTTTCGGGTCACCGACCTGCCCCGGCCCCAGAGCGTGGACGCTGTGGTGACGGTGCGGGAGGATGGCGGGCCGGCGCGCTCGCTTGCGGTGCCGGTGGGTCAGGAAATTTCGTTGCCGGTTACGCCCGCTCATGGCGGCCAGACGGTGGTGGAACTGGTGGCCGAGCCAGCCCCCCAAGAACTCACGCTTGTCAACAACCGCGCCGGGGTGGCGATCAACGCGGTGCGCGACCGGTTGAAGGTGCTGCTGGTTTCGGGCGAGCCTTATGCCGGCGAGCGCATTTGGCGCAATGTGTTGAAGTCCGACCCGGCGGTTGATCTGGTCCATTTCACCATTTTGCGGCCGCCGGACAAGCAGGATGGGACTCCGATCCGCGAATTGTCGTTGATTCCATTTCCAATCCGCGACCTCTTTGAAGTGAAGCTGGCCGAGTTTGATTTGGTGATTTTCGATCGATACCGCCAGCGCGGGGTTTTGCCGGTTCGGTATCTCGACAATATCGCCGACTATGTGCGCAAGGGCGGGGCGCTGCTGGAGGTGGGGGGCGCGGGCTTTGGCGATCTTCAGGGGTTGCGCGGCACGCCGCTCGGCGCCGTGCTTCCGGGGCAGCCGGTGGGGCGGGGCATCAGCCAACCGTTTCAGCCGGTCGTGACCGAGCTTGGCCGGCGTCATCCGGTCACCGCTGGCCTTACCGGGTCGGGGGCGCCCGGTTGGGGGCGCTGGCTGCGGCAGGCCGATCTGGCGGTCAACCGGGGCGTGGTGGTGATGTCGGGGGCCTCGGCACGGCCTTTGCTGATCCTCGATCGGGTCGGCGCCGGCCGGGTCGCGCAGTTGGCGTCCGACCAAATCTGGCTGTGGCAGCGCGGCTATGACGGCGGCGGTCCCCAGGCCGAGTTGCTGCGACGACTGGCCCACTGGTTGATGAAAGAGCCGGAGTTGGAGGAGGACGAGTTGCATGGCCGGGTGGAGGGCTCTCGGCTGACGGTGGAGCGACACAGCCTCAAGCCCTCGAGCCGGCCGGTTGGTGTCACATTTCCCGGCGGTGAGACCCGCGAGATTGCCCTGCACGACGATCCCGATGGCGTCGCCCGCGCCGAACTGACCGCTGGTGCGCCCGGCCTTTATCGGTTGGCAGATGGCGAGCATCAGGCGGTGGTGCTGGTGGGCAGCGCCAACACTGCGGAATTTGCAGACGTTCGCACCACGCCCGAGCGGTTGGCGGGCGTTGCCGCCGCGACCGGGGGCGGCGTGTTTTGGCTGGCCGACGGCCAGGGCGCCCTGCCCGAGATCCGCCGCCCGAAACCGGGAAGCACCACTGCGGGGCCGGGGTGGCTGGGCCTTACCGCCAACGGCGCTAGTCTCTTGAGCGGCAAGGAGGAAACGGCCCTCTTGCCAGCGCCATTGTTGTTGGTTTTAGTGCTGGGGGCGCTTGGGGCGGCGTGGTGGCGCGAGGGCCGTTAGGATAAGGGCGTTGCAACAGCGGCGTGATGCCGCCATACTCGGGCGCTGGCGAGAGAGGACCCAAGGGACAATGCAGGTGGAAAACAGACTTCTCGACGATCTTGCGAAGGTTGCGGGCGGCGCCCTTGGTGCGCTTAGCGGTCTGCGCGGCGAGGTTGAGGCGCAAATTCGGCAGCAAATGGAGCGCGTTCTCAGCCAGATGGATGTGGTGAGCCGCGAGGAATTTGAGGCGATGAGGGAAATGGTCGTCAAGGCGCGGCAAGAACAAGAGGCGATGGCCGAGCGGTTGGCGGCGGCTGAAGCATGCCTATCGGGTTGACGCATACACCTACCAGATGTAGGTGCGTCTCAGGGGAAATAGCCAACGTTTCCAGCAAACCCCCACTCCCAAGCCCACTACCTATTGTGGGTGTATGCGTCAACCCGATAGGCATGGGCTGAAGCTCGTCTTGCTGGGTTGACCACGGGAAAAAGCGCCTGATTGTGTTGGCAACGCCAGGCTCGCATGGCCCAGCGCGAAATTCTGTTGCGCCGGATGGTGCCTTCTGGCACCGTCGCGCGGGAGAGCGTTAGTTTGGGCTTGAACCACAATATATTGGTTTGGGGAGGGTGCGCATGTCGATAGCGGCGCAAGAAACCGCGAAGGCGACACACAATCCGCTCGATATCGTCGAGGAAATCGTCGCCGCAAACGAGTGGCCCTTTGACCGCTCCAGCGACGAAGAGATGGTGGTCGAAATCAGCGGCCGTTGGTGCGACTACCGGCTCTATTTCGTCTGGCAGCAAGACCTGAGCGCGATGCAGTTTTCCTGTCAGTTCGACATGAAGGTTCAGAGCCATCGCCGCTCGGTGGTCAACGACTTGCTGGCCGAGGTCAACACCCGAATGTGGCTTGGGCACTTCGATATTTGTGCCGAGGAGCAAACGCCGATGTTCCGCCAGACCACGTTGTTGCGCGGCCCGAACGGGGTCAGCGTCGAACAACTGGAAGATCTGGTCGAGATCGCGCTTTCCGAGTGCGAGCGGTTTTACCCTGCGTTCCAGTTTGTCATTTGGGGTGGCAAGACGCCGACCGAGGCGGTTTCGGCGGCGCTGCTCGATACTGTTGGCGAGGCTTGAGCCCGATGGCCCTTACTTTGCTCTTGGTTGGTTGCGGCAAAATGGGCGGCGCGTTGCTGGAGGGCTGGCTCGCCACCGGGTCGGTCGCGCGGGTGGTGGTGGTCGAGCCGAATGATTTTGGCGCCAACGTCGGTCACGAGCGGGTGTTGCGCTGCGCCGGCGCCGATGCGCTGCCCTCGCGGTTCTCGCCCGATGTGGTGGTGTTTGCGGTCAAGCCCCAAGTGTTGGGCGGGGTGGTGCCTGATTATCGGCGCTTTGTTGGTCCGGGCACGGTTTTTCTCAGCATTGCCGCCGGTAAGCCGATTGCGTGGTTTGAGCAGCAGCTCGCCCCAGCGGCGGCGGTGGTTCGGGCCATGCCCAACACACCGGCATCGGTCGGGCGGGGCATTACCGTCGGCTGCGCCAACGCCGCCGTGTCTGAGGCGCAGCGCGAGGCCTGCGAAATGTTGCTTCGGGCGGTGGGCGATGTTGCCTGGATTGACGATGAAGCGCTGATCGACCCGGTGACGGCGGTTTCGGGCAGCGGTCCGGCCTATGTTTTCTTGGTGATCGAGGCGTTGGCGTTGGCGGGCGAGAAAGCGGGCTTGCCGCCCGAGCTGGCCATGCGTCTTGCCCGGGCTACGGTTGCCGGCTCGGGAGAGTTGGCGCACCGGTCCATTGAGTCCGCCGCGACCTTGCGCCGTAACGTGACCAGCCCCGGCGGCACCACTGAAGCCGCGCTAAGGGTGTTGATGGCCGCGGACGGGATGCAGCCCTTGTTTGATCGCGCCGTTGCCGCCGCAACCAAGCGGGCGGGCGAACTGGCTGGGTAGCGTTGATCCGCGCTAAAACAAAAGTTAGAGCATGATGCTCTATAAAATTTCCCCACCGGTGGTATCGAGTACCAGCTCTTTGAAGAGGCGCAGCAGGTGTTGGTCGAGGTGGGCGGCCATTGGGCCGGTCATCATCGCCAGCGCCTCGCTGACCGGCATTCCCGGCTTGTAGACCCGGCGGTCGGTGAGGGCGCTGAAGATATCGACAATCGCGGCCATGCGCGCCAGCTCGTTGATCTCTTTTCCCTTAAGGCCTTTGGGATAGCCCGAGCCGTCGAGCTTTTCGTGGTGCTGCCCGGCGATGATGATTGCGGCCTTGGGGATGGTGAGGCTCGCTTGGAGAAAATCCAGCGTGACCGGGACGTGGGAGCGCATCACTTCCCATTCCCCCGCATCGAGTCGGCCGGGTTTGTTGAGCACCGCGTGGGGGATCAGCATCTTTCCGGTGTCGTGGAGCAGGCCGCCGCACGCGAGCAGCAATTGCTCGTTGTGGTTGAGGCCGATGGCACTGCCAAACAGGCAGAGCATGGTCGCGACCTTCAACGAGTGGGCGTAGGTGTAATTATCGTGGCTTTTGACGCCGTTGAGCAGGGCGCGAAAATCGCTGGCGGCGATCACGTCGACCAAGGGCTCGCACGCCGTCCGCATCCCGGCATAATCGATTCGGGTTCCCGTCTCCATGATTTCGGAAAGGCTCTGGAAAACGTCGAGGGTGCCGCGGAGCGCCGCGCGCTCTTTGGGCGGCAACAGATCCCATTGCGCCTCGACGTGAAGGCTGAGCTGGGTGGTAACCGCGTGCATCAAGGCGCTGTAGCGGTAAGGCTTCACCAGATAGGCGTTCGCATCGCACTTGCGGACGGCGTGCTGAAGCGCTGATTCCTCCAGCTTGGAGGTGATGATAATCGGCATATCGGCGATGTCGGGGTTCTGATCGCGCCGTATCTGCCGGACCAGCTCATAGCCCCCTTGGGGCGGGGCCAGATCATCGATGATGATCAGATCGGGCGTCCGGGTCCGGATTCCCCGTAGCGCCGAGTCGGTGTCGGCGTAGTAATTGACTCGATAGAAATTGATCAGCGCCCGTACGATCTGATCGCGGTGGCTGGTGGCCGGGTCGACAATAACCAGAAGGGGAACCTGACGAAGCTCAGGCATGGCCCCCCCTCATTAAGTTCACAGTCCGACGCGACCGATCGGCCGGAGTATGACGTTAGCGGCGCCGGGTCGTCAACCAACCCCTTGCCGAGGCCGCCTTTTACCGCGACTTTGCGAACAGTGTGTTGATGCGCTGCTGAATGGCCTCGGCGGCGGCGCGGGGGTTTTCGGCGTCCCGGATCGGCCGGCCGACCACAATATAATCGGCACCCTTCCGAAACGCCTCTTCAACATCCACCGTGCGCTTCTGGTCGTCGGTTGCGCGGTTTTCCACCGGGCGGATGCCAGGGACGATGATCAGGAAATCTTTGCCGCTGTCCTGGCGCAGCGCGTTGACCTCAAGGCCCGAGGAAATAACGCCGTCGCACCCAAGCTTAATGGCCCGGCGGGCGCGCGAGAGCACCAGCGCTTGAACATCCACCGCAAAGCCCAGATCGTCGAGATCGCCCCGATCAAGGCTGGTCAAAATCGTGACCGCAAGAATTTTGAGAGTGCCCTTCGCCCGGCAAGCGGCTTCAAGAATGGCGTCGTTGCCGTGGACGGTGGCAAAGGTCGCGGGGTGGTCGCGTAGCCGCGCAACCGCCCTTCCAACCGTTTCGGGAACGTCGAAAAACTTGAGGTCGACAAAGATTTTTTTATTCTTCGTCGAGAGCCAGTTCAAAAACTCGAAATAGTCGCCGGCCATGAAAAGTTCGAGGCCGATTTTGTAGAATTTAACGCTGTCGCCCAGCCGCTCCACCATCGCTTTTGCAGCATCGATGCTGGGGAGGTCCAGCGCAAAAATAAGCCGCTCATCGGCCGGAATGTCTTTGTCGGAAAGCCAGCAATCCATCGTCGTCGCGCCCAACTCATTGGTTATCATCACGCTGTCTCCTCGCCCCTCCCCGCTCGCTAATCGTCGCTCATCTTGAGCGCGGCGATGAAGGCGGATTGGGGGATCTCGACTTGGCCGAACTGGCGCATCCGCTTTTTGCCCTCTTTTTGCTTATCGAGCAGTTTGCGTTTGCGAGAAATGTCGCCGCCGTAGCACTTGGCGGTGACATCCTTGCGCATGGCGCTGATGGTTTCCCGGGCGATGACTCGGGCGCCGATTGCGGCTTGCACTGCGATTTTGAAAAGTTGACGCGGGATCAACTCCTTCAGCCGCTCGCACATGGCGCGTCCCCGGCGCTCGCTTTGGCTGCGGTGAACGATGATCGAAAGTGCGTCCACCGGCTCGGCGTTGACCATGATCGATAGCTTGACCAGATCGCCTTCCTCGTAGCCATCGAGGCTGTAGTCGAAGCTGGCATAGCCCCGGCTGATCGATTTGAGCCGGTCATAGAAATCGAACACCACTTCGTTCAGCGGCAGCCGGTACACCAGCATCGCCCGGCTGCCGGCATAGGTCAGCTCGATTTGAACGCCCCGGCGTTCGGTGCAAAGCTGGAGGATGCCGCCGAGATATTCGTCGGGCAACAGAATGGTCGCCTTGATCCACGGCTCTTCCATCTTCAAAATGCGCACCGGGTCCGGCATATCGGCCGGGTTGTGCATGGTGCGCATTGTGCCGTCGGTCATGTGGATATTGTAAACCACCGAGGGGGCGGTGGTGATCAGGTCGAGGTCAAACTCCCGCTCCAACCGTTCCTGCACGATTTCCAGGTGGAGCAGCCCAAGGCAGCCGCAGCGAAAGCCGAAGCCGAGCGCGGCCGAGCTTTCGGCCTCAAACTGGAAGCTGGCGTCGTTGAGGGCGAGTTTGCCGAGCGAATCGCGCAGATGCTCGAATTCCGCCGAGTCGGTGGGGAACAGGCCGCAGAACACCACGGGAATCGAGGGCTTGAAGCCGGGGAGCGGCTCGGTTGCGAGTCGGCGTTCGTCGGTCAGGGTGTCGCCGACCTTGGTTTCGCTGATATCTTTGATGCCGGCGGTGATGAAGCCGATTTCGCCCGGCCCAAGTTCCCCGGTTAGCGTGCCCTTGGGGCGGAACACCCCAACCCGGTCCACTTCGCGGGTGGCGCCGGTGGCCATCATCCGCAGCTTTTGGCCGACCTTCAGCCGACCATCGACCACCCGGACCAAAATCACGACTCCGAGATAGGCGTCGTACCAGCTATCCACCAGCAGCGCCTTGAGTGGGGCGGTGTCGTCGCCTTTGGGCGCCGGCAGGCGGTGAACGATGGCCTCCAGCACCTCGTCGATATGAAGCCCGGTTTTGGCCGAGGTCATCACGGCGTTGCTGGTGTCGAGCCCGATCACGTCCTCGATTTGCTGCTTGACCCGCTCGGGCTCGGCCGCCGGAAGATCGATTTTATTGAGGACGGGAATGATCTCGTGATTGTTGTCGATGGCCTGATAAACGTTGGCCAGGGTCTGGGCCTCGACGCCCTGGCTCGCGTCGACCACCAGAATCGAGCCCTCGCACGCGGCCAGCGACCGGCTGACTTCATACGCGAAATCGACGTGGCCCGGCGTGTCCATCAAGTTTAACTGATAGGTCTTGCCGTTGCGTGCCGTGTAGTCAAGCCGGACGGTCTGCGCCTTGATGGTGATGCCGCGCTCGCGCTCGATATCCATGCTGTCGAGCACTTGCTCGCGCATTTCACGGTCGGCGAGGCCGCCGCAGGTTTGAATCAGCCGATCGGCCAGCGTCGATTTGCCGTGGTCGATGTGAGCGATGATCGCAAAATTACGAATGTGACTGAGATCGGTCATGGCGTGCGCGTTCAAACCCCAAAGCTGCGCCGGGACCATAAGGCCCCCGGCGCCGCCGCGCAATGCTGGTCACGTCCTTCTTAAAATACCGACTCGGCAACCTTGCGGACCAGGAAATCGCGGAAGACGGCGATGCGTTTGGAGTGGCGCAGTTCTTCGGCGTAAACGAAGTAAGATTCCAGCTTTGGGGTCTCGACCTCGGGCAGAATTTTTACGATGTCGGGGCGGCCCTCAACCATATAGTCGGGCAGCACCGCGATGCCGAGCCCGCTTTCCACGGCGCGGAAGATGGCGTGCATGTTGTTGACCCGCAGCACCGGCTTGCGCGCCGACTGGCCGCTGGAGCCCGACTCCATAAGCAGGTTGATGTCGTTGATCAGCGGGCGGTTATCGTCGGTGAAGGCGATAATGTCGTGTTGGTCCAATTCCGCCGCCGTCTTGGGCGTGCCCCGCCGTTTGAGGTAGCCGATATGGGCAAAAATGTGAAAGCGCAGGGTCATCAAGTGGCGCTGGATCAGGTCTGGCTGGCGCGGTGTGTTCATGCGAATGGCGATATCCGCCTCGCGCATCGCCAGATCAAGCTCGTTGTCGTCCACCAGCAGGGTGAACTGAATGTCGGGGTAGAGCGCCAAAAACTCGCGGATGCGCGGCGCGAGCCAAGTTGTGCCAAAGGCCACGGTGGTGGTGACTTTCAACGGCCCTTTGGAATGCTCCCGGCTTTCTGAGAGCATGGCTTCGGTCATCGAGAGTTTGGCGAACACGTCGCGGGCGGTGCGGAACAGCAACTCGCCTTGCTCGGTGAGGATCAACCCGCGCGCGTGCCGGTGAAACAGCGGCACATTCAGGCTTTCCTCAAGGGCGCTAATCTGGCGGCTTACCGCAGATTGGCTAAGGTTGAGGGCCTCGCCAGCGTGAGTGAAGCTTCCGGCCTCAGCCACGGCGTGAAAAACCCTCAGTTTATCCCAATCCATCGCACCCTCGATCCGATTCAGGCGGTTGGCCGATATGTTATCTTCGCAACAATATACCTCACGTCCCACGGAAAACACAGGGGGCTTGTGCGTGTGGGCGGGGTTTGCGACAGTATCCTTTGGTGTGTATTAAAGGAGATAGGGCGGTGGCGGCTTCGATGGAGATGGCACGGATCGGGGTGGTTGGCGGTGGGGCCTGGGGCACGGCGTTGGCCCAGGCGGCAGCGCGCGCCGGGCGCTCGGTCCTGCTCTGGGCGCTGGAGCCGGGTGTGGTGGACGCCATCAACAACGCCCACGAGAATCGGGTTTTTTTACCGGGCATCCCGCTCGATGGGGCCATCCGGGCTACCGGAAGTCTGGCTGAGGTTGCCGAGACCGATGCCGTGCTGCTGGTGGCGCCGGCTCAGCATTTGCGCCGAGTCGGGCAATCACTGGCGCCGTTCATGCGCCCTGGCGTGCCGGCGGTGATTTGCGCCAAGGGGGTTGAACTTGGCACCTGCTCGCTCATGACCGAGGTGGCGGCGGCGGTGTTGCCCAAGGCACCGCTCGCGGTGTTGTCGGGGCCGACGTTTGCGGCCGAGGTGGCGCGCGGGTTGCCAACCGCCGTTACTCTCGCCGCGGCCGATGCCGAAATCGGTACCCGGCTGGTCGAGGCGTTGGGCGGACGGATGTTCCGGCCCTACCTCACAGATGACCCGATTGGCGCCCAGATCGGCGGCGCGGTCAAAAACGTGTTGGCCATCGCGTGCGGCGTGGTCGAGGGCCGGGGCTTTGGCGATAACGCCCGCGCGGCCTTGATCACGCGTGGTCTGGCCGAGATGGTTCGGCTGGGAGCGGCGCTCGGCGGTCGGGCCGAGACGTTGATGGGCCTGTCCGGGCTCGGCGATCTCACCCTCACCTGCACCAGCCGGCAATCGCGCAACAACTCTTTGGGCGCGGCCCTAGGCGAAGGGCGGTTGCTCGCCGATATCCTTGGGGAGCGCAAAACGGTGGCCGAGGGTGTGCATAGTGCGGCGGCCGTGGTGGCGCTCGCCGGCCGGCTCGGAGTCGATATGCCGATTTGCGAGGCGGTCGACGCCATTCTCAATCGTGATGCCGTGATCGAGGACGTTATTGGCGGCTTGCTCGCCCGGCCGTTTAGGGGCGAGTAGCGGGGCCGGACGGGGAGGGACGAGGCGATGGTGGTGAGGATCGGCCGGGCGGGACTCGGGCTGTGCATGGCGGCTTTGATAGCGGTGGCCGGGTGCGTCCCGCAATCCGATCGGGGCGAGCAGGTTACGATCGCGCCGGCCTATGTTTTCGCGCTCGGCGTCCACCAAGACGACGTGGTGGGGATGCTCGGCTGGCCCAACGTCGGGCCGCGCTTCGATAACCGGACCCAGACCTATGAGTTGATTTATACCTATCCCTTCTTGGCGATTCAGGCTGAAACCCGATTTTCCAACGGCACCACCCGGGCCGAAATGGTCGATACCGTGCATCTCTTTTTCTCGCGCGCGGGGCAGCTCACGAGCATGGGCACGCGGACCGATCGTTGGTATTCCACCTTTATCGAGCAACCGGTGCAGCGGATCACGGTGTTGCCGCGGGTTATCCATGCTTCGGGGCTGGTTACGGCGCCGGTGCCGAAGTCGTCGGGAGATTAGAGCGGGGTGAGCAAGGGAGGGGGAGGCGTTATGGTTTCGCTGCCGGTTGCAAAGTTTCGGGTTGGGCTCATCGGCCTTGGGCTTGGTGCCGGGGCGGGGCTTGCGGCGTGCGAATATCCGGCGGTATCGAAGGTTGAGCCCAACCCCGTCGCTTATGTTCGGCCGGCGGGCGCGCCGCCCATTGCCAGCGGCAGCGGCGGCCTTGTTCCTTATGTGGCGATAACCGTGCCGCCGTCGCAGCAGCCCCGGCCACCGCAAAAGCAAGCCCCGCCGCCGGCACTGCCGCCGTCGCCACCGCCGTTGCCCGCGCGGCCCGATAATCTTTCGTGGTGGGAAAGCTTGCTCTATGGCGCGACGGTGGGCGGCATTTTAGCGGTCGATCAGGCCGATAAACTCGCCGACAAGGCCCTTGATCAGGCGGAGAAACTGGGCGGCGTGGCGGTCGATCAGGCTGATAAGCTGACAAAGCCGGTGCCGCCGCCGGTGGTGACGGTGCCGGTTTATACCGCGCCGGTTTATGGCCCCGCCGGAGCGCGCTCTGGTTATTGAGGCGGGGCGCTCTGGCCTTTAGCCAGGTTGAGCAGCCATTGGGTGCCGATTGCGGTGGCGCCCCCGCCGGCGCCGATTGCGCAGCCGAACAGCCCGGTTCCCAGGAGCGCCACTGCGGTAAGCGGTGCGGCCACGCCGGCAAGAGCGGGCAGGCTGTGGGCGACCATGCCGGCGACCGCGCCAGCGCTACAGGCGATGATTACGGTGTCGGGGCTCATAAATTTTTCGGCGCGCTTTTTGAGCAGCAGCACCGACGGGCCATCGCTGACCGGCCCCGCCATCATGCTGATGATGTAGGGATCAAAGAGTTGGGCCTGGGCGCTTCCTGGCAATCCAAGGGTGGTTGCTCCCCCGAGCGCGAGCGCCGCGCCGGAAAGGGCGCCGATAAATCGTTTCACGATGACGGAGCGCTTTCTGCATCGGCGCCGCCGGAGGCGAGCTTGTCGATGATCCAGCCTTGGTACTTGTTGAGATTGAACGCCTTGCCCACCGGCAGCACCGAGTCCTTTTCGCAGTGGCATAAGATGATTTTTTCGCGGGGCAGTTTTTTTAGCGATGCCAAGCAGTCGCTATCCCTAAGGAGCCACATTGTTGACGGTGAGATCACGATTTTGATGTAATCGAAGTCGACGCGTTGCAAATTGGTGATGCCTAAAAGGTCGAGCGTGATGCCATCGAGGGCGATGCCGACTTCGGCTTCGCGCATTATTTTGAGCGCTTTCGCCGTGGCGCGAGGTTGGTGCATGAGATCCGAGCGGTTGATCTCCAGGATCATCGATTTGCGATCGAGTTGGGGCGCGTCGTGAATGAGCTTGGTGAAATAGGGGCCGGTGAAGGTGCTCAGCCCGATGTTGAGGCTAAACCGGCGCCCGGGTCTGGCGTGGTTTCGGCGGATAATTTCGGGGATGCTGCGCCGGTCCAGCGCCCGGCACAATTCCATGAACATGCGGTCGCCCGGATGCAGGTCGACCTTGGGGAACTTGTCGCGCGCAAGGTCGGCGATGCTGGTAAAATACTCGTCGAACACCCGTTGCCACCGGCCCTGGGGGTCGAGTTCATACACTGTCTGGGAGCGGATATAGGGGGCAAGGTCGGTCTCGGCCAGCAACGTCTCGATCCGGCTGAGCGTCCAGGCGTTGAGCGGGCCGTCGGGCTCTTCCTTCAGCGACTTCGGGTCGGCGGTGCCAGTGCCGGCGGGGGCCGGTGCGAGCGCCATCATTGGCGTTCCGGTAGCGTCAAGGTAGATGCTGGTGGTTCGCCTCAGCTCCAAATAATCTTGGGGGATATGAAAAATTCGGGTCAACACATGCTCGTCGTCCTCGCAGCCGGGCTTGCGGTCGGGGAACGCGGCGGCGGTAATATTGGCGGCCAGGGTCGCAACTTTTTCGCCCACCGCCTCGTTGAATACGACGAACTGGTCGCCTCGGCGCATCTGATAAATGGTGCCGCCGTGGGGTAATACGGTATCTTCTGTGGTATTTTGCAAGAGCTGCAACAAGTCATGGTTTTTGCGCATAAAACTAAAGTTGCTATACGCGATCAGCATCACGTAATACGTGTTTGATGTCCGCAACATCCGCCGGATCGCGAGATTAAAACCTTCTTCCTGTTCCATCTCTCTGATCACCTCTGGCGGCATAGTCTGCGCGGGGGGCTGATGCCATCGTCTGGAAGGCTATACCCGCCACACCCTCGGCGCAATCGCATCTCGCGGAGGAGGCGGCTTGCGGGCAATCTTTATGGTATACCCCGACTCATTGGGTAGCCGAAAAAGCTTGCGTTTATAGCCGAAATGGATTCATGCTCCGACCATGATTCGTGGCGGCTTCTTGACACCGGAAGATAGGAAAGACCTTGTTGAGTTGGCCCGTGACGGGTCA
>CAIZDL010000063.1 GCA_903931735.1 uncultured Rhodospirillales bacterium
CAATGCCTTCTGCGAAGCAATGCTCGGGTTTCTGAGAGAAAAAGTCCCGAAGAACTGGGCAAGCTGGTGCGACGACGTCTCAGATAACTTTCGAGTTATTTCGCCAAAGGATTTTCGGATTCTGAGGTGAACAGGGTATACGCCAAAAACCAGGGCTATGCCCTAAGCCAGCAGGCCGCGATCACCGCCGGCCTTTCCTATGAAACCGGCCCCTGGGTTATGGGCGTCAACTCTGCGTTCGGCGAAGACGCGGGCGATGTCACCGTCGCGGGCAAACGCACCGCCAACCTGTATTCGGTGGGGGGAACCTACACTATAGCCCCGGGCCTCACCACCTCGCTTGAATATTTGCGCAGTATTACCCGAAACGAAGCTGCATATACCTCCGACCCGTTTGGTGACCGGAAAAATACGAGCAGCAACGCGACCCTTATTCTCTGGAAGACTAAAGTATCCTTCTAGGAAGACGGTCAATCCGCTATTGCTACCGCCCGCCGAAATAAAAAATCAGCTTGAACCGGCAGACCATCCCGTCCATGACAAACATTATCAACGGATACCAAAACAAACCCACTAACGCGTAGAGTTTCAATTATACTCGAAATAAAGGGCTGGCCGATATACAACTCGACAAAGGAAGACTCACAATAAATATAATCGAACTGCCGGAGTAAACCAACGGCGCCCGCAAGAACGGTCGCTTCATATCCCTGCACGTCGATCTTAAGCAATGCGGGAGACACGATATCGTCCGGACCGATGAAATCCACCAAGGGCGCCACCGCAACACTCTCGGTGCCACACGCTTCGGTTCCCGGTGCGAACGATACTTGGCCGGGGCCGATTTCGAGCAGAGATGAATTATCATCCCGCCGCGATACATTCATTGCGGCGGTGCCGGCGGTGAGGCCCAGGGCGCAGCGGTGGAGCGTCGTTCGCGCGTCGCCGGAAAAAAGGCGGCAAAAGACCCGCGCCGGCCGCGCCAAGGGCTCAAAGGCAATAATACGACACCCCGGTGCAAGGGTGCGCGCGAGCAGGCTAAATTGCCCGGTATTGGCGCCGACATCCACCAGGGTGGCAAATGATTTGCCCGCAAAAAGCGCCTCATGCTCGACTGCGGCCCCAACCCCAAAGCAAAGACCGCGCCGATAGCCGGGCCGCCGAAGCAACCGGAGTAACTTGAGCGCCTGTTTAACCCGCCTTCCGATCACAAATAGCCTCTCTCTCGCTCAACGCAACCACCATCTGGTGAATGCGCCCAGGCTACTTCCCGGACCTCCCGTTCACCTTCATATCGTGCAAGAAATTCTGGAACACATCCACCTCATTGACCCGCGCCTTGATCGAGGCAAAGTCGATTTGGCCACCAGCCTGATCGGGCCGGGTCAGCACCGCAAAAGCGTGGGCTTCGTCGGCTTTGGCCATGGCGGCGCCAAAATTGATCCGCAGCGCATCGAGGCGGGCGCCATCGCCGGTCAACGATAGGGCGATGGCCCGGTTCAGCACCAGCGCGCTTTGGCTCTTATCGAGGGCGGCGCCCGGCTCGGGCGGGTCTCCGATCACCTTTTCGAGAGCGGCGGCGGCGTCATCCCAGCGCTGATCGCGCCACGCAATATCCACCCGCAACATATCGGCGGGGCGGGAATCGTCCCCCTCCAACAACCGGAGAGCCTCGTTGCTGCGCTTGAGTTCAGCCAATGCGCGTGCTCTCAACAACCGGCGCTGGCCCAACAAATCGTTCGGCGATTGGTCAAACTCGCTGCTATCAAGGACATTCAACGCCTTATCGGGCTTGGCGTCGAGCAGGCGGATTGAGGCCAAGCGGGTGGCGACCCGGCACTTTTCAAGGCCCGACAAACGGTAATCCACCTGATGCTGAAGCAGCTCGGCGGCCCGGCCCAACAAATCGACCTCCACCAGCCGCTCGGCGAGTTGCCGGATCACCTCATCGCCGGCAACCCCCAGCGGCGTCAACTCGCGAAACTGATCGTAAAGCTCAATCGCCTTCAAAGGCGGCAATTTGGCGGCGCCGTTCTGGAACAAGCCGCCAAAAAGCTGAGTCATGGTCTGCGTGATGGCGGTCGAGCGCGGACTCTCGGGGAAATAGCTCGCCGCCTCGCGCAGGGTGTTGAGGCCATCGACATATTGCCCGGCGGCCCACTGCATTTCGCCGTGACGCTGAACGATATCCAATTCCAGCTCGTCGCCACGCCAGGAAAACCGCAGGCGCCCGAGCCGGTCTGAGGCGGTAGCGGGGGAGATGCGCTTTTCTTGCACCTCAAGGTTGACCCGCGCCAAACCCCCGCGCGCCCGGAAATAGCGGTCGGAACCATCTTCGGCGGCATGAAGATGCTTCAGCGCCTCATCGATCTTGCCGCCCAGCCGATAAATTTCGCCCCGAAAGAACTCCATCGGCGGCAATTCATCGGAGCCGACGCCGGTGCGCCTTATCAAACGCTTCAACAACCGATCGGCATCGCGAAAATCGCCGGTCTGAACGCGCGCATCGATCGCCGCAAGCGACATGCGCCGGAAATAGGGCTCGGGGTAACCGGCCAAAAGATCGTCGGCGAGATAAAAATCGTGGGCCGCCTTCGCCATATTGGAGCGTAACGCCGCAAGGGCGGTGGCCCGCCACAGCATCGCCTCGCGGTTATCATCGAGGCCGGCGCCGGAAAGATCGTCCATTCCTTCCTTCGACTGCCCGGCAGCGACCCGCGCCGCGCCGCGCAAAGCCCGAAACTCGGGCCAACCTTGAACATCGGGCTGGTCGGCGGCCAGCACATTCAGCACGCCAATCGCCTCCTGATTGAAGCTATGGGCAAAATAGAAACGCGCCAGCTCCAGCCGCACCCGATTGCGCTCCTTTGGCAACGAGTTGGCCACCTCCTGCATTAGGTCCTGGCGATTGGGGGTAAAATTCGCCCGCGCGCCCCGCTGCCATCCGGTCAGATCAAACAAACGATAATCGGCGTTTTGCTGGGCGGACTTATCGGCCTCCGCCTGCTTGGGCTCGGTGGCACCGCCCAAAGAATTGAGGATCGCATCGTTGCCGCCGGGACCGCCGCCCTTGATCAACCCCGCATCGACATTGGGCGATAAGTGCAAGCCCCCGGCCGCGGTAACCTCAACCCCCTCGCGCACCAACCGGGCGGCAACGCCATCGCCATGAGGCCGGATCACCACCCCCTGAAGCGCCGGCACAAAGTCCGCCTCGGGAAAACGATTGACCCGGGCCACCGCCTGCACCGTCACCGGCAATGGCACCACCAACAACCGATCGCCAATCTCAGGATCGGAGATTTCAACCACCGCGGGGGCGTCGGGGGCATGAACCAAAACCCGGCCGCCCAGGGGAAACTCGGGCTGGGACTCAACCGAAAGCTCCAATCGAGCCGGCAGCATTTTGGGCACGAACACCACCCGCCACACCGTGCCCTCGCGCTCGACCACCGGCCGCAGCCACGGCCGCATACTCACCCGAAAAACGCTGCCGCCGGTGGCCAGCACCGGCTGAACCGGGCCAATCAACGTACCGGGATTGCCGGTGAGGGTGCCGGCACCAATCGGCAGCGGCCGGTCGAACACGACATAAAGCTGATCGGACCGAACATAAACGGCGGCCGAGGCCGGTTGCCCCGGATCAAAGATCAACACCGGAGAGACGGTCGGCGCTCCCGGCGGCCCGGGCGGCTTTGCCGATGACGGCACCGGCGCTGGCGGCACCAGTTGGGCCGGCGGCGGCTCGGCCTGCTTGGGCACCACGGTGGGGGGCGGGCCAACCGGGGGGGCGACCGGCGGCGGCACCGGGGGAGGAGGCGCCGGGGGGCTCGGCACCGTTGAAGCTGCCGCCGCCGGATTTGCCACCAAAGGGGCAGCCGAAGGAGACGGGGGAGGCGGCGCCGCTGCCGGCGGAGGGGGCGACGGGGTTTGAGCTTGGGGCGCAGGCGGGACTTGGGGAGGCGGCGGAGTTTGTGGCGCAGGCGGAGTTTGCGCGATGGGGGGGGCCGACTTGTCCTCGGCAATATCGAGATAAATGGCGTTGCCGCTCCGGCCCTCGTGCTGAAGCTTGATCGGGCGCTTTAGGGCAAAGGCAATGACATGGCCGTCTTGTTCCAGGCTGGCGCCGGTAAACCACGCGGCCAGACGATCCGACACCTGCTTGGGTACGGCGTCCACCACCTCGGTAAACGTCACGACAAAGCGGCCATCGGCAATTGCGGTGGTGTATTTGGCGTTCGCCGAGGGCCAATCAAAGACCACGCGCGCAAAGTCGCCATGGTCGGCGGCGCGCATCGGCACTTTGACAGCGGCAGCCACAGCACCGCCAGCCGCGCCCGCAACCAGCAACGCCGCGCCGAAAACGACCCTCGCCACCCCGCGCCCGGTCATCTCAGCTCCCCTCTTCGCGATCGCGGACGACAACATCGATCAGGTGGGCACGGCCGGCGACCGCCCCGCCTCCGGGCAGTGCCCCCCCTGCGCGCACCGCCAGATGACGCCCGTAACCGGCCTGATGAAGCGCTGTCCCCACCGCCACCGCCCGCGAGAGCGAAAGCTCCCAAGGATCGCGTTCGCCCTCGGGCGGCACCCGCTCGACCTCAACGTGCCCCAACACCTCGATCCGATTGGAGATATGGGCCAGCACCCCCCCAAGCAAGAACAACGCCTGCTGGCCGCGCCGACTGAATGCCGCCTGCCCCGGTTCGAACAAAAGACTGTCGGGAAGCCCGATCACCACGCGATCATCCCGGCGCTCGGGCTCAACGGTCTTCAAATCCGGATCGCGAGAAAACTGGCCGCCCAGCAACGTCGCGAGATAATCAAGGTTGATCGGCGAGCGCGGATTGAGCATAGCAACATTAAACACCGCCCCGGAAGATCCCTCGACTTGGCGCGCGGTAAACGACGACGCCATGGCCTGCCAACGCTCACGGACCGGCTCGGACATTGAAAAGGCCAGCACAAAAAAGGCCAGCATCAAACACATCAGGTCGGTAAAGCTGATCAACCAAATGCTCTTGGCGGCGGCAGCATGACCGGAAGCGGCGCCGGCCATGCCGGAGCCCCGCTTCAGCGTGCCGACGCGGATCACGCCCCGGCTTTTGGGTGAACAGGTCGCGGGGCGGGACTCAGGGCGACGCACGGCCACCTCCCACCCCGGTCCGGCCCGCATCCCCCGGCAAGCGGGCATTGAAGAGGAAGCGGGCGGTGCCGGCGGGTCCTGGCTCGATCCCCACCGAAACGGCGTCGGGCGGCGCGCCATCGGCGATCAAGGCGCGGCCGAGGGCGGCTGCTTGGGCCACCGGATCGCCAAAACGCTCCTGGCCCGCCGGTTCCGACCCGACCGCGATCAGAAAATCCAACTCGAAGCGAACGCTGGCGCGGTCGCCAAGGGCGCGGGCAACACGATCGAGCAGGCCGATGCGCTCGCGCCGAACCAAGGCGGCGCTCTCCTCAAACAGCTCGTTGGTCTCGGTGCTCACCACCAGCAATTTTCCCGGCAGGCTTTTTTCGATTTTGACCAACGCAAGCTCGGTCTCAAACAAATCGCCAACCCGCTTGAAGCCCGCCAGCACCAGCGCCGCAGCGCTCCCCGCGCCGGGTGCGCTTTCGGTGGCGCCGGGGCGGGGCTGCGCGAAACTCTGGTTAACGCTGGTCAACGCCGCCCGCACCCGAGAATCGCGCAGGGTGGAATGGGAAACGAGCACGATGAAAAAAACCAGCAGCAACAGGAACAGCGACAGATAGACCAGGATCGTTGCGTTGCCCGAAGCCGCAACCGGTGTGCCGGGCGATGCCATAGCCCCTCCTCGTCCGGCCTAATCGAAGGAGGCCAGCAACCGATCGATCTCGTCCTGATCGATGGCGGCGCCGGGCAAAGACGGACCATGCAGCAACCCGAAATCCTCATCGGCGCCCACGGCTGCCGCCGGCTCTGGCACGCAAACGGCGGTCATGTCTGAATGGCTGGCTTGTTCTCCAAACGCCAAAATCAGCGCATCGACCTTGCCCTCAATGGTCTTCAGCGTTTTCACCACCTTGGAGATGCGTTGGCCGGTAATATCCTGAAAATTGCACGCCTCAAACACCAGGGTGACGCAATCGATCAAGATCGCGCCATGGTCCGGGTCGAGTTTGCCGGCCAGCCCGCTGATAACATCGCAGGTGTCCATGATGGTGTTGGTCGCCGCCTCCGTTGCGCCGATCACGGCGTCCAGCTCGTCGGTCGCGGTGGGAATATGGCTTTCGCGGATATCCTGCGGCCGGATCTGTGCGATTTCGGTTTTGGCGTGGTGGATATAGCGGGCCAGCTCCTCCAGCTCTTTATAGAGCTTGATATCGGAAGCCGAGATATCGCCACTCATGGTGGCCAGCACCTGATGAACGATGGCCCCGACATCCTCCTGGCTCAGCGGGCTCAGCGCCTCGGCCCTCGCCTGATCGAAACGGCCCCTGAGGGCCTTCTCGGCACCCAGCCCGGTTGAAAGATTAGCCATGGCTTTCCCGATCGCTCCCACTGCCCACCACCGATGCGCTGGCGCCAGCATATCATTCGGGTTGGCGCGGGGGTTAAAGTAAAATAGCGCTAAAAACAAACCGCCCGTCCCCCGCCCGCCCACGGATTATTGCGGGACCGCCGGCATCCGGCGACGAGCGGCCAGCGCGGTGGTCAAATCCTTCGCCTTGATCGGGTCCATCGACGCCAGCACCGGGGCGGTTTTGGCCTCTTTCATGCGCTCGACCACCTCCATCAACACCGGCATTTCCAGCGCCTCGAAGATCCGGGCG
The DNA here is from genome assembly GCA_903931735.1 of uncultured Rhodospirillales bacterium. GTDB lineage: Bacteria > Pseudomonadota > Alphaproteobacteria > Azospirillales > Azospirillaceae > BOG-933. Next base: position 6,793 of record CAIZDL010000063.1, read on the forward strand.
GCATCCTTGGGCTTCATGGTTTCATAAATACGAACCAGACTTTCGATTTGGGCCCGCTGCTTTTCATCCACCTGCTTCAACAAATTCTGGATTTCCAGCCGCACGCCCTGAAGCTCGACCATCTTTTGATCGAGCCGCTTTTCTCCCGCCGCGATCAACGCCTCGCGCTGGTCCATGGCGCGGCTACGGTGCTCCAGCTCTTGCCGGCGATCGGTGAGATGCTTGACCAGCTCAAGGTCCATCGTATCGGGTTTCGCCTCGCGGCCGAGCAACATGGCGGCGGTTTCCGCCTCCCTCGCCGCCTGATCGTCGGCCGGATCAACCGGCTTGGCGGCATCCTTGGCCGCATCCTTGGCTGGCTCTTTGGCCTGATCCTTGCCGCTGTCCTTGCCGCTGTCTTTACCGGGAGCGGGCGGGGTCTGGGCCACCACCTGCGAAACCTCGGGCAGACTGCCGCCCCGGGTCAGCACGCGCCAACTATCGCCAACGCGCACGCCCAGCATTAACACCAAAAGGAAAATCGTCACCGGCAACAACCGGAAACGAAAGCCCCCGCGCAGCAGTCCCGCTTTCACGGCCGCCGGAGATGCCTGCTTTACCGCCGGCCGCGCGCCCGAAGGCGCCCCCTTGCCCCTTGCCGCCTGAGCCTGCGGTCGCGCCTGTGCCTGAGGTCGCGCCTGTGCCTGAGGTCGCGCCTGTGCCTGAGCCTGAGCTTGTGCCTGAGCCGCCTGGGCGGCCGGGCCGACAACCCGGATTCCGCCAACGGTAGTCGGCGGCACCGCGACCGCGGCCACCGCTCTGCCCCCGGCCCCCGAAGCTGGTGCTGCGGCCCCCTTCGGCGGCTCTTTGAACTGGGCAAAAAGGTTATGCGCCAGCGCACTGCGCTCCTCGGCACTGAGAGACGAGCGCGTTTGCGCGCGCGCCTTGCCCCCGCCGCCGGTGTTTCCCTGCCCTTGCCCTTGCCCCTGCGGAGTTTCGACCATGGCCGTGTCCCGTTAATGCAGGCGCCTAGCGCCGGCTCTCGATGGCTTGCAACAATTCCCGTTCCGCCCGCGACATACCGTCGCCACTTTCCCGACGAGGCGGCTCCGGCGCCCGCCGGTCGCCCCGAGCCAGCTCCGGCAAAGTCCCCCGCCCTGGGTCGGCGCGGCCCCCCTCCGAGCGCGTTGATGGCTCGGGCCGACCAACATCGCCCCGGGTCAACACCCCCCGGCCGCGCGGCAAATCTTGGCTGGTATCCAGCAAATCGGCCAACCGCGCGCTCCTTGATGACGCAGGCTCGCCCCGGGTCAGCGCGCCCCGGCCGCGCGGCAAATCCTGGCTCTCGTCGAGATTGGGCAAACGAGGTGCCCGGGTGGGACCCTGCTCATCACGGACAGCCGGCGCCCGGCCCCGTGCGCTATCCCCCCCCTGACCCCGGCCCTGCTCTTGCGCCATCACCCGCAGCAATTCGTGCGCACGATCGCGGGGCGAGCAGGGGGCCTCCCCGGCGCCCGGCTGGCTCGCCTGGGGCCGACGGGGGGGCGCTGCCGCCGATGGCGAAACGCCCCGCGCGGTTGCCGGCGCATCGGCCAGCCGACGGGCCAGCGCCTCCGCTGTTTCAACCAAAAACTGCAACTCATCCCGCAAGGTCTGGGCACGCTCGACCGATTTTTGCAAACCCTCGCCGGTTTCGATGGCGGCCCGGCGCATGGTTTTGATGCCGGTTTCAGCGCGGCTGGTCGCCTCGTTAAAATCCTGGATCAAGCCTTCCATTTCGCCCCGGCTCTCGCGCATTTGGATCAACTGGCGATTAAGCTGAATGGCATAAACAATCGTCGCGACCAGCAGGCCCGCGATCAGCAAATCCAAAATGAGGCTCACGATCGGCGACATCAGCGAGCGCCCTCCTCTTTGGGGAGTTCCTTGTCGATACGCACAGCAATGTTACCGCCCTTACGCCCCATACGTCCTTGAAATAATGGCACCTCGCCGCAACGAAGCTCAATCGTTCCATCGGGCGCGGCGTTGAGCAGGATGCGGCTACCCACTTTCCACTCCAGCACCTCGTGCAGCGTGACCGTCATTTCATCAAGGACCGCTAAAAGATCAACATCGGTAACCAGCAGTTCGGATGCAAGATGGGTTTCCCAAATCGAATCCCGGCCGAACTTTTCACCCATGAACATTTGGAGCAGCAATTCGCGGACCGGCTCCAACGTCGCGTAGGGAATCATCAGCTCGAGTCGGCCGCCCCGATCCTCCATGTCGATCCGCAACTTGACCAGCACCGCAGCGTTGGCCGGACGGGCGATGGTGGCAAAGCGCGGATTGGTCTCCAAGCGATCAAACCGAAACGTCACCGGCGACAAGGGATCGAACGACGCCGAAAGATCCGAGAGCACAACATGAACCATGCGCTCGACCAGGTTGCGCTCGATGGTGGTATAGGGACGCCCTTCGATCCGCATCGCCGCCGTGCCGCGCCGGCCGCCCAGCAACACGTCGACGATCGAGTAAATCAGCGCCGAATCCACCACCAGCAGGCCAAAGTTATCCCACTCCTCGGCCTTAAACACCGAGAGCATGGCCGGCAAAGGAATCGAGTTGAGGTAATCGCCAAACCGCACCGAGGAAATCTGATCGAGACTGACTTCAACGTTATCGGAGGTAAAGTTACGCAAAGACGTGGACATCATCCGCACGAGGCGGTCGAACACCACCTCCAGCATTGGCAGACGCTCGTAGTTGACGAGCGCGCTGTTGACCAACGCCATAATGCCGGAGTTTTCGCCGTCCCCGCCGCCGTCTTGATCGAAGCCGAGCAGGCTGTCGATTTCGTCCTGATTGAGCACACGGGTCGAGCCGCCAGCGCCGTCCCCGCCGCCGCCATCACCGCCGCCATCTTCGGCCAGCGCCGCCCATTCCGCTGCCAGCCGTTCTTCTTCGCTCATTTCAGCCATGGCCCGGCCTCCAGCTCACCCTGCCACGCCACCGCACCCGATTAAAACCGGACCTTTCCAGGGTCTCCCGGTGTCTCATTGAATCAGCATTTCCTTGAACAGCACGTCCTTGATCCGCACCGGCTGCGCCGCCGCGACCACGCGGGTTAACAATTCCTCCCGCAGACGATACATGCCCGCCGAGCCGCGCAAATCCTCCAGCCGCAACTCGCGCAGATAGACCTGAAAATTATCGATAATCCGCGGCATAATACGATCAAGCTCCGCGCGGTCACTATCGCGTGCGATCTGAAGACTAATGCTGATTTTTAGAAATGTCGGCCGCCGCCCGGTGGTATTAAGGTTAATCAACATATCGGGCACGTCGTAGAATACTGGAACCGCGCTCTCTTTTTCTTCTGGCTTGGGCTCCTCTACCGGCTTCTCTTCCTTTTTATTGAGGATGCCGCTAAAATATAGCCCAGCACCCGCTATGATCAGGAGCACTACCGGCAAGACCACAAACAGGACCATTTTCTTGCCACTAAACTTCTTGCGCGGCAGATCATCGCCCAACACTTCCGCGCTATCACCGTGGCTATCTGAATGACCCGCCATTGCCGTGGCCCTGAACCGTCAAGAGTTAAAGAATATCGAGGCCCCATTGCTTGGCCACAGCATAGCCTAGGCCCATGTTATTTCACAAGCGCCGAAGCACACGACCAGCCGGGTCCCGGGCACCGCCGGGTATTTTCCGGTAAACGGGTTGCTGGGGCTCAAGCGTGACCGGCTTCGCCTGAAAGCATCGGCAATCTGATCCCGATCTTGGCGATAGCGCGCGCCCATTTGGTGTCGAGATCGGCGTCGAACATCAGGCTTTGGTCAGAATCGGCGGTCAGCCAGCCGTTCGCCTGCATCTCGGCATCGAGTTGACCGGGACCCCAGCCGGCATATCCCAGGGCCAGCAGGCTATGGCGGGGGCCGACGCCATCGGCAATGGCGCGCAGAATGTCGATGGTCGCGGTCAACGCCACCTCGTCATCCACCATCATCGTGCCTTCGCGGATAAAATCGGTGGAGTGCAGCACCATGCCACGCCCACTCTCGACCGGCCCGCCGTAATGAACGCGCATTTCCTCGGTGGAGCGGCCGGTATGGATATCGAGTTGCTCCAGCAGGCTGCCAAAGGTGACCGAGCCGAAAAGGCGGTTGATCACCAGCCCCATCGCGCCCTCAGCGTTATGGGCACAAACATAGACCACCGCGCGCTGAAAGCGTGCGTCGGGCATCCCAGGCATGGCGATCAGCAATTGGCCTGTCAGATAGTGCGGCGTTATTGTCGCGCGAGGCATGTCGGGATACCCACTGTTCAGGGGGGCTTCCCCCGGTGTAAACACTTGGCTCTCCGGTGTAAAACACTTGGCTCTAGAGACGCGTAAAACACTTGGCTCCACAGACTTGGCCCCACCTCCCCAACGCAGAGCCCGTAACAGAGTTTCGCACCCCTTGCGCAATTTTTCCACCGATATTACGCATAGAGAGGCCACCCAATTTCGGTGCGCAAAACGCTCCCAGTTTTCGGAATAAAATGCCCCCACAGTCAAAAATCTCCTTCGCCAGCATCCTGACCCGGGCTAAAAGCCCGGCATTGGGCCTGACCCGGGCCAAAAGCTTGGCATTGGGCTTGGTGCTGACGCTATTTTTCGGATGCGGGCAGGCCGCCGCCGCCACGTCGGCGTGGGGCCAGGCCGAAATGGTCGAAGCGCGGCTGGTGAGCGCTTTAGACAGCACCGGAGGCGGGGCCACGGTGCCGCTGGGGCTTCATGTGCGGTTGTGGCCGGGTTGGAAGACCTATTGGCGCTCCCCCGGCGATGCCGGCCTGCCGCCCCGGCTGGCCTGGAGCGGCTCGGAAAATCTGGCCGGGATCGACATGGCATGGCCGGCACCGGCCCGCTTCAGCGTGTTCGGCCTCGAAACTTTTGGCTATGAGGGGGAACTGGTTTTTCCGCTCAGCGCCCGACTCGCCAAGCCGGGGCGCCCCCTGATCCTTAAGGCCGCGGTCGATTTGCTGGTGTGTCACGATATCTGCGTGCCGGCCCATTTCGACCTCACCCTCGCCCTGCCCGCAGGCCCGGCCACCCCGGCTCCCGAAGCCGCCATGATCGCCGAGGGGGTAAAGCGGGTGCCCGGCGGCGGCGCCAGCACCGGCCTCGTGCTCGGCGCCATACGCGATGCTTCGGACGAAAACGGGCCGGCGGTGGAGATCGAGGCTTCCGCGCGGGAGCCGTTCGTCACCCCCGATCTCTTTTTGGAAGCAGCGCCGGGCCAGGCGTTCAAACCCCCAGAATTCCGCTTTGATCTTGGCGACAGAAGGCTGACCGCACGCCTCGCCATGCTGCCGCTGCCCCCAAGCGCAGAGCCGGTGCAGACCATGCTCGGCCACCCGCTCGGCATCACCCTCACCGACGGGCAGCGCAGCCTTGAAGCCCATGTCACGGTTGGCGCCGCCTCGCCCCTCGCCCCGCCGCTATGGCCGATTCTGGGGTTGGCCCTGCTCGGCGGGCTGATCCTCAACCTTATGCCATGCGTGCTGCCGGTGCTTTCCTTGAAGCTGTTGGCGGTGATTGGGCATGGCGGCGGCTCGACGCTGCGGGTGCGCTCCGGGTTTCTTGCCTCGGCCGCTGGCATTGTAACATCGTTTCTTGGTCTCGCCGCCGCCATGATCGGGCTGAAAGCGGCCGGCGCCGCCGCCGGTTGGGGCATTCAGTTCCAGCAACCGGTATTTCTCGGCATCATGACCGTGGCGGTGGCCGGCTTTGCCGCCAACCTTTGGGGCCTGTTTGAAATCCCCCTGCCACGCTTTCTCGCCGCAATGGCCGAACGGGACAGCGGCCGGCTGGCCGGGCCGTTCCTTACCGGGGTGTTCGCAACCCTGCTGGCAACGCCCTGCTCGGCCCCCTTCCTTGGCACCGCCGTGGGCTTTGCCATGGCGCGCGGGCCAACGGAGATCGTCGCGGTGTTTTTCGCGCTCGGCCTCGGGCTGGCGGCACCCTACCTGTTGGTGGCGGCGCTGCCCGGTCTTGCCACCGGGCTGCCACGGCCAGGACGCTGGATGATAACCCTGCGCCGGGGGCTCGGCATCGCCCTTGCCGGCACCGCCGTGTGGCTCGGCTGGCTGCTGACCATCGCGCTAACCCCGCCGCCGCCCGCGCATAGCGACGCCGCAACGGCCGAATGGAGCGACTTTAATCCGAGCGAAGTTAAACAGCAGGTCGCCGCAGGCCATGTGGTGTTTGTGGACGTCACCGCCGACTGGTGCCTAACCTGCCTTGCCAACAAACGGCTGGTGCTCGACCGCCCCGAAGTTGCGGCCCGTCTCAACAACCCGGCTGCCGGCGTAACGGCCATGCGCGCCGACTGGACCCGGCCGAGCGACACCATCTCGCGCTATCTCGCCGGGTTTGGCCGCTACGGAATCCCGTTCAACGCCGTCTATGGCCCCGCCGCACCCGAGGGCCTGGCACTCCCCGAACTGCTCAGCGTGGCAGCCGTGCTGGAAGGGCTGGACAAAGCAGCGCGGGGGGCACAGCCCTCGCTCAATCACCCGGAATGACCACCACAACTTTGTGCGGTGCCGCGCAAGGGGCGTGGTATGGTGTGCCATCGCCATTGGGCAGTCCGTTAGCCAAGGGAGAGTTGCAGCATGACAATCGTGGTAGACAGCGCAATCGGAACGGGAAGCGTTTTCCCCTCGGTCACCGTGAAATATCTGGGCGTTGATGGGATGCAGGAGATTTCGACCGACGAAATTTTCAAGGGCAAAAAGGTCGTGGTGTTTGCCCTTCCCGGCGCCTACACGCCAACCTGTTCGGCAAAGCACCTGCCGGGCTTCATTCAAAACGCCGAGGCGATCAAGGCCAAGGGCGTGGCCCAAATCGTTTGCCTGTCGGTGAACGACCCGTTCGTGATGAAGTGCTGGGGAACCGAGCAAAACGTCGGCGACGCGGTCTTCCTGCTCCCCGACGGCAACGGCGCGATCACCAAGGCGCTCGGCCAGGAGTTGGACGCCCGTGCCTTCAACCTCGGCATCCGCAGCCAACGCTATGCGATGATCGTCGATAACGGCGTGATCACATGGCTCGCGGTGGACAAGCCGGGCGCCTTCGAACTTTCCAGCGCCGAAGCGGTGCTGGCCGCGCTCTGACCCATTGGGCTGGCCGGCACGCAAAAGCCCCATAACGAATGGGGCCATAACTAGCCATAAATAAACTAACCATAAATAAAGGGGACCGTGCGAACGGCCCCCTTTATTATTTCGGCTGGATACGAGACGGACGAAGCCTTACAGCATCGCCTCAAGCACCCGGTCCGGCGGCGCATGACCGTCGCAGAAGGTTTTGATATTGATGATGACTTTCTCGCCCATATCGATGCGGCCTTCAATGGTGGCCGACCCCATGTGAGGCAGCAACACAACATTATCGAGGGCCAGCAGCCGGGGATTGACGGCGGGTTCATGCTCAAAAACGTCGAGCCCGGCACCACCCAGCTCGCCCCGCTCCAACATTCGGGTCAGGGCATTTTCGTCGATGATCTCACCACGCGAGGTGTTGATCACCACCGAGCGGGGACGCAACAACTGCAACCGCCGCGCCGAGAGCAAATGGAAGGTGGCGGGGGTATGCGGGCAATTGACCGAGATGATATCCATCCGCATCAACATCTGATCGAGGCTTTCCCAGTAGGTTGCCTCAAGCTCAGACTCGATATCGAGGTGGACACGGCGGCGATTGTGATAGTGAATCGACAAGCCAAACCCCCGAGCGCGGCGGGCCAAAGCCTGACCGATGCGCCCCAGCCCGATGATGCCGAGCCGCTTGCCCCAAAGGCGGCTGCCGAGCATAGTGGTCGGCCCCCAGCCTTTCCACTCACCCGACCGCACCAGGCGCTCGCCCTCGGCGACCCTGCGGGACACCGCAAGAATCAGCGTCATCGCCATGTCGGCGGTATCGTCAGTGAGGACGCCAGGCGTATTGGTAACGGTGATCCCGCGCTGACGCGCGGTTTTGAGATCGATGTGATCGACACCGGTGCCAAACGACGCGATCAGGCGCAGGTTCGGCCCGGCTTGAGACAGCACGCGCGCATCGATTCGGTCGGTCACGGTGGGGACCAGAACGTCCGCTCCCTTCACCGCCTCGATGAGCTGGAGCTGGCTCATGGGGGCGTCGCCCTGATTGAGTCGGGTATCGAACAGCTCCATCATCCGGGTCTCGATGACATCGGGCAGCTTACGTGTGACAACAACCACAGGCTTCTTCTTGTCAGGCATCCGTCGGCCCTCTGCAATGATGTCCTCATGCCATACTCGGGGCACGCCGTTTTGTCCAGACGCACTTGGCCCCAGGCGATAAACAGTGTGGAAGTGTGGACGGCTGTATCCGTCGGCGCCACGATGGCGTATCCTGTGGCCAATCGTTTCGACCGCCACATTTTAGCGAACGACCCTATCTGCATGAACCAACACCCGTTGCCGTCTTCCGCCATCGCCCGCCCGGCCCGGCCCGCTTGCGCCTCCTCACCCTTAGCGAGGGGGCGGGGAATTGGCGTGATGGTGCTGGCCCTCATGCTTACCGTTTGCACCCCCGGCGTTCGGGCCGAAGACACTGACTCCGCCGAAGAAACACCCACGGCAAGCGGAGCGCAAACTCCCGGCGCCAGCGCAATTAAGACCAGCGGGCTGCCGGTGCCGCGCTTTGTGGCGATCCGCTCCAACGAGGTCAACGCCCGCACCGGCCCCTCGACCCAGTATCCCATTCAGTGGGTTTTTTCCCGCCGGGGGATGCCGGTGGAGGTCACCGCCGAGTTTGATACTTGGCGCCGCATCCGCGACCGCGAGGGCGCCGAAGGCTGGGTCATGCAGGGAATGCTGACCGCCAAGCGCTCGGTGATGGTGAGCGGCGAAATAAGGACCTTACGGCGCGAGCCCTCGCCCTCGGCCCGCCCGATCGCCCGCGCCGAGCCCGGCGTCATCGCCAAGCTGCTGCGCTGTCGTGACGAGTGGTGCGAGGTCGATGGTGGCGATTATCGGGGCTGGCTCAAACGCTCCGACGTTTGGGGTGTCTACACCACCGAGCGACTCGAGTAACCGAAGCCCACGCCACCGGCCAGTGCACGGGCGCTATACTGCGAGTGGCCGCCAGACTGTGAGTACCCATCCGCCGGCGCCGCCGGGGGTGGCGGCACGATGCTGCCCTCGCTGCCCGGAAACATCCGGTGAAACACTGAAATATCACGGATAATTGGCATCCACTTGCCAACGCCACTCGCTTTCAGCCGCGCTTCCACCTCTGGCGTGGCCACGATCAGGAAACGCACAATCCGGTCGGCGGACAAGATCCGCATCCAGATAAAAACGGTGTAGAGGGTTGCGTCAAAATCGGGCATCGCGGTCAGGTCGACCACACAAGCCCCCCGCACACCCTTCAAAAACGTGTAGAGATCGCGAACAAACTCCCAATCCCGGTTGTAAACGGAGCCGGAAAAGCGGATCATTTTGAATTTTGGATAGATGATATACTCGCAGAGCACGGCACGCCCGGCGAAAATCATTTCATCACTGATTTGCTGCGCACTCATGTATCAACCATTCACCGTGTTGGCCTTGCGGGCTCGGTCAAATACCACGTAATCTACCTTCGGCCGCCTTCCTCTCATCACCCACGCCGGATGTCAAGTTGGATTGCGCCCAAACCCGTGGCCCGGCGACTAGATCTTGCGGCCAGACCGGCCCTATGGCAGGGTGAACCGCCTCGGTCCCAAAGGGGGCCAAGGGCCGGTTACGGCGATTTTCCCGATGGAGCCGATAGCAATGCTTAAGGACGCGGTTAGAACATCCACGTGGCTTTTTGACGTTTGGTTTGCCTGGACCAGCTATCCCAAGCCGAAAGACAGCAATAAGCGGTAAAGTCCAAGACCAGAGGGCGTCACCCCTCGCCGGTTCCAGGCGCTCCGCCCTCGTGTCAACGATGCGTTGGGAGATTGGGCGCACGGATCAGGTCCGCTGGTGTTGCGTGCCGCTCTCTGCCCCCCCTCGCTTTCTTGCAACAAGCGACCGCCGTTTACACCCACGCGATGCGATGCCTTGACAACGCCCCGAGTCGGCCACATTATTCGCCCGACTGGCTGGGGGTGGCGCGGGTGTAGTGGGCGCTCGTGTTGTGCCAGCATGGGTCGCGTCCGGATCTATTGGGTCTGGCGTGTGCCGGCACGGGGGATGAGTTTGATGAATCCAGGCTTGGTGCGGACCGAAACACTGGCGCCGCCAATTTCAACGTCGCGGCTACTCATGCCCGTGCTGTTGACGCTGACTCTTGCCGCGATGGTTCCGGTTTTTTCCGTGCAAGTGCCGCCGCTGGCAGACTACATCAACCACTTGGCGAGGATGTATGTCCTCACCAATCTCGACAATGATCCGTTGCTGGCCAAGTTTTATGGCGTTCAGTGGGCCGTGATCCCCAATCTGGTCATGGACCTGATTGTGCCGGTGATCGCAAAGCACCTGAACATTTATCTGGCCGGTCAAACGTTCGTCGTTTTGGTGATGGCGGTCCAGGTAAGCGGCTGCTTTGCCCTCCATTATGCGATTTACCGGCGTTGGTCGGCGTGGCCGCTGGTGGGGTTCTTGTTCCTTTACAACAACATTATGTTGTTCGGGTTCATGAATTACCTGTTTGGCCTTGGGGTGGCCCTGTGGGGCCTTGCAGCCTGGGTCATGCTGCGAGAAAAGCCGGCGGCGGTGCGGGCGCTGGTTTCGGTGGCAACGGTGCTGATCCTGTTCTTTTGCCATCTGTTCGATGTCGGCGTTTATGGCATGGGCCTGCTCTGCTACGAGGGCTGGCACCTGCGGCAAAAGTGCCTCAACGGGCGCAAGCCGCCACGCAACACTGTGATCACCGAGGCCCTGGCGTTTGGGCTGCCGTTTTTGCCGGTGCTGCCGCTCATGTTGGTCAGCCCAACCATGGGTCTCGCCACCGATAATTACTGGGAATCCACCGGAAAGCTCGACGGGCTCTACTACATTTTCCAAAACTACTCCGACTTGTTTGACCTGTCGGTGGCGGCCCTAATCATCGGGGGCACCATTTGGGCGGCGCGGACACGGATGATCGCCCTGCATCCGGTTGGCTGGTATTTGCTCGCACTGGGTGTCGTGGTGTTCATGGCAATGCCGCGCGAATTCTTCAGCTCATGGGTTGCCGACCAGCGTTTGCCAATCGCCCTGGTATTTTTACTTATCGGGTTTGTCGATTTTCGCGATAGCAACCGGTGGGGCCGGTATTTCCTCTATGTGTTTATTCTCGGCATCGCGTGCGCGCGCTTTACAAGCGTGTTCCTGGTCTGGCAGCAACTCGACCGCACCTACACCGATTTCCGCCTCTCGGTCGGCATGATCGAGCAGGGCAGCACGGTGCTGGTGGCCAACGCCGACGAGCCGAGCGGCAGCGATGCCTTCAATGCCCCGCTAACCCATGCCGCCTGCATGGCCATGCTAGAGCGCTCCAGCTTGGTATCGACCGCGTTCAGCGTGCCCGGCAAGCAAGTCCTATCCGTTAAGGCCAAGTATCGCGACCGGGTGGACACCGCCGATGGCGACCCGCCGACCGTCAGCCAGCTCGTCGCCGCCGCCAACCAAGACCGTTCCGCCGCGTCCGACCGGTATTGGAACCACTGGACCGAACAGTTCGACTATGTTTATGTCCTCTATACCGACAACCCGGCCAATCTGGCGCCCGAACTCATGAAGCTGGTCTATCAAGGACCCCATTTTCAGCTTTACCGGGTTAATCAGGCATCGGAAGAGGAATAAGGCGCGCGGGCGCTTTGGTCACCTCACGGCCGCGCCGCCTCTTCGGCCAGCGATGGGTCGAGCCACTCCATCGCGGCGGGCTGGACGGTGGCCGCGCGGCCGGGGAGGCTGTTCAGCCGGCGAGCCAGTGGCGCATCGTTGCCGCCCCCCAGCAATTTGACGCTCTCGGCGGCGCCAAGCAGGTGTAGGGGTTCAAAATCCTGGCGCCACTCGGCTGCCGGCCTACCACTGGCCGAGGCCAACAGCTCCAAACAGCGCTCCATCGCCCCCCGACAGGTCCGCGCAGCGTCACTCGCCGCGCGCAGCACCGAGACGATCACCGCCCGGCGGTCGGGAATCCGGCCTTCCCGCACCACCAGCACATGAGTCGAAAGGCCGGCAACATCCCCCGCCGCCGCGAGAACCCCGACGCCGAGCTTGTCCCGAATGGCCTTGGCCCGCATCGGCGAGAGCACAACGGCGGCGCCCACCTTGCCGGTGCGCAACGCCGATTCGACCGCTTCAGGCGCCAGGACGACCAGCCCTGCCCGCCGGGCATCGAGCCCAGCCCGACTCAACAGCGTTTGGACCACCGGATCAGCCCGGCCGCCAAAGCTGACCCCGACCGGCCGGTTGCCCAAATCGGCAGCGCGCATCACCCCCGGCGCCGCCAGCACCTCGCCGCCGCCAAACCCCTCGTCGCTGACATAAATCACCCGCACCTCATCGCCCAGCAGCTCGGGCAGCCGCTCCAGCCCGATCACCGCCGCATCGACGAGGCCGGCGCGAAACGCCTCGACCGCATCCCGCGTCCCGCTCCGAATATCGAGCAGAACCAGCCGCTTGGAAGGCGCCAAGCCCAACGGCTCGATCAGCGAAAACACCCGATCGCCCGGCCAGTCGGAAATCTCAATCAGGAAGGGCTGGGGCTCGCGCGGCGGCAGCACGACCTCAACAACCGAGAACAAGGCTCCCGACATCATTGCCGCCATTGCAATCTTGAGCCAGATCATGTCGCACGCGCTCCAGCCATCGTCTCGGCCTGGGGGCCAAGCCGGATACGGTATAATACTCAGTTCGGCCGGAGCCAGCCCACGAAAGTTTCCCGCCTCGACTTTTCCGATCACCCGGCGCGATATTGATGTATCCTGCTTCCGCGCCGGCCACGCGGCGCCACCCACACTGCCGCCGTGCAGCGCCTTCCCGCGTTGCCGCCCGAAGACCAGAGACCGCCCATGACCAACCAGACCGCCGAGTGTTCTTCCGCTGCGCTTGAGGCTTTGGTGTGCGCCGATCATGGCGACCCCTTTAGGCTGCTTGGCCCCCACAGCCCGGGTCCGGGCGAGCCGTTGGTGATTCGCGCGTTTTTACCGGCCGCGCGCGAGGTTCTCGTGATGGAGAACGGCGTGGTGCTGGCAACGCTGGAGCGCATCCACCCCGAAGGCGTGTTCGCCGGGGCTGTTCCCGGACGCACCAAGCCGTTCCCCTACCAGCTCTGGGCGAGCTTCGAGAGCGGGGGGAGCCATCAGTTTGAAGATGTTTACCGATTCCCGCCGGTGCTGGGCGACCTCGATGTGCATCTTCTGGCCGAGGGCAGCCACCTTGAAGCCTACGAGCGGCTCGGCGCCCACCAGCGCATCATCGAGGGGGTCACTGGCACGGCGTTTGCCGTCTGGGCGCCCAATGCCCGGCGGGTGAGCGTGGTTGGCGATTTTTGCAGTTGGGACGGCCGGCGGCTGCCAATGCGCAAGCGCCACGATTGCGGAGTCTGGGAACTGTTTGTGCCCGGCGTGATGCCCGGTGCGCGCTATAAGTTTGAGATCAAGGCCGCCTCGGGCGCGCTGCTGCCGCTCAAGGCCGACCCCTGCGCACGAGCCGCCGAGCACCCACCACGAACCGCCTCGGTGGTCGCCTCCCCCGACCGCTATCAATGGCGGGATGCCGATTGGATGGCACGGCGCGGTGCCGCCAACGGGCATCAAGCGCCCATTTCGGTGTACGAGGTTCACCTTGGGTCCTGGCAGCGGGTGCCTGAAGAGGGCGGACGCTACCTTACCTATCGAGAGTTGGCCGAGCGCCTGGTGCCCTATGTTGCGGAAATGGGGTTCAGCCATATCGAGCTGCTGCCAATCACCGAGTTTCCGTTTGATGGCTCGTGGGGCTACCAGCCGATCGGGCTTTACGCCCCAACCAGCCGCCACGGCAGCCCGGACGATTTTCGCGCCCTGGTGGACGCCTGCCACCAAGCCGGCATTGGCGTCCTGCTCGACTGGGTGCCGGGACATTTCCCCACCGACCCCCACGGTCTCGGCGCGTTCGACGGCAGCCACCTTTATGAACATGCCGACCCGCGCCAGGGCTATCAGCCCGACTGGAACACCCTGGTTTATAATTTCGGGCGGCGCGAGGTGGCAAATTTCCTGCTTGGCAGCGCCTTGTTCTGGCTCGACCACTACCACCTCGATGGCGTGCGGGTCGATGCCGTGGCCTCAATGCTCTATCTCGACTACAGCCGTAAGGATGGCGAGTGGATTCCCAACCGTTATGGTGGCAAGGAGAACCTCGAAGCCATCGAGTTTCTGCGCCGCTTCAACGAGTTGGCCTATGCCCGCCACCCCGGCGTAATGACCGTGGCCGAAGAATCCACCGCGTGGCCCGGCGTTTCGCGGCCGACCTGGCTCGGCGGCCTTGGTTTTGGCTTTAAGTGGAACATGGGCTGGATGCACGACACCTTGGCCTATTTCAGCCGCGATCCGCTGTTCCGGGCTTGGCATCACAACGATCTGACCTTCGCGTTGCTCTACCAATATTCAGAAAACTTCCTGCTGCCGATCAGTCACGACGAGGTGGTTCACGGCAAAGGCTCGCTCCTCGGCCGGATGCCGGGCGATTCGTGGCAGAGGTTTGCCAATCTGCGCGCGTTTCTTGGCTATATGTTCTGCCATCCCGGGAAAAAACTGCTGTTCATGGGCTGCGAGTTTGGACAGCCGGGCGAATGGAACCACAATACCAGCCTCGACTGGCACGTTTTGCAACAACCCGAGCACCGGGGCATTCTCGATTTGGTGCGCGACCTCAACCGCCTTTACCGCGACCTGCCGGCCCTGCACCGGGGCGACTGCGACCCGGGCGGCTTTGAATGGCTGGAGGCCAACGACAGCACCAACAGCGTGCTCGCCTTCCTGCGCCGCGCGCCCGGCGAGGCGGGCAACGCCCTGGTCTGCGTTGGCAACTTCACCCCGACTCCGCGCGAAGGCTACCGACTCGGCGTCCCCGGCCCTGGTTTTTACCTCGAACGGCTGAACACCGACGCCGGTTGTTACGGCGGCGCCAACCTGGGCAACGCTGGCGGTGTCGCCGCCGAGCCCATGCCCTGGCACGATAAGCCGTGGTCGCTGGTGCTCACTCTGCCACCATTGGCAGTTTTAGTGCTGGAAAGCCGGGACTAAGCGCGAATCGGCACGCTCCCCCACCCCTGAAGTGGCCGCATTGCTTCAATATCGCTGGCGCTGCCATCGATTCTCTGCAAAACTCACGGCCAATTCGGGAAAAGACGGTGGCTAGCCCGATCTGGGATTCGGCATATTTGATATGCTAAATCTTCGCAACAAGGTTAAGCTCACTAAGTCGTTGGTTTTGTTGCGGTTAAGATCAGCACACTTAAGCCTTTGTTAGGCTGACAGTACCTATAGCATTGGTTTTATTGAGATATTTGCCCAGTTAGGAACATGCACAGTTTCTGCACAGGGTCAGGGGCCGGCAATGTTTATGGCCAGTTCCGAAGCTGCAGACGCGATTCGCGCCACGTTCCTGGAAAATGTCGAATGCCCTGCGGTCGCCGAATTGCGCCAGTTCTACAGGATCGATGAAGACGAGAGCACCTGAAGATCTGTCCGCATCATCACGTCATGGCTGTCAG
>CAIZDL010000064.1 GCA_903931735.1 uncultured Rhodospirillales bacterium
CATCGCCCGCAACGGGTCTCGCTGGTTGGCGATCCCCACCGCCAATGTGCCGCCTCGCTCCTGGGGCTCGAAGGCGCCCGGTGGCCACCCGCGCCGGCTGATGACGCCCGTGGAAGTCGAAGCCGCTTTCAACCGCGATCTCCGCATGGTCCAACCAACGGGCCGTTCGGTTGCCTACCTGATCATGGACCAGCTGGTCGCGGCTCGTTCCGGACGCGGCTTCCGGCAGGCCACGTCGCGCCGGTTGGCGCAAGGCCGTAGCGCCCAGCCGGTCCTGATGTTCGTGCTGGCGCCCCAGGTCACGCTGGCGAAACGCCTGGACATCGTCGGAGCGGTCGCCGCCGTCGAGGCCGACTTTCCTGCCCTGATCGAAAGCCATTTCGACCCGGACCTTCAATGACACTTCATTTTCATGGCACGCCGATTACGCCGCGAACGGTGCTTCTGGACCCTCAGGGGCAAATGCTTCTGCGTCTCCTATGCGGCCCCCGCCGACGTGACGGTGTGCCACGACATTGGCCAGTCGGTGATGCTCGACAACGGCGCCTTTAGCCTGTGGCGGGCCGGCAAGCCGACCGACTGGCCGGGCTACTACGCCTGGGCGGAACGCTGGCTTGACTACCAGACCAGTTGGGCCGTCGTGCCTGATGTCATCGCGGGCGACGAGGCCGCCAATGACGAGTTGATCCGCCAGTGGCCGCACGGTCGCCGGCAGGCGGCTCCCGTATGGCACCTGCACGAACAGATCAGCCGCCTGTGCCGGCTCGCTGAGACGTGGCCCCGCGTCTGCCTCGGCAGTTCGGGCTCCTATGCCGTCGTCGGCGATGCCCGCTGGCACGACCGCATGACGGATGCCATGAACCAGCTGTGCGGCAACGGCCCCGCGCCGGTTTGGCTGCACATGCTCCGGGGCATGGCTCTGTCCGGTTCGATCTATCCGTTCGCCTCGGTCGACAGCACCGATATCGCCCGTAATCACAAGCGTCCCCACAACAACGCCAAGGCGATGGCCGAGCGCTGGGATGCCTTGCAATGCCGGCAGAGATGGACGCCGAGGCCAGTCCAGGCGGAGTTGATCAAAGCCGCATAACAGTATTTTCACAATATGCGGCCTCTGCGCCGGATTTGTTTTTGTCGCTTTCTTTCAAGCCACTATCGGAGATGATCGATGCCCAGCCGTCGTGAAGCCGTATTGCAGTCGTTGCTTGCCACCCTGACCACCGTGCCCGGCGCCGCCGTCGAGCGCGAAACCGCGATCCCCGAGCGGGTGCCCCAGGGCGGGCTGATCATTCTCCGGGATGGCGATCCCGGCCCGCCCGAAATCATCCTGTCGCCGCTGACCTACCTCTACGACCATCCGGCCCGGTTGGAGGTGTTCGTCCAGGCCGGGCAGCCGGCGGCCCGCGCCATCGCCCTTGACGGCTTGCTGCGCGCGATCGGCGCCGCGCTGTCACTCGACCGCACCCTCGGCGGCACCTGCGACTGGATGGCCTGGGGCGCACCCGTCGCCGAGGACCTTTCGGTGGCCGGAGGTGCCCCGATCCGAGCCGCCACCGTGATCGTCACC
>CAIZDL010000065.1 GCA_903931735.1 uncultured Rhodospirillales bacterium
CGCTATCGGGCGGCGCTGGCGCTCCGGCCTGCTTATCCCGATGCACTCAATAATCTTGGCAACTCGCTCTCGGTCCTTGGCGATCATTCGGCCGCGATTGCCAGCTTTCGCGAGGCGTTGGCGTGCCGGCCCGGCTTTGCCGATGCCCTGATCAATTGGGGAAATGTCCTGAAGGAGCAAGGGTTGCTGGCCGATGCCCTGGCCCACTATCGCCGAGCCTTGGCGAGTGACCCGAATTCGGCTGCCGCCCTGATCAATAGTGCGGGCGTGCTGCGGGACCAGGGGGTGTTAGAGGAGGCGCTGCCCCTGTACCGCCGGGCGCTGGAGCTGTTGCCCGGTTGCGGCGATGCGATCAGCAATTTGTTGTTCGCGCTGAATAATTCAGGTGCGTTGACCCCCGCCGCCCTGTTCGCCGAACACGCCCGGCTTGGCGCGGATCTTGAGGTGCGCGCCGTGGCCGGGCTGAAAATTTCGCCCCATGCCCCCCCCGGGGATTCGGTTCGGCGGCTGAGAATCGGCTATGTTTCACCCGATTTTCGGGCTCATTCGGTCAGCCAGTTCTTTTTGCCGTTGCTGGCGGCCCACGATCCGGCGGCGGTTGAAAGCTTTTGTTACGCCGATGTGTTGGTGCCCGATGCCATGACGGCGCGGTTGCGTGGCCATGCCGACCATTGGCTGAGCACGGTTGGCATGGCCGATGCTGCTCTGGCGGAGCGCATTCGGGCCGATCAGATCGATATTCTGGTCGATCTCGCCGGTCACACCGCTCACAACCGGTTGGGGGTGTTTGCGCGCCGGGCCGCCCCGGTTCAGGGGACGTGGCTGGGCTACCCCAACACCACCGGCTTGCCGGCGATGGATTACCGGTTGGTGGATGCCGTCACCGATCCGGAGGGGGACGCCGACGTGTTCGCCACCGAGCGTTTGATCAGACTCGAAGGTGGATTTTTGTGCTACGGCGCGCCCGAGGATGCGCCCGAGCCATCGCTGCCGCCCGGTCTTGAAACCGGCGTGGTGACATTTGGCTCGTTCAACAACCCGGCCAAGCTCTCGGAAGCCACGGTCGATGTGTGGGCGGCGATTTTGCGCCGGCTGCCAACGGCGCGGTTGCTGCTCAAGGGCCAGGCGTTTGGGTGCGCTGAAACCTCGGCCCTCACCCGCGAGCGCTTCGCCCGGCGCGGCGTTGATGGCGGCAGGGTGGATCTGATGGCGCGAATCGCCGGGGCCACCGGCCATCTCGATGCCTATCGCCGAATCGATATCGGCCTCGATCCCATTCCCTATAATGGCACCACCACCACCTGCGAGGCACTGTGGATGGGGGTGCCGGTGGTGACGATGCTGGGCGATCGTCATGCCGCGCGGGTTGGCGCCAGCCTGCTGGGCGGGCTGTGGCTGGGCGAGTTGGTCGGCGGGGATCGGAGCGATTATGTCGAAATCGCCGTGGCGCTGGCCGGCGACCCTGCGCGTCTCAGCCAAATGCGGGCGGGTTTGCGGGAGCGCATGAGGGGCTCTCGCCTCTGCTCCGCCCCGGCTTTTGCCCGCACCATCGAGGCCGCGTATCGGGCGTTGTGGCGGCGGTGACTTTGAGCCGCCAATCCTGTTGCGGGCTGGCGGCTTTTATGGTTTGTTCGAACCTGAAGAGGCCAGTTCTTTTGTGGCGGCGGCCTCCCGTCTGAACAACGCGAAGCTCCTGTCATGCCCCGGCTGCCCTGGATCGTCCACAAAGGTATGTTTTTGGTTCTGACACTTTTGCTGGGCGCCTGTAGCCTGTTTTCTGGCAGCAGCGGCCCCTCGCAGGAAGAAGTTCAGAAGCGGGAGATGTATAAATACGGCAGCATCATGGGGGGCGAAGGTGGCTTGAGCCTTTTTTCCGGCAGTAAGCGGCCGGATGGGGATCAGGGCGGCGGCGGTGGCCTTGGCGTCAACAGCTTTTTGTGGCGCGGTTCCCTCGATACATTGTCGTTTATGCCGGTGGTCTCGGCCGATCCTTTTGGCGGCGTGATCCTTACGGATTGGTACTCGCCGCCCGAGACGCCGGACAGCCGCTATAAGGTCAACATCTACATCCTCGACAAGCAGCTTCGCGCCGATGCTCTGCGAGTCTCGGTCTTCCGGCAGACCCGCGAGGGCGGTTCCTGGCGTGATAGCAAGGTTGCCGGTGATACCGCGACTCAGTTGGAAGACACCATCCTCACCCGCGCGCGTCAATTGCGTATGGCCCAGGTCAAGAACTAGTCCCGGCGCCGCGCGCGGCGCCGAGTCGTCCCCAGGCGAGGGGCCGCGGTCTGGCCGGAAGGCGGCCGCGGCCCGTTCCGTTTTAACCGTTCAAAAATTATCAGAGTCCGACCGACATGGTTCGCTATAATTTCCGGGAAACCGAAGCCAAATGGCAGGCCGAATGGCAGCGGCGCGGTAGTTTTGTCGCGGTGGAACGCCCCGATCGGCCCAAATATTATGTGTTGGAGATGTTCCCCTATCCATCGGGGCGGCTGCATATAGGCCATGTTCGCAATTATACGTTGGGCGACGTGGTGGCGCGGTTTAAGCGGGCCGAAGGCTTCAACGTGCTGCATCCCATGGGTTGGGATGCGTTTGGGCTTCCGGCCGAGAACGCGGCCATCGCCAATAAGGTCCACCCTGCCACCTGGACTTATGAAAATATCAAAGTAATGGGCGAACAGTTGCGAGTCATGGGGCTGGCCTATGACTGGACCCGCGAGATCGCGACGTGTGCGCCCGGCTATTATCGCCATGAACAAAAGATGTTCCTGGATTTTTTGAAGGCCGGGCTCGCCTATCGGAAGGAAAGCTGGGTCAACTGGGACCCGGTTGAAAACACCGTGCTGGCCAACGAGCAGGTGATCGATGGGCGCGGGTGGCGCTCGGGGGCGCTGGTGGAAAAACGCCAGCTCTCCCAATGGTTTTTGCGCATCACCGAGTTTGCCGAAGACCTGCTGGAAGGGCTGGGAACGCTTGATCGCTGGCCCGATAAAGTGCGGGTGATGCAGGAAAATTGGATCGGCCGGTCCAGTGGTGCGCGCCTGACCTTTACTCTGGCCGGGTCTGGCGAGGGTATCGAGGTCTTTACGACTAGGCCCGATACTTTGTTTGGTGCGGCCTTTGTGGCGATTTCACCCAACCACCCGTTGGCAACCCGCCTTGCCGCCGAACAGCCGGCGTTGGCCGGGTTCATCGCCGAATGTAACCGGAGCGGCACCAGTGAAGCCGCGATCGAAACCGCCGAGAAGCTTGGCTTCGATACCGGGTTGAAGGTGGGGCATCCCTTTATCGAGGGGGCGACGCTGCCGGTGTATGTCGCCAACTTCGTGCTGATGGAGTATGGCACCGGGGCGATTTTCGGCTGTCCCGCCCACGATCAGCGCGATTTGGATTTTGCCCGGAAATATGGGTTGCCGGTCAAGGAAGTGGTGATTCCCGAGGGGGGGGACCCTGCGAGCTTCCGGGTTGGTGTCGAGGCTTATACCGGGCCGGGCACGCTGCATCATTCGGGCTTTTTGGATGGCATGGCCGTCGATTTGTCCAAGCAGGCGGCGGGCGAGCGGCTGGAGCAGATGGGCATCGGCAAGCGCGTCATCCAATATCGGCTGCGCGATTGGGGGGTGTCGCGGCAGCGCTATTGGGGTTGCCCGATTCCGGTGGTTCATTGTCGCGCCTGCGGCATCGTGCCGGTTCCCGACGACCAATTGCCGGTGCGCCTGCCCGATGATGTCAGCTTCGATAAGCCGGGCAATCCGCTGGAGCATCACCCAACCTGGAAGCACATCGCCTGCCCGGCTTGCGGCCAGCCGGCGGTGCGCGAAACCGACACGTTCGATACCTTCTTCGAGTCGTCGTGGTATTTCGCCCGCTACACCTCCCCCGGCGAGACCACGCGCGCGTTCGACCCCCAGGCCGCCGATTATTGGCTGCCGGTGGACCAGTATATTGGCGGCATCGAGCACGCGGTCCTTCATCTCCTGTATTCGCGCTTTTTCACCCTGGCGCTGAAGCGCTGCGGCTACCTTAACGTTGCCGAGCCGTTTGCCGGGTTAATGACCCAGGGCATGGTCACCCACCAAACTTATAAGGACGACACCGGCAACTGGCTCTACCCCGAAGAGGTGGAGGAGCGCGGCGCGGGTCCGGTGCGGGTTTCCGACGGGACGGCGGTGGCGGTGGGCCGGCTCGAGAAGATGAGCAAGTCCAAGAAAAATGTCGTCGGTTTGGAACGGGTGGTCGATGCTTACGGCGCCGATACCGCGCGCTTGCTGCTGATGTCCGACAGCCCGCCCGAGCGGGATCTGGAATGGACCGAGTCGGGCATCGATGGCGCGTGGCGCTTTATCAACCGGTTGTGGCGGATCGCAACCGAGCCTGCGGTGGGTCTGCCCGCTCCCGGCACGCCGATGCCGGCCTCGCTGTCGGTCAAGGCCGGGGCCGCGCGCCGGGCCACCCACAAGACCGTGGCCGCGATCACCGAGGATTTGGGCAAGTTCCATTTCAACAAGGCGGTGGCGCGGATAAGGGAACTCTCGAACACGCTGGCCGAGCTTGGCGCGGGCGAGGGCGAAGACTGGGCGCTGCGGGAGGGGCTGGAGGCGCTGGTTGGCCTGATCAACCCAATCACGCCGCATCTGGCTGAAGAGCTGTGGCAACACCTCGGGTACGATACGCCGTTGACCGACCGGCCGTGGCCCGGTTTCGATCCGGCGCTGGTCCGCGACGATGTGGTGACGGTGGCGGTTCAGGTGAACGGCAAGCTGCGCGCGACGCTGTCTTTGGCCCGTAACCTGCCGGCGGCCGAGGCCGAGCGGGCGGCGCTGGCCGACCCCGGCGTGGTGCGGGCGCTGGAGGGCAAGGTGGTGCGCAAAGTCATCGTGGTGCCGAATCGGATCGTCAATATCGTGATCTCAGCCTGAACGGGGAGACGGCGGATGCGTGGTTTAAGCGGCTGGGCGCTGGCGTCGTTGCTCTTGCTTGGGGCCTGCGGCTTTCATCCGATGATGGGCGATAGCGGGGCCGATAGCGTTGTTGCCGGGGCGCTGGCCAAGGTCGAGGTTGCCGAAATCAAGGATCGCACCGGTCAAAAGCTGCGGAATCTGTTGATCGACCGATTTTATCACGATCACCGGCCGACCGCGCCTGAATATCGGCTGGAAGTGGTGCTTGAAGCGGCCGAGCAGCTCGTGGCCATCGAAAAGGACGCCACCACCTCCCGCGCTCAGTGGTCGGCAACGGCGACGTATCGGCTGGTTCACATCGCGACCGGCAAGGTGGTGATCAAGGGCGTGTCGCGCTCGGTTCCCGGTTATAATGTCAATAATTACCAGTGGGCATCGTTCATATCCCAGGAAAGCGCGCTGGACCGGGGCGTTGAATTCGTGAGCGACGAGATCAAAACCAGGGTTGCGCTCTATTTCGCCCGTGACCCCGATCATCGGCTGGCTGTGCCGGCTCCGGTGCCGTGAAGCTTCAGGGTCGGGCCATTGAGGGGTTCCTCGCCCGCCCGGACCCGAAAATCCGGGCGGTGCTGGTTTATGGCCCCGACGCCGGCTTGGTTCGGGATCGTGCCGATACCGTGAGCCGCTCGGTGGTGGCCGATCTCGACGACCCATTTCGGGTGGTGGAGTTGACCGCGAAGGCGCTGGCCGGATATCCCGCGCGGCTGGTGGATGAGGCGGCGGCGCTGTCGCTCACGGGCGGACGGCGCCTCATTCGGCTGCGGGAGACCGAGGACGGTGTTACCGGAGCCTTTGCCGCCTTGTTTGAGGCCAGCACCGGTGGCGACAGCTTGGTGGTGGCCGAGGCTGGCGACTTGGGTGCGCGCTCGCGGTTGAGGCTGGCCTTTGAGGCTGCGACCACCGGCGCCGCGCTGCCGTGCTACATGGAAGACGAATCCTCCTTGCGCCGGGTGCTGGTTGAGCTGGCAGCGGCGGTTGGTTTGGTGCTCGACCCCGATGCTCAGGCGTTTTTAGCCGCCAACCTCGTCGGCGACCGGATGATGGCCCGGGGCGAAATCGAGAAGTTGTCGCTCTACCTCAACTCCAGTCCGGGCCGGGGCGGCGAGCGTCGGGTTGGGCTGGAGGATGTTCAGGCGGTAATCGGCGACAGCGCCTCGCTGCTTTCCCTCGATGATCCGGCCTGGGCCGCAGCGTCGGGTGATTTCCCAGCCCTTGATTGCGCGCTCGGACGGTTGTTTGGCGAGGGCATGGCCGCCGTGGCGGTATTGCGCGCGGCCCAGCGCCATTTTCAGCGCTTGCATTGGGCGCAGGGGGAAATTGGGGCGGGTATGAGCGGCGAGGCCGCGGTAAAAGCGCTTAAACCGCCGGTTTTTTTCAAAATGCAGGCGGTTTTCGCGGCGCAGCTACGCCAGTGGCCGCCAGCGCCCTTGCGCCAAGCGCTGGAGCGGCTGGTTGAGGCCGAGGCCGAGTGCAAACGCACGGGAATGCCCGACGAAACGCTCACCGCCCGGGTGTTGTTTCAATTGGCGGCGATGGCCCGAGCCCGGCGGGCCCGGTGACGAAAATGGGGGACACGAAATGCGGAAAGGCTTTTTAATTCATCGGCAACGACTATGATGCGTATTATAGTCAGGCTCGACGCTGGGAGGTTTTGCGCTGGCCCAAATTTGGCTGGGTTGGGGTTGGGTTCAGCAACGGTCGGGGAGTGGCGACCATTACGTATGCCGAAAAGTTTAATATTGATTACAAAAAGATAACGCCAGCCGAGCTAAAGGTGGTGTTGGAGAAACATGCTCGCTACGTTGGCTCGAAGCAGGGGGGGGTGCGCGCCAGCCTCAAGTTCTATGACCTTTCATTTGCCGATTTTCGCGGGGCGTGTCTCGCGGGCGCCGATTTTACCGGTAGCAAGCTCGCCGAGGCTGACTTTACCGAAGCTGATTTGCGGGGCGCGCTGTTGTTTGGCGCCGACCTGCGGGAGGCCAAGTGCGCCCGCGCCAATATGGCGAAAGCCGATTTACGCGGGGCGGCCCTGCGCGGGGCGGAAATGCCTCGGGCCAACCTCTCTGAAGCGGATTTGCGCGACGGCTATTTGATGCGGCAGAAGGATGGCGAGCTGAAAAGCACGGCCCCTGAAGACGCGCATTCCCAGCTTTCAAGCGCGCGGCTGGCCGGGGCCAATCTCAGCAAGGCCAAGCTCGCCAACGCTTTTTTGGTTCAGACCGATCTGCGTGATACCAATCTTTCGGGCAGTATTTTTATTGGCGCCGACCTCAGCAACTCCGATTTGACCGGAGCCAATCTTGAGGGCGCCGATCTTTCCGACGCCAATCTTTCCGGCTGCAAGCTTGCCGGGGCGATTCTCAACCGGGCGTTGCTGCGGGACACCAATCTGACCGGGGCGTGCCTGGTTGGGGCGCTGCTCGATGAGGTCGATCTGTCCACCGCCAATCTCACCGGGGCCGATGTGCTCCAGCGGTTGGAGAATATCGACGAGCGGGTGAGGAAGATCCTTCAGGATCACCGGGAGTGGATTGTCAGCAACGGCCACAAGGGCGCCCGTGCCGATCTCAGCAAGCACGATTTAACCGGGGTGGACCTGAGCAAGGTTAATCTTTCGGCGGCGCTGTTCGGGTGTGCCGTGCTCAAAGACGCCAATCTTTCAGGAACGACGCTGGCGATGGCCGATCTCTCGTTCGCCGATTTGCGTCAGGCGAAATTGATCGGCGCGGATCTCCGGGGCGCCTGTTTGGAGCGCGCCACCCTCAACGAGGCCGACCTCACCAATGTCATCGCCGGGCCGATGGAGTTGCGCAACGGCCATGGCTGGCCGACCAAATTTGGCTTCGCCCGCTTCGTTCGGGCGGTGCTGAATGGCGGGGATTTCACCAAGGCGGTGTTGGCGGGCGCTGATCTTAGCCAAGCCAATCTCAAAAACACTCAAATGGCCGGCGCCGATTTGAAAGACGCCGTGATGACCATGGCCGATGCCCGGGGCGCGGATTTTACCGGGGCCGACGTGCGCGGCACCGTCGATTTTCGTCCCGACTGACGGCGGGCCGCCAGAGCTGCGGATTAGGCTGGACGAAGCGTTTGGTCGTAAATTATAAATATGACTATAATTTCGTTTTCGTAAATTGGGAGGCTCGTGATGAGCAAAGAAGTTGAAACAAAATCTGATGTCGACGGAAAGACTGTATATGAGACTAAGTTAGCGAAAGTTACCGCTAAAGCTGAGCCTTGGGGCGTGACGGTCACTTTTTTTGGCAATTTTGAGGTGGTCGCCGCAAAGACCGCCCACGATATTATCAATTGGTTTTGCGGCCTTGATCAAAAGTGGGTCGCTTTCGATTTGCGCAACACTCTTTCCATCGATGATGGGGCGCTCGGGCTGGTGATGCTTCTCAAGGGCATATCGGTGGAAAAACAGATCACGATGGCGGTGATTTGCGCCGAGAGCCGGGCCAACAAAATTACCGCCGCGTTCAAGCGCGCCAGTCTTGATGGAACCTTGAAGGTCTATCATTCGCCGCACACCTTTGCGCTGGCGGCGGCGGCTGCGATCAAGCAGGCGGCGGCTGCGGCGGCAAAGAGCGGCTGATCGGGCCGGTTTCACTCTTTTGCGAGCAGCCCGCGCAGGCGATCGATCAGCGAACGGAATGGGTGGGCCGGCGCGTTTTCCTCCGTCCTGATCAGCAGGCCGACTTCTGTGATCTCCAGGCCGAGCATATCGACCACGATCAGGTCGACCGGACCGATGCGCAGCCGGTCGCCCCGGCCGGCGCTGGGGCCGATGCGCTCCTTGATCAGGCCGCCAACGGTCATACCCGGAACCGGGGTCTCGATCGGGATATCGTAGGCGCGGGCCAGACCTTCCACCGGCGTCGTCCCGCTGACGATAAAGTCTCCCTGATCGCGGTTGGCGAAGGCGGCGGGGGATTTGTGGCGGCGGGAGAACACGCGGTCCACCGCCAGGGCTTGTTCCGGAGGCGTCAGCACCAGCACGACATCGCCGATGTGCAACCGGTCCATGTCGTGGGTCGAGATGACGGTGCCGGTCCGGATCACCGAGACCAGCCGCGCCCGCTCGGGGATTTGCAGCCGCGCGAACGGGTGATCGGCCGCCCGGCTGTGGGGCTTTACGGTATAGGCGACCAAATCCCGGTCGGTTTGCTGCACCATGTCGAATTCAAGCCGGTCGGCCGCCTCGGGCGTGGGGGCGAGGGCAACGCCGAGCCGGCGCGCCATCCAGGGGGCGGTCCAGCCCTGAAGCGACAGCGACACCAACACCACCACGAAGGCGGCGTTGAAAAAGATGTGCTGCGAGTCGATGCCCATTAACCCCGGAACCAGGGCCAAAAAAATTGGCACCGCGCCGCGCAGCCCAACCCAGGATGCAAAGAGCTGTTCGCGCCAGCTAAAATCGAAAGGCGCCAGCGCCACCACCACCGCCACCGGCCGGGCGACGAAAATCAGCACCCCCGCGATGCCCAGCGCCAGCCAGCCCTGGGCTACCAGCAAATGCGGGCTGACCAGCAGCCCCAGCAGCAAAAACATCACGATTTGGGCCAGCCACATCAGCCCATCAAAGAAGCGGCAGATCAGTGTCCGTGCCCGTACGCGCCGGTTCCCATAAACGATGCCCGCCACGTACATGGCGAGATAGCCGCTGCCGCCCAGCAGCGCCGTGCTGCTAAAGCATAAAAGGCAAAGGGCGAGGGCCAGAATTGGATAGAGCCCGGCCGCCAGTTCCAGCCGGTTGGTCAGCACCGACAGGGCGACGCCGCCCAGCCAGCCCAAGCCTAGCCCAAGGCCCATTTGCAGGGCAAAGTCTTCCAGCACGCTCCAGCCCGGGTCGGCGTTTCCGGCCTTGATCAGGGTGACGCAGGCCATGGTGAGAAAGATGCCCATGGGATCGTTGCTGCCGGACTCGACCTCGAGGGTCGCGCGCAGCCGGTCGCGTAACGAGACGCCCTGCCGGCCGAGCATCATGAACACGGCAGGGGCATCGGTGCCGGCGACGATCGCGCCCATTAGGAAGGCTGGCAGCGGGGCGAGATGGAACAGCCAATGAGCCCCGGCGGCAACGATGGACGCCGTGATCAGCGTGCCGAGAGTGGCGAGCGACAGCGCCGGCGCCCAGGCCGAGCGGAGCGTTTGGTAAGGCGTGCGCAACCCGCCATCGAAAAGGATGATGGCCAGCGCCGCGTTTCCGATCAAAAATGACAATTCGATGTTGTTAAAAACGATGCCGCCCGGGCCTTCTTCGCCTGCAATCATGCCGAGGCCAAGGAAGGTCAGCAGCAGCGGTGCGCCGACTCGCGCCGACAAAAGCCCGGCGATGATGCTGGCGAACAACAGCAATGATCCGATCAGCAAGCCGACCAGCCCGCCGGTCATTTCGAGTCCCTCTTCGTTGTGGCACGAGCCGTTTTTGCGGCCGGGCGCAGTGTGGCGGTCCCCGGTCGTCGTTGGCAACCCTTTCGATACCGTACCCGAGACCTTTTGTGGCAGGCGCGTCGGGAGATGGACTTGCAGTGGAAAAACAAGGTATTGTTTCGCACTAAGGGCCGTTGGGAGGGGGCGGGTGGTCTTCGAAATGGCAAGGAACAACGAGGGGGTTTGGCCCGTCGTCCGGCGGGGCGGGGTTGGGTTGCGGTTGGTCGGTTCCGTGCTGTCGGTCAGTCTGTGTGTTGCCATTGCCCTCACCTCATTGCAACTCTATTGGGAATATCGGAGCGAGCTTGGCGCCATCGAGCGGTGTCTCGACGGCGCCAAGCTGCTTTTCGTCGGCGCACTTTCCGGTCCTTCTGGCGGGACGGATTTCAGCGCTGCGGCGGTGCGGCTGGGGCTTGAGGCGGTTTTGCAGCTACCCGATGTTGCGGCGGTTTCGCTGCGGCCCGAGCCGGGGGTTTTGACCCAAATCCCGCCCGGAGAGAGTTTGGCCGTGGGCCGGCATCGGGACGATGCGCCGATGGTGCGCCGATTCTCGGTGAACCAACTTGGCACCGTTACCGTGGAGGCGTCGGAGGCCGCGCTCAACGCTGCTGATCAACGTGTGTGGGGCCGGGGGGGGATTATCGCGGCTTGTCAGGTCGTTCAGACGACGTTGGTGACGCTGTTCACCCTTTTTATCGTTTATTGGCTGGTGATCCGGCATGTTGTGGCCATTGCCCGCTTTGTTGGTCGTTTCGATATTCGGGAGCCCGGTGCAACGCGGCTGGCGTTGGCGCGGGGGGATCGGCCGTCCGGCTGCGAGGATGAGCTTGATCAGGCGGTCGGCGCCTTTAACGCGCTCCTTGGCCGGCTGGAGACGGCTTATCGCGAGCTGCATACGGTCAATATTGAGCTTGCCGCCGATAACCATGCCCGCAGGCTGGCCGAGCAGGAGATAAGCCACCTCAACGCTCAACTGGAGCATCGGGTTCGCCAGCGCACCCGTGAGCTGGAAGCGGCGAACCGAGAGTTGGCGGCTTTCGCCCATTCGGTCTCTCACGATCTCCGGGCGCCGTTGCGTCGTATCGACGGCTTTACCCGCATCGTCGAGGAGGATTACGGGGGGCGGTTGGATAGTGCGGGGGTTGGTATTCTTGGGCGGGTGAGGGCCGCCATTCGGGATATGGGCGAAATGATCGATAGCTTTCTCAGCTTGTCGCGCTGTACCCGTCAGGAACTATTTTTCGAGTCGGTGGATATCTCAGCTATGACCGCACAGGTTGTGGCGGTGCTGCGTGAAAAGGACCCTGGGCGCGCGGTCCAAACTGTCATCCAACCAGGGCTAACTGCCCAGGGCGATCGGCGTTTGATCAAGTTAGCCCTCGAAAATTTGTTGGACAACGCCTGGAAGTACACCCGGCAGACGCCGGCCCCTTTAATCGCAATCGGTATGAGCGAGAGAAGTGGGAGTAATGGCCCCCAAGGGGTTGAGACCGAATTTTTTGTGTGCGATAATGGCGCCGGCTTCGATGTGGCTTATGCAAAGCGGCTGTTCACTCCTTTTCAGCGCTTTCATGATGCCGAAGTTTATGAAGGCTCTGGTGTTGGTCTTGCGACGGTGCAGCGAATAATCGCGCGTCATGGCGGGGGTATTCGGGCCGAGGCTGCTGTTGGAGTCGGCGCGACCTTTTATTTCACCCTCGATTCCGGGGTTGTTTAGGCTATGGGCAAGCCGTTGCGTGTACTTTTGGTTGAGGATTCCGAGGACGATGCGGTGCTGCTGCTCCGCGCGCTCGCCCGCGATGGGTATCAGCCGACCTGCACCCGTGTCGATAACGCGCCCGCGATGCGGGCGGCGTTGGCGGAGGGGGGGTGGGATATCGTTCTGAGCGATTACAACATGCCGCGCTTCAGCGCCGAGGCGGCGCTTGGCATTTTGCGTGAAACCGGGCTCGATTTGCCGTTCATCATTTTGTCCGGGGTGGTCCAGGCCGAAGATGTGGTGGCCCTGTTAAAGCGGGGCGCACACGATTTTCTCCACAAGGATTCTCTGGCGCGCCTCGTGCCGGCGGTGGAGCGGGAGTTGCGGGATTCCGAGTCTCGCCGTCAATGTGCAGCGGCCGAACAGCGGGTGAGGTTGTTGACGCTGGCGGTGGAACAGAGCCCGGTTTCGGTGGCGGTCACCGATCGCCTGGGCCGGATTTATTACACCAATCCAAAGTTTGAGGCGGTGTCGGGCTATGGGCTGGGGGAAACCAAAGGCCGGCTGTTTACCTTTCTTGCGACCGAGCCTGTCAGCGATCAAAAGTTGCGCGTCATGTGGGAGACGATCGGGGCCGGGCAGGAGTGGCGGGGCGAGTTTTGCAATCGGCGCAAGGACGGCAAAATCTTCTGGGAACATGTGACCATCGCGCCCCTCAAAGATCAGGCCGGCGTTCTCAGCCACTTTGTGGTGGTCAAGGAGGATATTACCGCCCGCCGGGATTACGAGGAGAAGCTGCTGCACCATGCCAATTACGACGAGGTGACCAATCTGCCCAACCGTGTCTTGATGCTCGACCGGTTGTATCAGAGCATTACTTTGGCGCGGCGGCAGAACCGGCAAACTGCTGTGCTTCATGTTGATCTTGACCGCTTTAAGACCGTCAACGACATTTTCGGCCATAGCGCTGGCGATGAGCTTTTGCGTGTTGCCGCCGGGCGGCTCATTGCGTGCGTTCATGAGGGCGACACCGTGGCGCGGGTGGGCAGCGACGAGTTTATGATCATCCTGCCCGGGGTGAGTTCGGGCCGCGCCGCCGAGAAAGTTGCCAACCGGGTGCTGGTGTCCTTCGATCGGCCGTTTCATATCAATGGGCAGGAGGTGTTCGTTACCGCCAGCATGGGCATTGCCCTCGCGCCCACCGATGGCGATAACCAGCAGGTGTTGTTGCGCAACGCCGATTTGGCCATGGGGCAGGCCAAGGAGCACGGTCGCAATCAGTTTCGCTTTTTTACCGCCGGCATCAATCAGCGGGTGCATGAGCGGCTGCAAATTGAAACCGCGCTTCGGGGGGCTCTTGGCCGGGGGGAGTTGCGGCTGCATTATCAGCCGATCATCGATTTGTGCAGCGGCAAGGTTCGGACCATCGAGGCGCTGTTGCGCTGGCAGCGCGCCGATGGCGAGTTGCTGGCGCCCGGCCAGTTCATTCCCGTGGCGGAGGATACCGGCCTTATCGTGCCAATCGGCGAGTGGGTGCTGGCGTCGGCCTGTGCCGAGCTGCGACGGCTGGATCGCCTTGGCGGCCCGCCGTTGCGGGTGGCGGTCAATGTCTCGCCCCGTCAGATGCGCGCGGGCGATTTTGGCAGCGTCGTTGAGCGGGTGCTGGAGCAAACCGCGCTCGACCCCGCCCGTCTTGAGCTGGAGTTGACCGAAAGCGTGCTCATGGACGACACCTCGGACAGTGTGCGGACGATCCGAAAGCTCAATGGGCTGGGGGTGCGGCTGTCGATCGATGATTTCGGCACCGGCTATTCGTCGCTCAGCTACCTCCAGCGGTATCCCTTCGACA
This sequence comes from uncultured Rhodospirillales bacterium, assembly GCA_903931735.1. GTDB lineage: Bacteria > Pseudomonadota > Alphaproteobacteria > Azospirillales > Azospirillaceae > BOG-933. The sequence continues at coordinate 13,949 of CAIZDL010000065.1, forward strand.
CCCTCAAGATTGACCGCTCCTTCATCTCGGGGGTGGAGCGCGATGCCCATTCGACCCGGTTGGTCGAGACCATCATCGCCATGGCCCATGGCCTTGATCTCGAGGTGATCGCCGAAGGGGTGGAGACCGCCGCCCAAATGGACATGATCCGCGAACATGATTGCGACCTCGCCCAGGGCTACCACATCAGCCGCCCCGTGCCGGTCGATGCGCTGGAGGCGTTTCTTCGGACCTGGGATGGCGGATAAGCTCTTTTTTGGGAGGGTGACCCGTCTTCGGCGCCGAGCAATCACCTTGTGCTGTCCTGGTGCCGCTGTGTTATAAGGACGCCGGCCCGCCCTTTTTCCTGTTTTGGTCTGCCATGCCCCTTTATGTGCGTCGCTCGTTGATGATTCCGGTTGTTCGTTCGTCCCTGGTCGCCACGTTGGTGGCGGGGCCGCTGTTGGCGCTGGGGCTTTCGGCCTGTTCGTCCGATTCGAAGGACGAGCTGCCTTATGTTGAGCGGCCGGTCGAACAAATTTACGACGAAGCCGCCAAGGCGATGAACGAGAAGGATTATAAAAAGGCGGCTAAACTCTATGATGAGGTGGAGCGCCAGCACCCTTATTCGCAATGGGCGTCCCGTGCCCAAGTCATGGCGGCGTTTGCCAATTATCAGAACTTAAAGTTCGACGATGCCATTTTGGCGCTCGATCGCTATATTCAGCTTCATCCGGGTAGCGACCAAACGGCCTATGCGTATTACCTCAAGGGCCTTTGCTATTACGAGCAGATCACCGATGTTGGTCGGGATCAAAAAATCACCAACCTCGCTCTCGAGAGCTTGAAGGAAGTGGTGCGCCGCTTTCCCGAGAGCGAATATGCCCGCGATGCCAAACTCAAGATCGATCTCACAGTTGACCATTTGGCCGGCAAGGAAATGGAGATCGGCCGCTTTTATCTGAATGAGCAAAATTACATGGCGGCGGTCGGCCGCTTCCGTAAAGTGGTCGAAGATTTTCAGACCACCAGCCATACGCCCGAGGCGCTTCATCGGTTGGTCGAGGCTTATCTTTCGGTGGGGCTGGTCAGGGAGGCCGGGCAGGCCGGGGCGGTGCTGTGGCATAATTTCCCGGGCAGCTCTTGGTACGAGGACAGCTTTGCCCTGCTGACCAAAGCCGGCATTCAGCCGGTGCGGGTCGAAGGCGGCGATGCGGTGGCGCCGGATGGTGGGCGCTCCTGGTTTGGGCGGCTGTGGCACTCGGTATTCTGAACTCGTAACGGGGTGGCACCCGCTGATGCTCGTGTCTCTGGTCATCCGCGATGTGGTCCTGATTGAACGGCTGGTCCTGGCGTTTCGGCCGGGGCTGGGCGTTTTGACCGGCGAGACCGGGGCGGGAAAATCGATTTTGCTCGATGCCTTGGGCTTGGCGCTGGGGGCGCGGGGCGATAGTGGCTTGGTCCGGCGCGGGGCCGAGCAGGCGGCGGTGACTGCCGAGTTTCAGGTGCCCGATAGCCATCCGGTCTTTGGCGTTTTACGCGATCAGGGGTTGGATAGTGCCGATACGCTCACTTTGCGCCGGGTGATCAGCGTTGATGGCCGTTCACGCGCGTTTGTCAACGACCAGCCGATTGGGGTTGCGTTGTTGCGGCGGCTGGGCGAGGAGCTGGTCGAGGTTCACGGCCAGTTTGACAGTCACGGCCTGTTAGATCCGCGCACTCATGGCGGCGTGCTCGATGCCTATGCCGATCTGGAAACGATGGCGGCTCGGGTGGCGGCGGCGTGGCGGGCTTGGCGGCAGGTGGAGCAGGCGCGGGTTCAGGCCGCTGTCGATGCCGACCGCGCCCGCGCGGAGGAGGATTGGTTGCGGCACGCGGTGGCGGAGCTGGATCAGTTGGAGCCGTGTCCGGGCGAGGAAAAGGGGCTGGCCGAGACCAGGGCCGTTCTGATGCACCGGGAAAAGTTGATGGAGGCGATCAACGCCGCCTATGCCGATTTGGGCGGCGAGCGCGGCGCCGAGCGGGCGGTGGCCGGGGCGCTCCGCCAGCTTGGGCGCGCTGCGGACAAGGCCGGCGGGCGGCTTGATCCGGTGATCGCGGCGCTCGATCGCGCTGGGGCTGAGCTGGCGGAGGGGGTGTCGCTGCTGCGTGGGGTTTCTGCCGATTTGGAAATTGACGGCGGCACCCTCGATACCGTGGAGGAGCGGCTGTTCGCTCTGCGGGCGGCGGCGCGCAAGCATTCGGTGGATGTGGATGGTTTGGCCGGTCTGCGCACCGATTTGGCCCGGCGCTTGGCGTTGATCGAAGACCAGGGCTCGGTGTTGTCCCGCTTGGCCCGCGAGGCCGGGGTTGCCCGCAGCGCTTATCTTGAAGCCGCCGAGGCGCTGAGCCGCCAGCGGCGGGACGCGGCGGGCCGGCTGGATGGGGCCTTGGCGCGGGAATTGCCACCCCTGAAGCTGGAGCGCGCCCGGTTCGTCACGTCGGCCGAGGCTTTGTTGGAGGGGGAGTGGGGCGCCGCCGGCATTGATCGGGTCAGCTTCAAAATCGCCACCAACCCTGGTGCGTCGCCGGGGCCGCTCAATAAGATCGCGTCTGGCGGCGAGCTTGCGCGCTTTATGCTTGCGCTCAAAGTTGTCCTTGCGCGCACCGGCAGCGTGCCAACCTTGATATTCGACGAGGTGGACGCCGGAATCGGCGGCGCTGTGGCGGCGGCGGTGGGCGAACGGCTGGAGCGGCTGGGCTCTGAGGTTCAGGTGTTGGTGGTTACTCACAGCCCGCAGGTGGCGGCGCGCGGCGCGGGGCATTTCAAGGTTCGCAAATCCCACCAGGGCGATGTGGTGACCACCGATGTGGTGGAGCTGGATGGCGCTGCCAGGACGGAGGAGATCGCCCGGATGCTGTCGGGCGCGCACATCACCCCCGAGGCCCGGGCGGCGGCGGCGGCTCTCATGAACGGCCAAGCTTAAGCCGGGGATCTTATAAGCCGGGGATATTATGGGGATATCCCTCTCAACTCATGCCGGAACCAGCCCTTTGAAAGAGTTCGCAGGTCAACTCGCGGTGGTGGCCCAATCGGCGGGCGCGGCGATCCTCGCCCTCAATGGGCGGGCGCTGGACGCCCAATTGAAGGAGCCCGGCCAGTTGGTGACGCTGGCCGACCGGCTTTCCCACGAGATTATTGGCGCCGAGCTGGGCCGCCGCTTTCCCGGTGTCCCCCAAATTTTGGAGGAGCAGGAGAACCCGGAGGCGTTGCCCGAGCGCTATCTTACCGCCGACGAGCTGGACGGCACCGCCATTTACGCCGCCGGTTTTCCCGACTGGGGGGTGACGCTGGCCCTGATTGAGGAGGGCGTGCCGGTGGCGGGGGTGATGCACCAACCCGCCCTGGCCACCACGGTTATGGCGTGGCGCGGCGGCGGCACTTGGCTCAATGGCGAGCGGGTGTGGCTGTCGCCCGATGTGGCCTTGCCGACCTCGATCGCGATGCTCGAAATGAACCGCTTTCTCACGATCCCCCATGCAGCATGGGTCGGCCGGGTTGCGCATCAGGCCTTGGCCGGGGTGACGCAGGCGACGGCGGTGGGCAATACCCTATCGATGTTGCGCGGGCGGGCTTGCGTCTATCTCAATTGCCGGGGCGCCAAGGTGTGGGATTTTGCCGCAGCGGCGCTGGCCGTGGCCGAGGCGGGCGGGGTGGTGGTGGCCGAGCATGGCGGCGCCATTGATTGGCGGCGCCTGCCGGTCGGCGCTCTTTTGGCGGCAAACCGCCGGGTTGCCGACGAGGTTTTGGCCCTCGGAGGTTTTTAGCGAGCGGCCCCCTGGCGCGTCTTTCGGGCAACGGCGGCTTGCGGCAAATGGGGCAATTTTTTGTGTGCGATGCACATGGCTATTTTCAGGGTTGAGCATTTGATCCATAGTGCGCCCGGACGAGCAGCGCGGCTGGACCCTTGTAGCGAGGGACGGGCGCGAGATACCGAAAGACGTTGGCCTTGGCTCAAGACGCCTCAGTTGTGATTTTGAACGGCCCTAACCTGAACATGCTTGGTGTTCGGGAACCCGCGATTTATGGCGCGCAGACTCTCGATGATCTTGAGGCGATGTGCCAGGAGCGGGCCGAATCACTGGGTTTGGTGATTGACTTTCGGCAGTCCAACAGCGAGGGTGAGCTTGTTGGCTGGATTCAGCAGGCGCGAACCGACAACGACGGCATCATCATCAATGCCGGGGCTTATACTCACACCTCAATCGCTATCCTGGACGCATTGACCCTGGCTGAATTGCCGGTGATCGAAGTGCATTTGTCCAATATATTCAGGCGCGAATCGTTCCGGCATCATTCCTATGTTTCGATGGCGGCCAAGGGTGTGATTTGCGGTCTCGGTGTCAATGGGTATTTGTTGGCGCTTGACGCCATGGCATCGATTCTCGATCGGGTTTAAGCAGCAGGATTAGAGAATGGCGAGTTTTGACATCGACGGCGAATTGATCCGCAAGCTCGCGGATCTTTTGCGTGAAACCGGGTTGACGGAAGTGGAGTTTGCGGAGGGGGATCGGCGCATTCGCGTCACTCGCCAGACCGCAGTTCAGACGGTGAGCGTTGCGGCGCCGGCTGCGGCTTTGGTCGCGCCCGGTCCCAATCCCGGGCGGCTGGGTGGCGGAGCGGCTGCGGTGCCGCCGGCAGGAGCGGTGATCTCGCCGATGGTCGGCACCGCCTACACCTCTCCTGAGCCCGGAGCGCCGGCTTATGCTCGCATTGGCGAACAGATCAAGGCCGGGCAGACCGTGATGATCATCGAGGCCATGAAGGTAATGAACCCGATCAAGGCTCCGAGGAGTGGCACTGTCACTCAGATTCTGGTGTCAGACGCCCAGCCGGTCGAGTTTGGCGAAATTCTCTTGATCATCGAGTAGGTGGTCTTTCCGAGGGCCGGTGGCATGTTTGAAAAGGTATTGATCGCGAACCGCGGTGAAATCGCATTGCGAATTCACCGTGCGTGTCGCGAAATGGGTATTCATACCGTCGCGGTACATTCCACGGCTGACGCGGATGCCATGCATGTGCGTCTTGCCGATGAGAGCGTCTGTATTGGCCCGCCCTCGGCCAAAGAAAGCTACCTCAATATTCCGGCGATTCTGTCGGCGGCGACGATCACCGGTGCCGATGCCATCCACCCCGGCATTGGTTTCCTTTCGGAGAATGCCCAGTTCGCCGAAATGGTTGAGGAGCACGGGTTTGCCTTCATTGGCCCCACTCCGGATCACATCCGGATCATGGGCGATAAGGTGACCGCGAAACGAACGGTGATGGATCTCGGCTTGCCGGTGGTTCCCGGCTCCGATGGCCCGGTCGAGACCTTTGAGGAGGCCGACGCGGTTGCACGCCAGATCGGCTACCCGATTTTGGTGAAGGCGGCGGCGGGCGGCGGTGGGCGCGGCATGAAGGTCGCGCGCAATCCCGAGTCGCTGCGCGAAGCCTTCCAAATGGCCAAGAACGAGTCGCGCGCGGCTTTTGGTAACGACCAAGTTTACATGGAGCGGTATCTGGTCAAGCCGCGCCATATCGAAATACAGTTGCTCGCCGATAGCCACGGCAACGTGGTCCATTTCGGTGAGCGCGATTGTTCGGTGCAGCGCCGTCACCAAAAAGTGATCGAGGAGGCGCCGTCTCCAGGGCTTAACGCCATTCAGCGCGAGTATATCGGCGCGCTGGCGGCGCAGACCACTCGCGAGTTTGGGTATCGTGGCGTTGGCACCATGGAGTTCCTCTTTGAGGACGGGCAGTTCTATTTCATCGAGATGAACACCCGCCTTCAGGTCGAGCACACCATTTCTGAGATGATCACCGGGATCGATCTGGTGCGGGAACAGATTCGCGTTGCTACCGGGGCGCCGCTTGGCTATGGGCAAGAGGACGTGCGGATCCAGGGCCATGCCATCGAGTGCCGGATCAACGCCGAGCATCCGGAAACTTTCGCGCCCTCTCCTGGCCGAATCGAGGGTTATCACGCTCCGGGCGGGCTTGGTGTGCGGGTCGATAGCGCGCTTTATGACGGTTATCGGGTTCCATCTCATTACGACAGCCTCATTGCCAAGTTGGTCGTGCATGGTTCTTCGCGCAATGAGTGTTTGATGCGGTTGCGCCGGGCGCTGGAAGAATTTGTGATCGGCGGGGTGGAGACGACGATTCAACTTCATAACCGTTTGATTATTCAGCGCGATTTTATCAATGGCGACTACGATATCCACTGGTTGGAGCATTTGCTGGCCGGCAAGCGTTGAAAGTTTTTGCAAGCTTTTGGTAACGAAACTGTGCCATAGTTGTTCCAGCACCCCAGAAGGGGGTTGCTTAGCCAGGAGAATACCGATGTCTGTACAAGCGCTCACCAGTTCCCCCGCCGCCCATTCCGCCGCTCGGCCGGTTCAGGCACCGCCGCCAGTTCAGGCGCGGGCGAAGGATAATGATGGCGACGAGGCCACCGAGTCCGCCGCTTCTAAGACCCGTGAGGCCGCTGTGGCCAGTTCACCTGTCAACGCAAACCTTGGCAACAAGGTCAATACCACCGTTTGAAGACATCGGTGATCGGGAGGGGGCGCTCTGTGGGCGCCCCCTTTTGGTGTCTGGGTCTCTCCGCCGTTCAGGGTCGCCGAAAAGTCGCATGGGGAAACGGCAATCGGATGCTCAAGAGCTTAAAAACTTGATGTATAATGCGGTTGGGCGCTCTTTGGGGCGTTTTGGGAATTGGTTGCGGGTGGAACGATGGGCCGACCAGACTTGAAGGACGGGAGATTGTCCCGGCTTTATGATCTCTGGCTTGAATTGCGGGGCGACCGTTTGTTGCCCGAGCGGACGGTGTTCACGCCGGAAATCCTCAAGCCTTGGCTCGGTAACCTGCTGCTGATCGATGTCGGCGCCGATGGCCGCTACCGCTATCGCTTGTATGGCAGCAATTTCGTTTATCGTTTCGGGGTCGAGATGACCAAACGCACGGTGGACGATCTCCCGCCCGAGCAGTCGGCCGCGATCCGGGGCGATTATGACGCCGTGGTTCGGGGGTTTAACCCGTTGTCTCGGCTTTATACCAACGATTTTGAGATCCTGGATGTCAACCGCAAGGTTGGGCTTCAGCGCATGGAGACCTGGGAGCGGTTGGTGCTCCCCCTTGCCAACAAAGGCGGCCGCACCGTTGCGATGCTGATGGTTGGCGCCTATCAACTGCCGAGCACCAGTGCCGGGGCCGGCGATGCTATGATGGGCCTCACCTAGTGGGCCGCATACGTTAAAAAGTCCGGGTTTCCAAAGGCCCCCGGCCTTTGGTCGCCGAAGGCACTCTGAACGTATTGTAGGGGCTTTGCCCCTCCACCCCGTCAACCCCGCTTAGTTTTTCTCGCCGCTAATTTGCAACCGCCCGGGGGCGGTGCGGGCGAAGTGTGCCGGGTCGTTTTCCTTTTCCACGGTTGCTCCGGCTTGCATAAAATCGCCCCGGGTTACGGCGCGGGCAAGATAGACCACGCGGAACCCGGGATGCCCCTCTTCGAGATCGAGGGCGGCAAGGAAGCGGTCGCGTCGATAATCGGCATAACGGGCCAAGCTAAGGGTGCCCAGCCACGATAAATTGCCAAGTTGCGGGCTGTCGGCAAAGCGCACTGTTTCAATATCGAGCCCGGCGGGAAGAAGATCGCTGATGACAATGCGCTGGTGACTGGCCTCGGTGGCGCGCCCCTCCAGAATTACCACGATCAGATCATGATGTTGAAGGGTGTCGTTTTTAAGTGGCTTGCCGTCGAGATCAAAAAGCGTCCGGCTGAGGGTGAACCCGTGCGCGGCGGCCTCCTCAGGCGCAGCGGGCAGGCCAACCACGCTGACCAGTTGGCTGATTGGCGTCGGCCCGGCATTGTGGATGCGGAGCGGGGTTGCGGGATCGAGCCGCCGGTAAAGGGGGCGCTCGCTGGTGAAGGGTTCGTCGTTGATGACGATATGGGCCAATTCGGGCGTGGCGGTGTGGTCGCTGATCGCGCGGGCGGCCAGCGCCAGCCACGCCAACTCGTTGGCGCTGGGCCGGATCGCGAGATTTGGGGTGTACTGGGCCGCGCGCTCGGCCAGGGCATGAAGTCGTTCGTGCGGCACAACCTCGCTTTCGGCGCCAAGGGCAATGGTGGCCGCGATATCCCGCAGCGAAAATTGGCCCTTGGTGTCGGCGAGCAGGTCGGTGGTCAGGCCGTCAAACAGCTTGTGCGCTGCTTGGTCGTCGCCGACCGAGGCGAGTGCGGCGGCGATTTCGGCGCGCGCTGGCGCCGTCGTCAACCGCGGCCCGAAGGTTTCGTGGAAATAATGAACGGCGCCAGCGTCCAGGCTTTTGGCTTTCGCCAACACATAGGTGCCATAGGCGCGCTCCGGCAGGTCGTGATCTTCGCTCCAGCCATTATCGAGCTGGCGCTTCAGCCATTCGTGCGCGCGGGCGCTGGCGGCAGCGGAAACCTTGTATCCGGCGGCGCTGGCGCGGTCGAGACTATCGGCGACAAAGGGCGTCAGCACCGGGTCCGAGTCCTCCTTCAGCGACCAGCGGGGAAAGCCGCCGTCGCCGTGCTGCTGGCCGACCAACCGGTCGAGCCCACCCTGGATGCGGTCGTGGAGGGCCTCCTGGCTCTCGAGTGTGAGGGTGGTGACGAGGCTCCCCCCCGCAAGCAGGCGGATCACGGCCGACGCTATTTCTTCGACATTGCCGTGCAATGGCCGGTCCACCATCATCACCAGGCCGGGCAGGTCGAGCGCCGGCAGCGGCCCAACTGTGACAGCGGCGGTGGTGGCGTCGGCGCGGAGCCCCTCAAAGAGGTTTGCCGGCGGGGTCAGCGTTTCGTTTGGGGCCAGCGGGCCGGCGCTATGGCGCCAAAGCGGACGATCGGCGGAGCGCACTTTGACCGGGCGGCGCTGGATCAGGTGATAATTTTCGGGGCCGGTGATTTCCAGCAGCACGGCGGCCGGGCCGGGGTGATCGACGCTGAGTTGACGTGACACGTCGACATGCCGCCCCTTTTTGATACCAACGGCGAACCGGCCATCGGCAACGGAAACGCCGCCCTCGGTGGTCAGGGCAACCTGATATTCGCCCGGCGGGGCGGTGAGATTGGTCAGGCCGATCTCGATCATTGCCCGGTCGCCGGGGGCCAGGAACCGGGGCAGGGCGATGTCGGCCCGAACTTGGTCGTGGACCGCAAGGCTCGATTCGGCGTGCCCGATTCGGGTGCCGTTCCAGGCCAGGGCCAGCAGGCGCAACCGGCCATCAAAATTGGGAATGGCAAGCGGCACTTGGGCGGTGCCATCGGCGCCCACTTTGACCACGCCGGAAAAAAGTGTCACCACCGGGGTATCGCGTCCGGGCAAGCCGGGAACCGGGCGCAGCCGCTCTTTTTTGGCTGGGGCGCTGGCGGCGGGCGCGGCATCGGCGCGCTCCGGGTCGAGCAGCCGGCCGTACACGTCGCGGAGTTCAACGCCCAGCCGCCGCTGGCCCAGATAATAGGCCACGGGATCGGGCGCCGGTTGCTCGGTTGCTTGAAACACCGCCTCATCCACCGCGACCAGGGTGAAATAGGTTGGGCTGCCCTCGCTCAGCGCGGCGCCGAGGGCGTCTTTGACCGCGACGGTCACGGTTGTCGGCCGCCTTGGCTCCACCATCGGGGGGGCATCGATTTTCACTTTGAGCGTGCGGGGTTGCGGGTCCACCGGCAGCCAGCCGATCCCGATCGCTCGCCGGGGCGCGGTTTTGCGCGCCGAGTCGACGGCGGCGTATGCGGTGGCAATGATGGTCATCCCCGCCGACCAGTCGGGCGCAACCGGGATATCGAGGGTGGCGCCGTCGGCCCCGATTTGCCGGGTGATCACTTGGCGCACCGAGCGGTCGGCGATGGCGATCACGACTTGGCTATCGTAGGGCGGGCGGATGTGAATATGCGCAACCCCGTCATCATGGCTTTGGGGCCGCATCACCGAGACCAGAACTTTGTCGGGCCGGTTGGCCGCTGCCGGCGCTGCCCACCACCCGGCCGAAAAGCGGATGCTGGAGGCGACGGCGGATTTCGGGTCAAACACTTCCAGGCGATAGCGCCCGGCGCGGAGCGGCTCCTCGATCGCGGCGGGCTTGCCAGCGCCAACGGTGAGGGTGGCCCCGGTCACGCGGTGGTCGTGGATGATCGTCTCATAGTCCCAATGGCCGTTCGCCTCAAACCACCGAAACTCGGACTCCTCCTCGAAAAGTTCGTAGGACAGGTCGGCTTTATCAATCGCGGTGCCGTCGGGGGCAAGGGCGATCACGTCGAAGGCCGCAGTGGCGCCCTCGGGCAGCACCTCGCTTTCAAAGCGCGGATGCAGGCCGATCAAAAAAGGCTGGTGATGGATTGGCAGCGCCAACTCCTGGCTCACCGCCCGGCCGCCGATATCGAAAATCGTGCCCCGAATCACCGCCTGGAGCGGGCGGGAGGAGTCTGGCAGCTTCAACGCGGGAAGCTCCGCCTCGGCCTTGCCGTCGCCATCGGTGGTGAAGCCGGGCAGCACGGTTTGGATTGGTGAAAATTTTTCCTGCGCCAGCCCAAAGTGGTACCCGTCGTGGGCGGCGAAGGGCGTTTCGGTGGGCAGGATGGTGAGGGAAAGTTCGCCCGGCAGATGCGCTGCGGGAGTCCAGAACTGGGTGCGGCTTTTTATGGTAAGCGGCCCGGTTGCGCCCGGCGTCAGCGCCGGTTGGCCCACCGTTAGGGCAAGGGTGAGGCGCGGCGGCAACAGCTCGTGGACCGTGAACTCGGCGCGGCCGATCGCCGGCCCTTCGGGCTCGATGTGGGCGGTGATGCTCCAGACGCCGGGAAGGGTGTTGGGCCGCAGGGGGAAGCTGGCGGTGCCGCCGCCGGCCCCGGCATCCTGCACCTCCCGGCGGTCGGCTTCAACGCCATCGGATCGCCACAGCTTGAGCAGCCAGCTCCGGCCCGGCACCGCCCGCGCAGTGTGGTCGCGCAGCAGCGTGGTGAGCGAGACGGTTTCGCCGGGGCGGTAAATCGCGCGTTCGGTGGCGATGAAGGCGTCGAGCGGGCCGTGGGTGGTTCTGCCCCCGGCGCCCCGGCCGCTCAGGTCCACGCCCGGTGCCGCAAGATCGAGGAAGCTGAACTCGCCAATGCCGCCATAGGCAAAAAGAGCCTGGGCGGTATCGTCGCCCGCTCGCCGGGTGATGTTGGCGGCAAAGCGCAAGATACCGTCGGCGCCGGTATGGCCCTTGCCCAGCTCTTTGCCGTTCCGGGCCAGCAGATGGAGTTCGACCCCGGCCAAGGGCAGCGCGCTGGTCAGCGACCGCGCGAACACCGTCAGCCCGTCTTCGCCAAAAAAGCTGGTGAGGCCAAGATCGGATATGACAAACCATTGGCTGGCGGTGGGCGCGTTTGGCTCCGGCGCCGTCGATGCCGCGGTGGCGATGTAGACGCCGGGGGCCAGCCCGTCCAGCAGGGGCGCCAGCGGGAAAGTCGCGGTGATCGGGGTGTTGCGCTGGGCCGTGAGCGGTAACTCGCCGGTCCAAACGGCCTTGCCGCCTTTTTCGACCAGTTCGCTGATGTCCCAGTCGCTGAGAGTTTGGCCGACTCGGCCGGCATAAATTTTCTCGACCAGCGCCCGGTCGCCCATGCTCAGGACCCGCAGGCGAACGTGATCGACGTTGATGGCGCGCACCGGCAGCCCTTCGGGTCCAACCCGGGGTAAAATGACCCCGCCGCCTCGAAAGGACAGCGCGGGCGCCCGGTTGGGGACTTCGATTGCATGGGTTTCCGCCACCGCCAGCCGATGGCCGCCGGCCCCGGGTAAGCCTTGGCCAAGGGTGATGCGGTAGGCGGCGCCGTGCGCCAGCCCTTCGACGCACAAGGCCCGGTCCCGTGCCACCACCGAAAGCGCGGGCAGCGGCGGCGCTACCTCGACAAAGGCAGCGTAGCCCTGGCCCCGCGCCTTATCGAGCGGGCTGCCGAAGGTGAAGCAAACCTGGGGCAAATCCCGCTCGGCCGCGACCTCAACGGCGGTGACCTTGAGAGCATCGGTAACCTTGAGCAAAGCGGGAGCCTCGCCCCGCGATGGCGTGACGGTTCCGGAGCCAAGCGCGACGATGACGGCCGCGATCACCCAATGGGGACGATAACGCTTCATCAAAAACGCCATGTGACGAATACGCTCCCTCGTGCCGGCGCCGGCTACGCCCACCGAATAAAACAAGCCACGCTGCCCGATAAAACCGCTGCTCGTGTCAGTTTGGTTGGGCGGCTTATTTTTTCCGGCGGTGGCGCCAGTTGTCGAAAGCCAAGAAGGTCTCGGGGTAGCGGCGCTTAATGCGCACGAACAGCCGCCGGGCATCCGACGAGTTGCGCAACAAAATCACCGAGCCCACCAGCACCAACGTTGTGCCCATGACCACAGGGGTAAGAGCGATCAACGCTCCCGAAATGATCAGGGCCGCGCCCAGCCCCATCCATACCAGTTGGCGGATGCGCGGTTGCGGCAGGGTGGTAATGGACGCAAGCCATTTCATGGGCGGGGTTCCCGTGTATGGAAGGGGTGGCCGGGACATGCCGGAACGTAATGAATACGGCTCCAAGGCCCCGCCCGTCAACGTTGGGTTTCGGGTCGGCACTCTTTGCGGGGCGGCAGGGAAGCGCGGGAAGCGATTGACGAAAAGCCGGCTGTGGCCAATGGTTGGGGCGAAGATCGTCCCTTATCGAGGAGCTGGGGTATGAGCCAATTAAATCCGGAGCCGGAAAATCCGGAGCCGGGCCAAGCCGAGCGGGATCGCCTTGGTGCTGCCGAGTGCGCCCTGGCGGCGGCGTTGCGCTGGCTGGGGGCTGGCCGCAGGGTGGCGGTTGGCACCGTGATGACCGCCACGGGGGAGGCCTCCCATCGCCCCGGTTGCGTGTTCGTGGTGGCTGAGGATGGCTCGTTGGCGGGGGTCGAGGCCGGGGATTTTCTGGTGGCCGAGGCGTTGCGGGCGATCGAGGATGGCGAACAGCGGATTCTCGTGCGCACGGTCGCTGCCGGGGTGGCGGGGCATCGTGGGGGCCGGGAGCCGGGCGGGCGGGTTGAAACCTACCTTGAGCCGCTTGATCCCGGCAGCGGCGGTCACCGATTGCTGGAGCGGGTGGCGAAAGCGCAGGCCGACGGCGTGTCGGTGGCGCTGGTGTCTGACCTTGTTACTGGCATGAAAACATTGGTTTATCCCGATGCGGTCCACGGTGGTTTCGGGCTCTATGGTCCGGAGCTGGACGAGGTGCGGCGCTTCCTTGCCGCAGGCCGAACCCTGGTGTTTGAGCCCTACGAGGATCTCCGGCTGTTTGTTCACTCTTTTGGGATTTTCGGGAATAACGGTGCCGGTATGACGATTGGCACTTGAAACTCTCGGAAATCGGAGCCAATACTGGTGGATCAATCTGCCTGCCTTGGATTGCCGTTCCCCACCGTTATGGGTGCTGTGTTTGGTGTCGTCCCTGGAACTACAGACTGATGCGTCGGGCGAGTCCGTCCGGCGCGGCTTGCGACGTTGGAGATTGGGATGCCCACTGGCACCGTGAAGTGGTTCAACAGCACCAAGGGTTATGGCTTCATTCAGCCGGACGACGGCTCAGCCGATGTGTTCGTGCACATTTCGGCGGTGGAGCGTGCCGGAATCGGTAATCTGAAGGAAGGCCAGAAGCTTTCTTTCGAACTGGTCAAGGATCCGCGCAAGGGTAAGACCTCGGCGGAAAACCTCAAGACGCTGTGATCCGTCACCGTTGAGATCAGGGAAAGGCGGGCGTCCGATGAGGGCGCCCGCTTTTTCGTGTCTTTTTCGCGGTGTCGACCCAGCCCTGCGCTGGCGTGCAGTGTGCAGACGGCCCGGTCGGCCCGATATCTCTTTCACGTTGTCATGCTGATGGAGGACGTGATGCGTTCGAAATTTTTGACCCGGCTCGACAAGATGCTGAGGCATGGTGGAGAGACCGAAATCGCTATCGCGAGGCAGTGGAGCTTGCTGTCGAGCCCTTCGGCCGCCGCAAGTAAGGGGCCGTCGGGGGCTGCCCACTAAGTCCGGTCTTGCTTGGCCGTAGCCGTTTAGGCCAGCGCCATGGCTTGCGCGCTGGCGGGGCCGCCGGGGGGCGCTGCTGTATTTGTCGCCCAGGCGATTTCCCCGTCCGTTCCAAACCCCCAGTAACCAGAGCAGCGCAAAAAAAGGGGGCCGGATTCTACCGGCCCCGCCCTTTGGTTGCCTTCGTCGTTGGCGTTTGGTTCGTGCCGTTAGCCAGTGGCGGCGGCATTCGGGCGCGGCGCTCCGGCCCAGTGCCCCCGCGCAAAGTGGCCCAGTGACCACTCCACAGGGTGACCACCCCACTGGCGGCGTGGCCGGGCGGGCGCGGCGCTCGACCACGTACAGCCAAAAGCCCGGCGGCCCGTGCAGGCAACGACAGGTCCGGGCAGCGACGAGATTGAACCGGGCAGCGGCGAGATCGGATCCCGCCAGACGGGCCGCAGTTAGACGAACATATCCATCGCCTGGCCCCGCTGGAGCGAGCTTTGGAGTGTGTCGTTGCGCGATTGTTGATTATGCACAGCGTTTGCCGAGCCCCGGTTGATGATGCTCTCGGCTGTTTGAGAGCCCTTTTGCGCGGAAAGCTGCACCGTCTGCGCAGATAGCTTCTGGCTTTGCTGGAAGTATTGGACTGAAGCGATTCCCCCGACAGACATGGTGTTCTCCATTGGTTTGGGTGCGGCAGGGCAAGGCACCGGCCTCATTCTGTAAGGCCCAGCTACTACCATATAACAAACCCTAAGGGCGCGTCAAGCGCTCGAGTCGACCTTAGAGCGGGCAGCGTCCGGGGTGGCTTATCCCATAGCGTTGATCCGCTCTAAAACCGGCTGGTGGGTCTGGGTGGCTCCGCACGAGCGGGCGCTGTGCGCGAAAGAGAGATGCGGAATTCGGGTCGCCTTCGCGGTTGGATTTGGGTATGGTGCGATCGAGACTAAGGATCAAAGGGGTGGTGGTGGATACCCAGGTGGTGAGTGAGCGGGCGGGCAGGCTCGGGCTGGTGCCGTTGTCGGCATCCGGGCGGCCGGTTTTTGCCGCGCTTGATCTTGGCACCAACAATTGCCGCTTGCTGATTGCGCGCGCCCAAAGTGGCGGTTTCCGGGTGATCGACGCCTTTTCCCGCATTGTCCGGCTGGGCGAGGGGCTGAGCCGCAGCGACCGGTTGTCGGAGCGCGCGGTGGAGCGGACGCTGGCGGCATTGCGGGTGTGCGGCACCAAAATCCAGCGCCGGTGCGTGACGGCGTTAAGGGCCGTTGCCACCGAGGCTTGCCGTCGCGCGATCAATTGCGATGATTTTCTGGAGCAGGCGATCCGCGAGACCGGGATTGCCCTCGAAATTATTTCCAGCACCGAAGAAGGGCGGCTGGCGCTGGCCGGCTGTTCGCCGCTGCTCGATGCGGAGGTGCCTTACGCGCTGGTGTTCGACATCGGCGGCGGGTCCACCGAGATTATGTGGCTGGAGCTAATGGGGTGGGGCCGTCCGCCCCGGCTGATCGACCAGATTTCGCTGAGACATGGCGTGGTCAGCCTCGCCGAGCAATATGGCAGCGATGAAATCGACGATCGATCTTATTCCCTGATGGTCGAGACCGTGGCGGCTTCGGTCGAACCGTTTGAGCGGCGTAATAATATCCGGGCTGCGGTGGCGCTCGGCAAGGTTCAATTGCTGGGGACTTCGGGCACAGTCACGACTCTGGCCGGGGTTAATCTTGGCTTGGCGCGGTATGAACGCTCGATCATCGATGGCAGCCACCTTAGTGTTGCCCATGCCCGTCTGGTGACCCTTCATTTGAAGGAGATGGACTACCACCAGCGCGCGGCTCACCCTTGCATCGGCTATGATCGCGCCGATCTGGTGATGGCCGGCTGCGCGGTGCTCGAGGCGATTTGTGACATCTGGCCGTTCGAGCGTCTGCGGATCGCCGACCGGGGCCTGCGCGAGGGCATTCTCGCCGATTTTATCGACAGCCTTAAGAGTACAGCCTGAAATCATGGCCGGAAAAAAAACAACGCGGCCCGGGGCGGAGAGCCGTACAGCGGCGGTGCGGGTCAAGACTGCGCGCAAACGCACCATCTCCTCAACTTTGTGGCTGGAACGCCAGCTCAACGATCCTTATGTCGCCGAGGCGGGGCGTCTTGGCTATCGGTCGCGGGCAGCCTTCAAACTGCTGCAACTCGATGAGCGGTTCGGGCTCTTGCGTCCGGGGATGCGGCTGGTGGATCTGGGTGCGGCACCCGGCGGCTGGACCCAGGTTGCGGTCGAGCGGATTCGGCCGACGGAAACCCTGGGTCGGGTGGTCGGGCTCGATATTCTGGAAATGGCGCCTTTGCCGGGGGCGGATTTGATGCTGGCCGATTTTCTCGACGAAACGGCGCCGGATCGTTTGCGGGCGCTGCTGGGCGGGCCGGCGGACTTGGTGCTGAGCGACATGGCCGCCCCCACCACCGGCCATGCCGGGACGGATCATCTGCGAATCACGGCGCTGGCGGAAGCGGCCTATGAGTTCACTTATGGGGTGCTGTCGCCGGGCGGGGCCTTTGTTTGCAAATTATTTCAGGGCGGCGCCGAGCGGGAGTTGTTGCAGCGGTTGAAGCGCGATTTTGCCCAGGTTCGCCACGCCAAGCCGCCTGCGAGCCGCGCCGACAGCTCCGAGACCTATTTGGTGGCCACCGGTTTTCGGGCCGAGGGAGCAGATCATCGCGATTAGATGATTTTCGCTGTAGCGTGGTTCGAAATGGTTTGCTATATAGCCGTCCGTCGCCTGTTTGGCGGCGCACTG
This sequence comes from uncultured Rhodospirillales bacterium, assembly GCA_903931735.1. Lineage (GTDB taxonomy): Bacteria > Pseudomonadota > Alphaproteobacteria > Azospirillales > Azospirillaceae > BOG-933. Next base: position 30,774 of record CAIZDL010000065.1, read on the forward strand.
ATGCGGGATAGCTCAGCGGTAGAGCAATCGGCTGTTAACCGATCGGTCCTCGGTTCGAATCCGAGTCCCGCAGCCACGATGACTTAGACGAAGACTCTTCGTGAGTGGCCGGGTCCGAAAGGGTCCGGCCCTCTTGTCGTTTGGGGAGCATTTGGAGGGGCCGGGCCGGTGGGTTCGCCACGGTGGACCCGCGCGGGGGTTTGGTGTATCTTTGCGCATGGTGTCTGCTCAAGGGCACTGGTAAAAAGCGGCGTTGCGATCATGGCCGATTTCGATTCCTCCGCTCCGTCTCAGGTGAGGCCGGCGGCACCGGCTTCGGGCCGGCATCGGGCGCCGCGTCCGCAGCGCAGGCCCGTGGCGTCCGAGGGCGATGCTGGCGGTGATGATTTCGTTGTGGCGCTGACGGCGCCGCGCAAGCCCACACGGGCTGCTGCCGGAGCCACCACCAGTGTTGCCTCGGCCGACGAGGCCTTTATGCCGGTGCCGGGGCGCAAGCCGGTGGCAGCGCAATCGGCGAAAGCCAACTCGATGGAGGTTTTTACCGAGAGCGCGCGGTCGGCGGCGCGGATTGCCAATGTCAGTTTTGCCGACGTGATGGCCAAGGCCGCCCAGGAGAGCAATTTTAACGTCGATAGCCGCACCAGCGGCAGTTCCGCTGCCGGGCCGTTTCAGTTCATCGAGCAAACCTGGCTCGACATGATCAAGCGCCACGGTTCCGCCTACGGGTTAGGCAAGGAGGCGGCGCAGATCAAGATGCACCATGGTGTGGCCTCGGTCTCCGACCCCTCCGTGCGTCAACATCTGCTCGACTTGCGCAAGGATGTTGCGTTGTCGTCGGGGATGGCGGCCCGCTATCTTGACGAGTCGGGCAAGGATCTCGCCCGCGCGCTCCATCGCAAACCGACCGAAACGGAAAGCCGGATGGCTTATTTCTTGGGTCCGGGCGGCGCGGCGAAGCTGATCAGAGCCGCCCAAAGCAATCCCGATGGGCCGTCGGACGCCGTTTTGCCCCAGGCCGCAGCGGCCAACCGGCCGCTTTTTTACGGGGCGGCGGGCGCGCTCTCCAATCGGCAGGCGGTGACGAGGATTTCTCATTTCGTCAGCCATAGCCTCAAGGACTTCGCGGCGCTCGGCCGGGAGGAGCGCCCCGTTACCACCGACCGGGTGGTATCGCCTGATCCGAATGTCGGTTAGAGCATCATGGGCTAACTTTTTGTTTTTAGAGCGGATCAACGCTACGGGGTGAGTCCACCCCGTAGCTGCCCGCTCTAACTGTTTTTGCGGAATCCTGTTTGCACTGCACCCGCCGAACCCGGTATTGTTTTCCTGGCGTGATACGCAGCCGGGGTGGGGCGGCGGCGCGAAAAAGTGGGGGCAAGGGATGGCTGGACAGGTTGAAGCGCGGCTGGCGGAATTGGGGATCGAGCTGCCAAGGGCCCCCGGTGCCGCTGCGGCCTATGTGCCTTTCACGCGGGTGGGTGATTTGCTGTTCGTGGCCGGGCAACTGCCGATGTATATGGGCGAGTTGCACTTTGTCGGCAAAGTTGGGTTGGAATTCTCGATCGAGGAAGGGCAGGCGGCAGCGCGGCAGTGCGGCGTTAACCTTATTGCCCAGGTCGCCGATGCTCTCGATGGCGATCTCGACCGGTTGGTGCGCTGCGTGAAGCTGGGTGGTTTCGTTAACACCACGCCCGATTTCCGCGATCATCCCAAGGTGTTGAATGGCGCGTCGCAATTGATGATTCAGGTTTTTGGCGATATTGGCCGCCACGCCCGGTTTGCGGTCGGGGTCAACTCGTTGCCGTTTGGCGCCTGTGTTGAGATCGACGGCATCTTTCAGGTTCGTTGACCAGTCATGAGCGCGGGCGATCGGGGCACGGTGGGGGCGGGCGACATTTCCGCCGATTTGCTTTTTGGCGTCGGCCGGGTCGATGCCGCCGACTGGGATGCGTGTGCCGGCGGGGGCGACCCCTTCACCAGTCACGCCTTCTTTTTGGCGCTTGAAAATAGCGGCGCCGTTTCCGGGCGTACCGGGTGGTTGCCGTTGCATCTGGGGGTGCGGGATCGCTGTTGCCCTGCCAATCCGCGCGGGCGGCTGGCGGCGGTGGTACCGCTCTACCTTAAAAGCCACTCCTATGGCGAGTATGTGTTCGACCAGGGGTGGGCCGAGGCCTATGAGCGCGCGGGCTTGCAGTATTACCCCAAGCTTCAGATCGCGGTGCCGTTTACCCCGGTGACCGGACGGCGGCTGTTGATCCGGCCCGATGCCGACCCGGCGGTGCTGCCGGCGCTGGTGGGAACGCTGGAGCAGGTGGCGCGCCACCAAAAGGTGTCGTCGATCCATGCCACTTTTTGCACCGAATCGGAATGGCGGGCGCTGGGGGAGACCGGGTGGTTGCAACGGTTGGGGGTGCAATATCATTGGACCAATCGCGGCTATCACAGCTTCGACGCGTTTTTGGAAACGTTGACCGCCCGCAAGCGCAAGGCGATCCGTAAGGAGCGGGAAGCGGTGGCCGCCAGTGGCGTGCGTCTGCACACGCTGGTTGGCGCTGAGATCAAGGGCGAGCACTGGGATGCCTTTCACCGTCACTATGTCGACACCACCGACCGTAAGTGGGGTCTCGCCTATCTCAACCGGGAGTTTTTTCATTTGTTGGGCGCGGCGATGGCCGACCGGGTGATGTTGGTGATGGCCGAGCAAGACGGCCGGTGGATCGGCGGCGCGCTCAATCTGATCGGCGATGATGCGCTTTACGGGCGCAATTGGGGCGGGCCTCAGGACATTCCGTTTTTGCATTTCGAGGCGTGTTATTACCGGGCCATCGATTTTGCCATTGCCCACGGCCTGAAGCGGGTCGAGGCCGGCGCCCAGGGCGAGCACAAACTTCAGCGGGGCTACGAGCCGGTGTTCACCTATAGCGCCCACTGGGTGCGCAAATGCGGCGTCCGTGAGGTGCTGGTCCAACATTTGGAGCAGGAGTGTGCGGCGATGGTGGCGCTGAAAGCCGAGTTGGACGCCGCTCTCCCCTATCGGGCGTAACGGTCCATTGCTAATCCTCGGGCAGCCGCCGTTTGGTGTTGCCATCCCGCGATTCGACGGCAATGGCGATCAAGGCCACCACCCCTCCCCAGAGCACGAAGATGTAAACGAACAACACCGGCCAGCCCATCAAAGTCACCGGTTGTCCAAATACCCGGAGCAGGGGCGGCGTGAAGGCAACGACGGCAAATAAAAACAGCGCGATCAACCGGTCATTGCGGTAGGCGACCGGCGGCACCACATTGTCGGGGGTCGAGGAGGTCATGGCGAGCGCTCTGTGGTTTGGGTGCCGATAAACGTATTGACGGCGCGCAGGAGGTCCCCAAGGGTGACGATATCCCGGTGGCGCAGCAGATCGATTTGAGCCAGCAGGACCGCCGCGGTGATCAGGCTGTCGCCAAGCGCGGTGTGGCGGTCGATGGCTGAAATGCCAAGCTGGCTGGCGAGGCCGTCGAGAGAGTGATCGGCCTCCCGTCCTTGAAGCATCATCGAGATCAGCGAGGTATCGATCACCGGGTTTGGCAGTCCCCCGCCATCGGCCGCGCCCGCGCGCAGCAAGGGCAGATCAAGGGCCGCATGGTGGCTGACCAGCACAGCGCCGCCAGCAAAGCCTTTGAACGTGGGCAGCACGGCATCGATTCCCGGTTGGTCGCTCACCTGTTGATCGGAAATGCCGTGCCGGGCGGTGGCCTCTGGCGGAATCGGGCGGTCGGGATTGACCAGCGTTTGGAAGGGCTCGCCAATCAATATCCGCCGGTTTGCGATCCGAACGGCAGCGATGGCGATGATTTTGTCGGGGTTGGCCGGGGCGGGGTTGCACGGGGCCGTGTTGGCGGGATCGGGGCCGGTGGTTTCGGTATCAAACACCACGTAGGTCAGGGTGCCGAGGGGTGTCGACAGGCCCGGTGTGTCGTCAAGCTCGGATTTCAGCACCGTAAAGTCGATGGCCTCAACCGGAATGGCGCGGCGCGGCGCAGTCTTGACGGTGGGCGCGAGGTTGCCGAGCGCGGGGGGCAGCGGCAGGCGCAGGCGGGCGCGACCATCCGGCCGGCTTTCGCTCCAAAAGTCGCTGCGATGGTGGCGCAGGACATCGCCAACCGTAAGGCCGCCCAGGGTGGCAGGCAGGGGATCGGCCTTCCAGTGCTCGATGATGCTCCCCGGGATTGCGGCGCCGGTCCAGATCAGATCGAGGTAGATCCAGCGGGCGGCGGGCTCGGCGGAAAGGTCAAACTCGGTGGCGCCGTTGGTCTTGGTAATCCGTTCGATAAGGTGATCGATCAAGACCGCAAGGCTAAAGCTATCCCCATGGAGCCGGCAGGGAATGCCGGTTGGAGTGAGGGTAACACCGCGATGGACAGAGACCCGGTGGCAGACCAATTCGATCAAGGTTAGTGAACGCAAATCGTTCATCGGCCAGCTACCAGTGATGGTGGCCCGGTATTGCTCGCCAATTTGTTCCAGATGGCGGGTAAGTGTCGCGCATTCGGTGCGCATGGCCTCTTCGAAGGCGCGCAGTTGGCCGATTTCGAGGTCTGGGCAGGTGTCGAGGGTTTCCATCACCGCGCGCAAGTTTCCGAGCGGGGTGCGCAAGTCTTCGGTGGTGGCGCGCAGCAGCGCGTCGCGGCGGCCAAGGGCGGCCAACTCGCGGGTCGCGTCGGTGAAGGTCAGCACGTAGCCGGTGACGGTGCAATTGTTGATCACCGGACCGGCGCCTTTGATAACGCCATCGTGGAAGACCAAGCTCATCCGGCCGTCGAGCATAATGCGCCCGTCGGGGGTGCCGCCGATGAACCGGCCGGCATCGCTGTCGGCATATCCGGCTTGGATGCCGGCCTGGCGAATCAGCCGCTCCAGGGTGTGGCGAACCGGGTCCACCAGCATCACCGAAATGAGCGCTGTGCCGGGCCGAAGCTCGGGTGTGCCGCCAGCGTGCTTGGGTTGGAGCAGCTCATAGGCGGCCCGGTTGTGCAACGTTACGTGGTGACGGATGGTGCAGACCAGCACCCCCTCGTGGAGGTCTTGGAGGATTGCGGAAAGCCGGGTGCTGGTCTCGGCACTTTCTGCCTCGGCCTTGGCGCGCGCGTGTTCGATATCGCGGCGCGCGGTATCCAACTGCTCGGCCAGGGCGTTGACCGCCTCGGGCAGGGGCGATATGTCCGGGTAGTCGTCGGCGTCGATCCTGAGGATCGCCGGGCCATGACCTGTCAGGTGGTGGGTTTCGCTGGCGAGGCGCTCGATCGGCCGCAACAGGCAGCGATTGACCGAAAACCACAGCCAAGCAACGGTGCCGATCACCAATCCCGCCAGCAGTGCCCCTTCATGTTGGGCCTGGGGGGCGTTTTCGCCGCTGACCAGCGTGGGGATTAGCGCCGCCGCGACCGAGGCGGTAACGCCGGTCACCAGGAACAGCAACGCAATGACGCGCCAATTTGTTTGCTCGGGCTCGCCTGTGAGCGGAGCTTCTTCAGGCAGGTCTAATTTGGGGGGGGCGTGCATACCGCAGCTTACTCCGGCGGCCGATGCCTCGTTTTTGGGGCTGGTGCCTAGGCCGGCTCTTCGACTGTGAGGTATTTGCGGACGGTGCTGACCAGATCTCGTGTGGAAAATGGCTTGGTAATATAATCGGTAGCCCCGAGCGCCATGCCTTTTTCCCGTTCAACGTCGCGACTCTTGGCGGTCAGCATAATGATCGGCAGGTCTTTGTAGGCGGGATTGGCCCGGATCGTTTGGCAGACATCGAATCCGTCTCGTTTGGGCATCATCGCATCGAGCAAAATCAGACTCGGAGTCGATTCTTCTAGTGCAAAAATAGCTTCCTCACCGTCGCGCGCAACACGAACCACAAATCCGGCTTTTTGCAGAAGTACCTGCAACGACAATAAAATGCTGGGCTCGTCGTCAGCAACCAAAATAGTGGGTTTCATGGCGTGTTTCCCCTAGGAATCTCTTTTTTAACCGGTCCTTCAACCGACCAGCTTGATTTTTAAGGTTATATGCCGAAGCGTTCGGCAACCTGTGAGTGACAGGTTGGCCTTCGCCCACACATTGCCAAGGTATGTCTAGCAACTTTACAAAATAATGGCAACCTTGCCGGCCCGTCGTTTTGCGGTATGGTGCTAACTCGTTTTGCTGGCGTTGATTTTCCGCGCCGCTGGACAGAACCGGGTCGGCTGGTCTATACGGCTGGGGTGCGCGGGTGGGCGGCGAATCGGCAAAACTTTATTGGCGTTGGCATGAAAATCAAGCTTCCCGAGCGGCAGGACTTGGCAGCCTGGATCATGGCGCTGGGTGTCGTCTTTGGTATGGCGATGTTTTTGACTGCGGTGTTCAACGGCAATCCGTGGAATGATCACACCTATGCCAAGGCGTCTCCGATTATCGCCGGGATGCCCGGGCCGCATCGCGATGGCCGCGAAAAGATGATTTGTTCGAGTTGCCATATTGTGGTTCCGGCCAAGCAGGTTGCGGGACCGGCGACGTGGCGTTTGCCCATTGTTCAGGGCACCAAGGCCCCGCATGTCGATGGCCGGGAGAAGGTGGCCTGTGCCACCTGCCACACTATTTTGGTGAAAGACACGGCGGCTGCCGCAACCGGCGCGCGTCTTCAGCCCACTCAAAAGGTGGGGGCTGCGTCGCCGAAGGTGGTAACCGTTGCGCTTCCCGTCGATCCCGTTGGGGCGCCGCCCGAACAGATTCTCTCTCCTGAGGCTCATGAGTGGTTTGTTGCTTATAGATTTCAGGGCAATGTTAAGCGCGTCTCGGGGACCGGCAGTCAAACTGTTTGGGGCGATGTGTATATTCTGGTCGATGATGGCATCAATGACCCGAGTTGGATCGATTTGGCGCCGCGTTTATTTTTACAATCTGGCGGCTGTTACGTTCGGCCCGGCATGTTTGTTAAAGGCACAGCCTATCGGGACCCAAATGGCGGGCCCGGCAGTCTTGGCTATGCAAAAAGTATTATGGTAAACGGCGAGTTGTGCGCTTTGCGTGACTCTCACCTTAACGGTTTGTGGGAAGACGCAGGGGGAGCCGATGTCGAAGAACCTTGAGACAAAGGGGGAGGTTCCCCCCCGCGCTTTTGGCCGGTTGCAGTGGAATACGGTCTACTTTTTATCGTGCGCCAGTGCGTTGGTTGCTGCGATTACGATCGGTATTCAGCCATTGTTGCTGGATACGGTGTTTTGGATCGCTTTTGAAAAAGAGGGGGCGATCAACGCCGACATACAAGTATTCGCTGAAATCGTCTCGATACTTGGGGTCGGCTGGTTTGGGTTAATGTCGGATCGGATCGGGCGGCGTCCCATAATATTGGGTGGGTTTCTGGCAATATGCGCCGGGACGGTCTTATCGCTTTTCAGTCTAAAAATCGGGTTGACGGTCGGCACCGGGGCGCTCGCGCTGCTTTATGTCACCCGCGCGCTGATATCGGGCGGCGCTGACGCGGTTCAGCTTGAACTATCAACTTTGGCCGGCGATGTTTCGGAATTTCACAATAGGCCGAGGTTGCTGACCGACGTGATCTTCATGATGGTGTTCGGGGGAACGGTCCTTACCGCAATCATTATGCAAGTGGCCGAGCAAAAGGGCGGCATCGCCGTTATTGTGGCCTTCCCGCTGTTGGTCGGGGTCTGCGGCTATGTCATGTCCCGAAATAATTTATTTGATGTTCTGGACAAAAACTTGAGTGGTGGGAGTCCGTTGCGGCATGTTTTTCACTTTGTAAGTAAAGACCCGCGGATGCAGCTCGCCTTCGTCGCGACATTTTACACCCGCGCCGACGTGATTATTATTAGTTTGTTTTATACCCTCTGGTGCATTTCGGTCTCCGATATCGTTGGTGTGACACGGTTATATGCGGCCACTCACGCCGCCGTGATGATCGGGATGTTGGGCGCGAGCGTTTTGGCCTCGATCCCGATGTGGAAGTTGGTGATCGAGCGTCAAAGCCGGATTTCGGCAATCGGGGCCAGCTTATCGATCGCCGGCATCGGGTATCTTCTGTTCGGCTCATTTTCGAACCCGTTCAATTGGTTTTTGGTTTTGCCGATGATCTTGATTGGCATCGGTCATGCCGGCTGCACCGTGACGTTGCAAGTGTTGACAGTCGATATGGCGCCAAAGCGGATGCTTGGGGCCGTGCTGGGCATGGCTTATTTAACCGGCGGTGCCGGAATCATTATGTTGACGCAAAGCAGCGGTTACTATTTTGACGCAGTTGGTCCGCGTGCTCCCTTTATGCTGATGGGAACAGCCAAATTATTGGTAACACTCTTCGCGAGCTGGTTGATTTTGAACGGGATCGATGAAACCAATGAACATTGCATGAAAGGGAACCGAAAGGTCGACTGGAAACCGTTGGTCTTTCTGACCGCCTCCTTGCCATTTGTTTGGTTATTGGGGCGGTTTCTGGTTGGTGGCTATATGATCGGGCCGTCTCTCACCGAAACTCCGGTTGGTTTCATAAATCGTTATCTCGGTGACTGGGCATTCACTTTCTTGATTATTTCGCTGGCTATGCGCCCGGTCCAAGAAATAACCCGGATCAGCGTGCTCGCCCGATACCGGAGGATGATTGGCCTTTATGCGTTTTTCTATGCGGTGCTCCATGTTATTGCCTTCGTGGCGCTGGAGTGGGCATTTAACCTTGATGACATGATACTGGATATCTATAAGCGCCCCTTTATTATTCTGGGCTTGATTTCGTTTATGTTGTTGGTGCCTCTGGCTGTAACGTCGACCAATGCTCAAATCAAGCGGATTGGCGGCAAGCGTTGGAAGCAATTGCATCGATCTGTGTATGCGATTAACATTATGATTGCGTTGCACTTTATTTTTGCTGCCAACCACGAGAATGGCGAACCCTACGTTTACGCCGGAATTGTTTTGATCCTGATTTTGTATAGGACCAAGTTTTCTGAGAAACTGCCCTGGGCAACCGCCATCGTGGCCCTTCTGAAGGCGGCGAAAGAGGGGCTGGGATCTCGGAAATGCGGCGAGTGCCCCGCCAATCTTGGCGATATGTCGGAAGCAAAGAGCTGTGCCGGACCCTGCACCAAGATCTCGATCCCTCGCTGACCTGCTCCTCGGTTCTCGCTCGGGTTCCGACTCCGACGGACCGTTCCGTCCGGTCGGAGTCGGAACCCTAGCTTTTTCTAAATGTTGTGTTGTTCCCGAGACACGATCATTGGGAATGAAGCGCCTCGGTCACAACACGAGGAGAAGATGCCGAGGGGCATGTGGGAGTGATGCTCCGGTTGGCTCGATAAGAGATATTCGCTCGTGAATAACCGGCATCAAACGGGGGCACAACACAGTGCCCAGCCAAATCCGCACCGCTCATCGAGGCGCGCGACCATTTGATTGCGCAAATTGTAGCGGAAAACGGGGTATCTTGCCCCAAATGCGACCTCTGCCGCGAAGGAGGGCCGCTGACCTAAAGACGAACCGTGGGGCACGCGCGGGCGCCTCGCCACCCAAACAATGGCAGCCTAGCTGCCCCGCGCCGCCTCGCCACAAATGGTTCTACCAAACACGAACGGAACCCGACCCCCAAACCCTGTAAGGAGTTCGGGGCAGTATTTACGTCAATGCCCAGAATTATCGTCCAGGATTGCGATCAGTTTTGCCTGGGCTATTCCCAGATTGGTCAGAGCTTTGACCCGCTCTTCGTCTGTTTTCGCGTCCTCGACATCTTCACCGAAGTTCTTGATGTCTTGCTCCACCTTGGCCCTGTCAAGATTGGCCACCTTCAGCGCCCCCTCGACCAACACCGTGACGCGCTCCTCGGTCACCTCGGCAAAGCCGCCGGTGACGAATATTCTATCGGTAACCCGGTTATCCTCATAGGTCACAATCGCCCCGGGGCGAACGGTCGTGATCATCGGGACGTGCCCGGCAAGCACACCATAATGCCCCTCGCCGCCAGGGATCACGACCATATCTACCGGTTGTGAGATCAGCAGTTCTTCGGGCGACACCAGCTCGAATTCAACCTTTTCCGCCATGGTCCTAATCCTCACCCCTCCCCCAAAACATGGGAGAGGGAATATTCAGCAGGCAACGTCTGATTCAGGCTCAAAAATCGCCAATTAGGCGACTTCGGCCGCCATCTTCTTCGCCTTGGTGACTGCTTCTTCGATGGTGCCAACCATGTAGAACGCCGACTCCGGAAGATGGTCGTAGTCACCATCCACAATACCCTTGAAGCCCTTGATCGTGTCTTCGAGGCTAACCAACGCGCCGGGAGTGCCGGTGAAGATTTCTGCGACGTGGAAGGGCTGCGAGAGGAAGCGCTGGATCTTACGAGCGCGCGCCACCACGAGCTTATCTTCTTCTGAAAGCTCGTCCATGCCCAAAATCGCGATGATGTCTTGCAGCGACTTGTAGGTCTGGAGAACCTTTTGGACGCTACGAGCAACGGCATAATGCTCGTCACCGACAACGCGTGGATCGAGAATGCGGCTGGTCGAGTCGAGCGGATCCACGGCCGGATAAATACCCAACTCGGCGATCTGACGGCTGAGCACCGTGGTCGCGTCCAAGTGGGCAAACGAGGTTGCTGGCGCTGGGTCGGTCAAATCGTCGGCCGGCACGTAAATCGCCTGCACCGAGGTGATCGACCCCTTCTTGGTGGTGGTGATGCGCTCTTGGAGCGCGCCCATGTCGGTCGCCAGCGTCGGCTGATAGCCCACCGCCGATGGGATGCGGCCGAGAAGTGCGGACACTTCCGAGCCGGCTTGGGTGAAGCGGAAAATGTTGTCGATGAAGAACAACACGTCCTGGCCTTCCTGGTCGCGGAAGTATTCCGCGAGGGTCAGACCGGTCAGAGCGACGCGCATTCTGGCGCCCGGCGGCTCGTTCATCTGTCCGTAGACCAACGCCGCCTTTGAAGGCGAACCATCGGTCTTGATAACGCCGGACTGAATCATTTCGTGGTAAAGGTCGTTACCCTCGCGGGTCCGCTCACCAACACCAGCAAACACCGAGAAGCCACCATGGGCTTTGGCGACGTTGTTGATCAACTCCATGATCAACACGGTCTTGCCGACGCCGGCGCCGCCGAACAGCCCGATCTTTCCGCCGCGAGCATAGGGCGCCAACAGGTCAACGACCTTGATGCCCGTAACGAGAACCTGAGCTTCGGTGGATTGCTCGATGAATTCAGGGGCGGACCGATGGATTGGCAGGCTCAGCTTGGCCCCAACCGGGCCGCGCTCATCCACTGGCTCGCCAATGACGTTAATAATGCGACCGAGGGTTTCGGGGCCAACCGGCACGGTGATCGGCGCCCCGGTATCTACAACCTTCGCGCCTCGAACCAACCCGTCGGTGGTGTCCATCGCGATGGTGCGCACGACACCCTCGCCCAAATGCTGGGCAACTTCCAGCACCAGTGTCTTGCCATCGTTCGTTGCATTCAGCGCGTTGAGAATCGCCGGCAACTCGCCGTGAAACTGAACGTCGATAACCGCGCCCAGCACCTGCGTAATTTTGCCGACGGCGTTGGTCGCCTTGGTTTTTGTAGCCATGGAGTAAAGCTCCCTCGGATCCCGAACTGTCCAGTTGATCCCGTTGCCGTTCTCAGAGCGCCTCGGCGCCCGAAATGATTTCGATCAGTTCCTTGGTGATGACGGCCTGACGGGTACGATTGTAGTTGAGTGTTAGCTTTTGAATCATCTCACCCGCGTTGCGGGTCGCGTTATCCATCGCAGCCATCCGGGCGCCCTGCTCGCTCGCAGCGCTTTCAAGAAGGGACCGGAAAACCTGGAAGGACAGATTGCGAGGCAGAAGTTCTGCCAAAATAACCTGTTCTTCCGGTTCGAACTCAATCGATGGCTTTAAAAGATTCCGCCCGATGACGTCATCTTTGGGCTTCGGTGGCGCCAACGGAACAAGCTGTTGCGTCGTCACGATTTGCGCGATGATCGATTTGAACTTGTTGTAAACAACATGCGCAACGTCGAACTCACCAGCATCAAATAGTTCGAGCACCTTGGCTGAGACCGTGCCCGCATCGGCGAAGGTCAACCGTGGCTTCCCGATGTCCTCAAAGTAGTGAACAATCAGGTTGCCATAGTCACGCCTTAGCTGATCGCGGCCCTTACGGCCAACGCAAATCAGCTTCGTCGTTTTCCCATCCGCTTCGTTGGCACGAATGATCCGGCGCGTTTCGCGCACGATCGTCGAGTTGAAGCCACCGCAAAGGCCGCGATCCGACGTTACCACCAAAAGCAATTGCACCTTGTCTGACCCAGACCCGGTAACAAGCTTCGGCAGACCGTCGGCGTTGGCCCCCTTTTCGAGGATGTCGGACGCCAGCGACTCTAGCATCCGATCCATCCGTTCGGCATAAGGCCGGCTCGCCTCCGCTTGCTCCTGCGCACGCCGGAGCTTGGAGGCCGCGACCATTTTCATCGCCGAGGTGATCTTCCGCGTCGACTGAACGCTGGCGATCCGGTTCTTGAGGTCCTTAAGGCTAGGCATATAAGGCCTTCATTTCACAGGGTTGGCACATCGCTGTCCGAATCCTGATGTCTGCTTACACAAACACCTTGGCGAACCCGCCGACGAATGCCTTCAGCCGCTCTTCGGTGGCCGGTGACAACGCCTTCTCATCACGAATGCTGGTGAGGATGTCAGCGCCCTTCAACCGGATCTCTTCCAGCAGCTTCTTTTCAAAGCGGTTGATGTCTTCAACCTTGATGCGGTCGAGGAAGCCGCGCACGCCCGCGAAAATCGACACGACCTGCTCTTCAACCGGCAGCGGGCAGAATTGCCCCTGCTTGAGAAGCTCGGTCAGCCGAACACCGCGCGCCAGCAGGCGTTGGGTGGCCGGGTCGAGGTCCGACGCGAACTGGGCGAAGGCCGCCATTTCGCGGTATTGGGCCAGTTCCAGCTTAATCGAGCCCGCGACCTGCTTCATCGCCTTGATCTGCGCCGACGATCCAACGCGGCTGACCGAAAGGCCGACGTTGATGGCGGGGCGGATGCCGCGATAAAAGAGGGTGGTCTCAAGGAAGATCTGACCGTCGGTAATCGAGATCACGATGGACGGGATGTAAGCGGACACGTCGCCGGCCTGGGTTTCGATCACCGGCAGCGCGGTCAACGAGCCATTGCCTGCCGCATCGCCCATCTTCGCCGCCCGTTCAAGCAAACGGGAGTGGAGATAGAACACGTCGCCAGGATAAGCTTCGCGGCCTGGCGGGCGACGCAGCAAGAGCGACATTTGGCGGTAGGAAACGGCCTGCTTCGACAAATCGTCATACACGATCACGGCGTGCATACCGTTGTCGCGGAAGAACTCGCCCATGGTGCAGCCGGTGTAGGGCGCCAAGAACTGCAACGGCGCCGGCTCGGATGCGGTGGCGGCAACGATGATGCTGTATTTAAGGCAGCCGGCATCTTCCAGGGTCTTGACGATCTGGGCGACGGTCGAACGCTTTTGACCGACCGCAACATAGATGCAATAGAGCTTCTTGCTCTCGTCGGTCCCCTCGTTGACCCCCTTCTGATTGATGAAGGTGTCCAACGCCACTGCGGTCTTGCCGGTCTGACGATCGCCGATGATCAGCTCGCGCTGGCCGCGCCCGATCGGCACCAGGGCGTCGATCGCCTTGAGGCCGGTCTGCATCGGCTCGTGCACCGACTTGCGTGGAATAATGCCCGGGGCCTTGACGTCGACGCGCATCCGCTTGACGTCGACCAACGGCCCCTTGCCGTCGATAGGATTGCCAAGAGCGTCGACCACACGGCCGAGCAGGCCCTTGCCGACCGGCACTTCCACGATGGCGCCGGTCCGCTTAACGGTGTCGCCTTCCTTAATCCCGCGGTCGTCGCCGAAAATGACGCAACCAACGTTATCGGTCTCGAGGTTGAGCGCCATCCCCTTGATGCCGCCCGGGAACTCGACCATTTCGCCGGCCTGCACATTATCGAGGCCGTAGACGCGCGCGACGCCGTCACCGACGGCCAGCACCTGGCCAACCTCGGCGACATCCGCCTCGGTCCCGAAATTCGCGATCTGTTGCTTGAGGATCGCGGAGACTTCCGCGGCGCTGATATCCATTAGAGGTGCCCCCCTGGAGCTTTCATAGCGAGTTGCAATTTATCGATCTTAGTCCTGAGGGAATTGTCGATCAGGCGCGAGCCGACCTTGACAATAATCCCGCCGAGCAAACTGCCATCGACATTCACCGAGATGGCGACTTTATCCCCCAGAGCTTGCTGGACCGCGACGTTCATCGTCTTGGTCTGGGCCTCTGTCAAAGGCTGAGCCACCGTGATTTCCGCGCTGAGCTTCCCTTGCCTGCGGTCAAGATCGGACAAAAATGCCTCGATCATGCCACCTAAGGCAAACAGCCGCCGCTTCTTGGCGACCAAGGCTATAAACTGCTGCGTCAGCTCGGAAACCCCGGCCTTTTGCAACAGCGCTGATAGCGCTTGGGTTTGCTGCTCCCGGGTCAAAACCGGGCTGCGGAGGAAACGGCGCAAATCTGGTGATTGAGCGAGCAGATCCTTCAGGCGGCTCAGGTCACTCGCTACTAGTTCCAGACTATCGCGCTCGGTCGCGAGATCGAACAGTGCGGTCGCATATCGTACCGCAAGTCCGGATGCTGCTGTTCCGTCGGATGCCACTTGGTTCCTCGACTGGGTCCGTAGACGCTGGTTATTTGTTCGGGCCTTACTATGGAGGCGACCCTTTGGATCGGGTCACTCCTGCGTTTGCCGAGCGGTCAGATATCACAGTGCCGTGGGGTGTGCAACCCAGTCTGGACATCCTTGGCCGGCGATTCTGGCCTTTCGTTCCTGGTCAGCAATTTAGCAGACGCTTCTGTAACCGTCATTAAGGGTGCGTACTCGGTAGTTCTGCGTACAGAAGGCTCGTTCGCTCCCTTGCGGCTTCGCTTGTCTGGCCAAATTCCGATAAAAACCGGCCCGAGTCGAAGCCCAAACCATTCCCTTGGGGCTCGGACTCGGGTTCCGGTCGTAGGGCTTAGCCCAGTTTTGGCCCGAGCAACCCCGCAAGGGCGACCTCGGGACGGGCGCCGACATGGCTGATAACCTCGGCCGCGGCAATGGCTCCGATGCGCGCGCTGTCTTCCAGCGACCGGCCGTTGGTGTACCAGTAAAGGAAGCCCGCGGCAAACAGATCGCCGGCGCCGGTGGTATCCACAACTTTGGCCACCGATGCTGCCGGAACGGTGATCACGCCATCGCGGCCGACCACGGTGGCCCCTGCGGCCCCTCTGGTCAACACCGTCAGCGTGCCGGTGGCGCGCACCGCTTTCACCGCGTCTTCGAAGCTTGCGGCTTCAAACAGCGCGAGAATTTCGGCTTCGTTGGCAAACAGAATATCGATGTGGCTGGTTACCAGATCGAGGAATTCCTTGCGATAGCGGTTAACGCAAAAGGCGTCGGAAAGGCTGAGCGACACTTGGCGACCCGCTCGATGCGCCGCCGCCGCCGCCTTTAAAAAGGCCTCTTTGGCGCGCGGCGGGTCCCACAAATAGCCTTCGAGGTAGGTGATCTTGGCGGCGGCGATTTCCGATTCGTCGACATCTTCCGGGCCGAGATCGACGCAGGCGCCGAGAAACGTGTTCATCGATCGTTGCGCGTCGGGAGAGACCAGAATCAGGCAGCGCGCGGTGGGGGCGCCGCTGGTGGCCGGGTTGGTGGTAAACCGCACGCCCGATGCGCGAATATCCCGGGCAAACACCGCGCCAAGTTGATCGTCGCGGACCTTGCCGATATAGGCGGCCCGGCCCCCGAGCGAGGCGATGCCGGCCATGGTATTGGCGGCGGACCCGCCCGAAACTTCTCGTCCCGCCCCCATAAGGGCATAAAGCGTTTCGGCTCTTGCGGTATCGATCAGCGTCATGCCGCCCTTTTCGATCCCGTTGGTCGCCAGAAAAGCATCGTCGGCGTGGCTCAGCACGTCCACGATGGCGTTACCGATGCCGATCACATCAAAATCAGCCCGCGTCATTCTCTCGTCGTTCCTCTCGTTTTTGGGAAATCGAGGTTCCATCCAGGGGTGTCTGCCCTCAGTATAGCCGGAAATATCCCTCGCGCTACGGAAACACCGATGCCAACCGCCCTCTTTCGCGCCATCTTGCAACTGACCTCGCCCGAAGTCCGCCAGATCGTGGTGATCAGCATCCTCACCACCATCACCGCTTTCGTCAGCCTTGCCGCCAGTGTTACGGCGGTGCTGCATTTTGTCCCGCTCACCGGCATTGGTTGGCTCGATTGGACCTTGGATTTACTGGGCGGCGGCGGCACGCTGGGCTTGGCCTATTTGTTGTTCCCCGCGATTGTGCCCGCCGTTTCCAGCCTTTTTCTCGATGATGTGGTGGAGGCGGTGGAACGGCGCCACTACCCCGAGCAAGCCTCGATCAAAGCCCAGCCGTTTGGCGAAATGGTTCTGGGCGCGGTCGGCTTTCTCATGATTTCGGCGACGCTCAATCTTTTGGTATTGCCGCTTTATTTGCTTCCGGGGGCCAATCTCGCGCTGTTTCTGGCTCTCAATGGCTATCTGCTCGGTCGGGTCTATTTTGAGCAGGTCGCCGGCCGCCATTTGGGACGCCCGGCGTTGCTCGCCTTGCGCCGAAGACATCGGTTGCGTCTGTTCCTGGCCGGGGTGGTGATTTGCGGTCTTGCTGCAATCCCGGTGGTGAATTTGATGGTTCCGGTGATCGCCACCGCCTTTATGGTCCATATCTTTCACCAACAGCCGGTGTTGGGGCCTGTGATGGGGGATCCCGCCGATTAGCGAAAAAAGGGCCGGGAGGCCCGAGACGACAGGGGACTTGCCGCCGGGGCCATGGCCGTGATAACGCCTCAAGCGGTTACCAAGATCCATCGATAGTGCAGACTTATCGGGAGCCATCCGAGATGAACACCACGCCCAAGCCATCGTCCGTTTCCGGTTCCGGGGTATCGGGCGCGGGCGCGCATCGTCGCACCGTCGATGTTCCGGTTCCGGCGCCGCGCCGGCCCGGTGTGGGCGAGTTGCTTGGTGGCGCCGCCGATGCGCGCAAAATGTTCGTCGGGCGGGAGATCCAGATTGCCGGCGACATTACCTGCTGCGACCAATTGCTGCTCGAAGGCACGGCCGAGGTTAAGCTGCGGGAAAGCCGCCATCTGGAAGTTACCGAGTCGGGCGTCTTCAAGGGGCTGGCCGAGGTGGACGACGCCGATATCGCCGGTCGCTTCGAGGGGGAGCTTATCGTGCATGGCCGCTTGCGGGTCCGGGGCACCGGGTCGATTGAGGGCCGGATTCAGTATGGCGAGCTGGAGGTCGAGTCCGGCGGTCGGATGGTTGGCGATATTCAGGTGTCTTCGGTGGCACGGGTCAGCGCTGCGCTGGAGCCGTCGCGCCTTTCGGGCTTCCCTTCGGTGCCGCCGGCCAGCGCCGCCAGCCGAGCCGCCAGCCAGGACAGCGCCGCCCCCGCGCTTTAGCGCTCAGCCGGAACCGGCTCTTAGCGCTCAGCCGTTGTTTGGATTGCCAGCGCTTTGATCGGGTGACGAGGATGCCGGAACCGGCTCTTCGTGCTCAAAGCCGCGCGCCCGGACCACCGCGCTCAGGGGGGCCAGCACGAAGCCTTTGGCCGCGAGGGTCGCCAGCCAGGGTGTCACCACCTCCAGTGTTAGCCCGTGAGGATGGCCGATGGCCACGGCGGCCCCGGTGCGGCGGGCGAACTCTTCAAGCCGGGTGAGGCTGGCGCGGATGGCGGCGGCGCTCAACTCGTCGTCGAGGAAAACATTGCGCACAGTATGGGGGAGGTGTTGCCGCGCCGCCACCTCGGCCGCCACCGAACTTCCGGCAGTCACCGAGTCGAGAAACAGCAGGCCGCGCTGCTTCAACTCCGCCAATACCGGCGCCATCAGCGTGCGACTGGAGGTAAAGCGGCTGCCCATATGGTTGTTGACCCCGACATAGCCTTGAAACGCGGCGAGCCCGTGATCGAGCCTTTTCAAAATTTCTTCGGGCGACAGGCGGCAGAGCAGCGCGCCGGGGCCGGGATCGAGGCCGGCGGCCAGCGGTTCCATGGGCATGTGCAGCAAAAGTTCATGCCCGCTGGCGTGGGCGGCCCCGGTTTGGCGGGCGAGGTCGTGGGCATAAGGCAGAAACGACAGCGTGAGCGGTCCCGGAAGCCGGATCACTTGCGCGGTGTGAACCCGGTCGAGCCCCAGATCGTCGAACACCAGAGCGATCATCGGTTTGCGGGCCGGCAGGGTGAACGCCACGGCGTTGCGCCGCCATAGCGGCTGAGGTGACGCCACCGGCGGCGGGGGATGTGCCGCCAAAGCACCATTCGCCCCGGTGGTTGCGACCAGAGCGGGGGCAGGAGGCGGGGCAGGGGGCGCCGTGACAAGCTGGGGTGGCGGCGATGGCGGTGGCGCGTCCGGTGGCACAGGCTCTGCCCGCAGGGTCTCGCGGGCCGGCGGGGTTTCGTGAGCAGGCGGTGCTTCGTGGGCCGGTGGTGTCTCGCGGGCCAGTGGGGCTTCGCGGGCGGGCGGGCTCGGGTTTGGGGGCTCTTCCCCCCCGGCGGAGTGGGGCGCGGTGATCGCCGGCGAAATCGGCGCGGGGGGGTGTCCGGCGCCCAATTCCAGCAAAAAACCGACCGCGATGCCGCCGACGACCATCAAAATCGCGCCGGGCAGGGTGCGTCCCAGCCCTTCCATTTCAGACCGGTCCGCCGGGTGGCCGCCACCGTTGCAGCGATAAGGCGTTGCCGACCACGATCAGGCTGCTGAGGGTCATCGCCGCCGCTGCCGGCACCGGCCCGAACTGGCCGAGCGCCGCCGCCGGCAGTGCCACGAGGTTGAAGCCGAAGGCCCAGGCAAGGTTTTGCACGATTTTGCGCCGGGTGGCCCGGGCCAGATGAACCAATGAGGCGACCAACTCCGGCTCGGCGCGCATCAGGCTGGCACCGGCCGCCTGAATGGCAACGTCGGTGCCGCCGCCCATGGCGATCCCGAGATTGGCTTGGGCAAGGGCGGGGCCGTCGTTCACGCCGTCGCCAACCATCGCCACCCGTTCGCGGGCGGCTTGCAGACGCTCGATCTCGGCGATTTTGTCCTCGGGATGGACGCCGGCCAGAATTTGGTCGGGGGCGAGGCCAAGCCGGGCTCCGGTGGCGGCGGCGGCGGCGGGCGCGTCGCCGGTGACCATTAACAGCTTGAGGCCGGCTTGCCGGAGCGCGGTCAACGCCCGCCTCGCCCCTGGCCGCAGCCGGTCGGAACAGGCGATCAGCCCCAGCGCTTGTGTGGGGCTGCCCCGGTCGCCAACCCAGATCACCGCTTTGCCATCGGCCTCCAGGCTCGCCGCGCGTGCCCCCAGCGTGCCGGCGTTAATCCCGGCCTCATCGAGCAACGCCCGGTTGCCGAGTAAAATCTCCCGTCGTCCGACCCACCCGACCACGCCTCGGCCGGGAACGGCGCGAAACCCGGCGACTTCGGACGCGGTAAGCCCTTTTGCGGCGGCGACCTCGATCACCGCGCGGGCGATTGGATGGTTGCTGCCGGCCTGAACCCCGGCGGCCAGGGCGAGCAGCGCATCGGCATCGCCATCGGCCGCTTCAATATTGGTGATATCCGGCCGTTCTTCGGTCAGCGTTCCGGTTTTATCGAAGACCACGAGGGTCAGGGCGTGGGCCGCCTCCAGCGCCTCGGCGTCGCGAATGAGAATGCCCTGGCGCGCCGCCACCCCCAGCGCCACCGCGATCACCGCCGGCGTGGCAAGGCCGAGCGCGCAGGGGCAGGCCACGACCAGCACCACCACCGCCGGCAAAATAGATGCCGCGAGATCGCCGGTGGTCAGCCACCAGCCGGCCAGCGTCGCCGCCGCAACCCCGGCGACGAAAAAGGCGAAATAGCCCGAAACCTGATCGGCCAGCCGTTGTACCCGAGGTTTGGTTGCCTGGGCATGACCGATCAGCGCAATCATCCGGCCCAGCACCGCCCCGGCGCCGACGGCCCCGGTTTGCACGGTTAGGAGGCCATCGAGGTTGAAGGTGCCGCCGGTCACGGTGCTGCCGGGGCCACGGTCGCGCGGCATGGCTTCGCCGGTTACCACGGCCTCATCCACCGAAGCGCGGCCGTCGAGCACCACGCCATCGACGGGAATCCGCTCGCCCGGCCGTACCCGCACCACATCGCCCGGTCGCACGCGGTGAATCGGCACGCTTTCCTCGCCGCCATCGGCCCCAACCCGCACCGCGACCGCTGGCCGGATCGCCAGCAACGCCTCGATTGCCCGGTTGGTCGCCCGGCGCGCCCGCGCTTCGAGCCACTTTCCCGCAATCACCAGGGTGATCACCAGCGCCGACGCTTCAAACTGCGGATGGAGCCCCGCCAGCACTTGCCAGACCGCCAAGCCATAAGCGGCGCTGGTGCCGAGGGCGACCAGCACATCCATATTGGCGCTGCCGCCTTTCAGCGAATGCCAAGCGCCGCGATAAAACCGCGCTCCCGCCCAAAACTGAACCGGAGTCGCCAGCGCCCATTGCAGCCACCCCGGGATATGGCCCAGCATCCCGGCCAGCAACGGCAGGCTGAGCGCGGCCGAAATGGCAAGGGTGATCAGGGTGCGTTTGGCCTCGGCGCCCGCCTCGTCGGTCGCCCTGTCGGAGATCGGCCGGGCGCCAAACCCGGCGCCTTCGATGGCGTCGATCAAATCGGCTTCGGCGATCACACCGGCATCGAAGGAGACCTCGGCCAGTTCGGCCGGCAGGCTCACTTGTGCCGAGACCACGCCGGGTTGGCGCGCCAACACTTTTTCGAGCCGCGAAACGCAACCGGCGCAGGTCATGCCGGAAACGGTGAAGGTGGCGGTATCAGTCACGGGCGACATAGCGGGGGTCAATCTGGCTGGGGTTCCGGCGGAACGGATCGGAGGGGTAAACGCCGAGGATTTTTACCATGGCCGTGCGCAGGGCGGCCGGGTTGAGACCCTCGTTGCAGCCGGCGAAAAACGCGGCGTCTTCAGGGGTGTCGCAGCGCTCGACAAAGAAGCGCAACTCTTCGAGGGCGTGGCGCATTCCGGTATCGTCGGGGTGGCCGTCGACATCGGCAAAGAACTGCGCCGCCGAAAAGCGGCCCCCAACCAGATAGCTTTCCAGCTTGGTGATATTGACGCCGTTGGTGGCAAAGCCGCCAAGCGCTTTGAACAACGCCGCCGGCACGCTGCGCACCCGAAACACCAGCGAGGTAATCAGCGGGGTGCCGTCGTTGATCACCGAGTCGGGCTGTTTGGCCATGATCAAAAAGCGGGTGGTATTGTGTTCGTGGTCTTCGATGCCGGCCAGGACGGTATCGAGCCGGTATGTTTTCGCCGCCAGTTCAGACGCGATGGCGCCAACGGTTTTGTCGCCCAGCATCGCGATTTCGGCGGCGGCTCCCGCCGTGTCGGCATGATTGATCGGCTTGATGCCGAGCTTGCGCAAGGTTTCCCGGCACTGGGAGAGGGCTTGGATATGACTGCGCACGGTGCGCAACTCTTCAAGTTTTGTGCCCGGCAGCGCCAGCAGGTGGTGATTTATCCGTTGAAAATGCTCGCCCGCGATGACCAGACCGCCATCGGGCAGCAAATGGTGAATGTCGGCGACCCGCCCCGCTACCGAATTTTCAACGGGAATCATCGCGTATCGGGCGGCGCCATCGTGGACCGCCGCGAAAGCATCCTCAAAGGTGGCGCAAGGCAGAGTCACAGGCGCGGAACAGACGCCGTGGCAAGCAAGATCGGAATAGGCGCCGGGCGACCCCTGAAAGGCGAACACCGTACCGGCGGAATATGAAAACACCATGAGGCAAGTCCGAACACTGAAGCGATGCAGTGCGCCGAGTATCAGGGCCTCTCCTTGCCGCGTCAACCACGGTGGGCGTTCAGGTCGCTTATGCGGGAAATCCCGCCAGGCCGCGCATGCGGGAAATCCCGCCAGACCGCGCATGCGGGAAAAGCCGCAGGTGAGGTCGCAAGGCCCTTGCCGGCCCCCCCACTCATGCTGCTATAAGGCGGCGGGAGGTTGGCAGCGGACGGGTCCCTCGCCAACCCGGTCAGGTCCGGAAGGAAGCAGCCGTAACGAGTTCCGGCTCGGGTCGCCGGTCAGCCTCCCACCCTTATCGGCCCGCTCCGACCAACAACGGCCGCCGGAAGCCGCGCGTGAACACTCCGCCCATTGCCTACCGTGTCCTGGCCCGTAAATATCGCCCGACCACGTTCTCTGAACTGATCGGCCAGGAGTCGCTTGTCCGCACGCTGACCAACGCCATGTCTTCGGGGCGCATCGCCCAGGCGTTCATGCTGACCGGAGTGCGCGGGGTGGGCAAAACCACCACCGCCCGAATCATCGCCCGCGCCCTCAATTGCATCGGTCCCGATGGCACCGGCGGGCCGACCATTTCGCCGTGTGGTGTTTGCGAGCCGTGCCTTGCCATTATTCAAGACCGGCATGTGGATGTGCTGGAGATGGATGCCGCCTCCCACACCGGGGTGGATGATATTCGCGAGATTATTTCCGGGGTGCGCTACAGCCCGGTTTCGGCGCGTTACAAGCTCTATATTATCGACGAAGTGCATATGCTCTCCAAAAACGCCTTCAACGCTCTGTTGAAGACGCTGGAGGAACCGCCCAGCCACGTTAAGTTCGTGTTCGCCACCACCGAGATTCGGAAGGTGCCGGTGACGGTGCTGTCGCGCTGTCAGCGCTTTGATCTGCGCCGGGTGACGACTTCCGAGTTGATTGGGCATTACACCAAGGTGGCGGGCAAGGAAGGGGTGGGCGTTGAGCCCGATGCGGTGGCCCTGATCGCCCGCGCCGCCGATGGCTCGGTGCGCGACGGCCTTAGCCTGCTGGATCAGGCGATTGCTTTGGGCGGGGCCACCGTGACCGCGGACCAAGTGCGCGACATGCTGGGGCTGGCCGACCGCGCCGCGATCATCGATTTGTTCGAGGCGGCGCTCACCGGCAAACCCGCCCGCGCGCTCGAAATTTTCGCCGATCTGCACCGGGCCGGGGCCGACCCGCTGGTGGTGCTGCGCGACTTGCTCGATCTTACCCACTTTCTTACCCGCGCCAAGGTGGTGCCGGACATATTGAAGGACCCGAGCACGCCTGAAGCCGAGCGTTCGCGCGGGGGGGCTATCGCGGCTGGGCTCGGCGTGCCGCTGTTGACTCGCGCTTGGCAGCTTTTGCTCAAGGGTGTGAACGAGGCGATGGCGGCCCCGGTGCCCCAACAGGCGGTAGAGATGGTGATCATTCGCCTCGCTTACGCTGCGGACCTGCCGACTCCTGCCGACCTCATTCGCCAACTCGGTGGCCGGGCAGCATCCGGCGCCGCGCCCGCGTCGCCCGCGCCGTCCTCTGGGGGTGGTGGGGGCGGCGGTCCGGGGGGGCAGGGGGCGGCGGTTTTGGCGCGTGGTACAGCGCCGGTGGCGAGCGCGAGCGCCGCCTTGCGCGCGCCCCTGCCGCTTGCCATCGCCCGGCCCGAGCCGGCGGCGAGCCCGGTCGACGCGGGGCCAATGCGCGAGTTTCGGGCGCTGGTCCAATTGTTTTCCGAGCATCACGAGGGTGTGCTGTTCGCCCACCTTCAGGGTAGCGTCCATTTGGTGCGGATTGAGCCGGGGCTGCTGGAAATCCAGCCGAAATCTACGGCGCCGCGCGATCTGGTCAACCGTATCGGGCCGTTGCTCAGCGAATGGACCGGGCGGCGCTGGACGGTGGTGGCCACGTTCGACAGCCCGGGGCACCCCACGCTTCAGGACCAGGACGAAGAGATCAAGGCCCGCGTTCGCCGGGAAGCCGAGGCGCATCCGTTGGTAAAGGCGGTGTTGGCCACATTTCCGGGCGCTCGGATCAAAGAGGTTCGGAACACGACGCCGGCGGTGGCGCCAAGCTGCTCGGCCCTCGCCGACCAGTCGACAGAGACTTATGACGAAGAAGGAAATCTCGATCTATGAAAAATCTCGGCAACATGCTGAAACAAGCCCAGCAGATGCAAAGCAAAATGGCCGAAATGCAGGGCCGCCTGGGTGAGATCGAGCTAACCGGGCAATCGGGCGCCGGTATGGTTGAGGTTACCATCAACGGCAGCGGCCAGATGCGGCGGGTTAAATTGTCGAAGGACGTGGTCGACCCCAACGATGTCGAGGTCCTCGAAGACTTGATCGTCGCCGCCTTCAACGACGCCAAAACCAAAATTGAGGCGGTGGTGGCCGAGGAAACCCAAAAAGTGATGGGCGGAATCAAGCTGCCGCCGGGCATTAAGCTGCCATTCTGAAAACGCGATCTGGCCAACACGAGGGTGCGGCATCGTCGCCTCGTAAAATCGCTGCGGTAGCGGCGGGAGCGTGGTATAGTACGCGCCCGTTCCGCGCCCGCAGAAGATTATCATGAACATCACCATTGAACGCGCAGCCCTCCTCCGCTCCCTTGGACATGTCCAGAGCATCGTCGAGCGACGGGGCACCATCCCGGTGTTATCCAACGTTTTATTGAAGGCGAAGGGGTCGGAGCTGTCTCTGGCTGCGACCGACCGGGACATGGAGATTGTGGAAGATGTGCCGGCGGTCGTGACCCGGCCGGGGGCGACCACCGCACCCGCCCATACCCTTTATGAGATCGTCCGCAAGTTACCCGATGGCGCTCAGATCGAGTTGGACTGTAATAACGGCTCATCGACGTTGACATTGCGCTCGGGGCGGTCGCAGTTTAAACTCGGCTGTCTGTCTCCCGACGAATTTCCGCAGCTTAGCGGTGCCGGCTTTCCTCATAAGTTCGATCTGCCGGCGGCAGCGCTTCGGGCGTTGATTGATCAGACCCGATTCGCCATTTCGACCGAGGAGACCCGGTACTACCTCAACGGAATTTATATTCACGCCGGCCGGGGCTCGATTGGCGGCGGGCCAGAGGTGGGGGTGCTGCGCGCCGTCGCCACCGACGGCCATCGCCTAGCCCGAATCGAGGTCGCGCTGCCCGAGGGGGCGGTGGCCATGCCGGCCGTGATCATTCCGCGCAAGGCCGTGGCCGAGGTGCGCAAGCTGATCGATGAGGCGGCGGCGAATATCGAAGTTTCGCTTTCGGAAACCAAGATCCGCGTCGCTTTCGACTCGATCGCCGTTACCTCGAAGCTGATCGACGGCACCTTCCCCGATTATGAGCGGGTGATCCCGGTGGGCAATGAGCTGGTGATGGAAGCGCAGCCCAAGCCCTTTGCCGCTGCGGTGGATCGGGTTGCCACCATTTCCAACGAGAAAAGCCGGGGGGTGAAGCTCGTTCTTCACCGCGACACGCTGACGCTATCGGTCACCAGCCCCGACGCCGCCAGCGCTACCGAAGAGATTGAGGTCAAATACAGTGGCCCGCCGCTGGAAATCGGCTTCAACTCCCGTTATTTGCTCGATATCCTTCAGCAAATCGAGGGCGATGTCGTGCGCGTCAACCTCGCCGAAACCGGCGCCCCCGCCATCATCCGCGATATCGCCGGCAGCGGCGCGCTGTTTGTGTTGATGCCGATGCGGGTGTGATGGGCGTTTGTTGTCATAGAGTATATTTTGTGTTGACGTTTGGGGGCGCGCGGGTGCAGACTAGCGACTGAGCTTATCTGTGGGAGGCAGAAATGTTTGGTACCGAGGTGGTTTGTCCCGTTACGGTGAAAAATAACGAGATTGGTTGGCTGGAGCCAATAATGTTACAATGGGCCGTTTATATTAAAGAATATTGCAGAGCCATAGAGGGCGATGTGCCCTATGATTATACAGAGCGGGCTCTCGTAGGCATTCTTTCGGCGGCGGCCTGGG
Source organism: uncultured Rhodospirillales bacterium (assembly GCA_903931735.1). Lineage (GTDB taxonomy): Bacteria > Pseudomonadota > Alphaproteobacteria > Azospirillales > Azospirillaceae > BOG-933. Next base: position 56,624 of record CAIZDL010000065.1, read on the forward strand.
TCAAAGGTCACGCGTCTATTGAAGAATATCAGGTGATGAAGGAGGGGAACGTCGGACGAGCAGATTTATTTATTATGTCGATAGGAAACATGTCCAGTGTTTCCGTGGAAGCAAAAAAAGGGAGAATTCAGGCCTGGAAAGATGGATGTTCAATTGATGAAAGTCTTGATCGCGCTAATGAAGATGCGCAAAAAGTAGATGACGGTGACGTATCGGTTGGGGCGGCATTTTACCTCGTTTCTTGCGATAAAGATGGCTATGATCTTAAGATCATACTGGCAAAACTAAAGGCAATGACCCCAGGCGTTCATTTATTGGCTTGGTGCTTTCCGAAGGAAAGAAGGAGATTCTCTCGGGAGGAAACGCCAGATGACTTTCTACCTGGTGTAGTTCTTGCGGTCAGGGTCGCTAAACAGCTGAAGCGTTCTTAATTCGGCGCGGGTGTGATGGTTGGGGATGTGGGCGTCTTAGTGCACCGCCCCGCGCGGTTCAGCGCACCGCCAGGGCGCCGAGGCAGAACACGCCGTAGAGCCAGCCGACTTGCGACAGCGCCATGCCGCCGACCGCACCCCGGCGGAAGGCTTGAAACAAAAAGCAAATCGAGAGGCTGGTCACTGCCGCCGCCACCAGCAAGGGCGCATCCAAAAGCCAGGGGGTGAAGAACAGGCCAAACGCGGTGGGGATGGTGGCCTGGATCATCATGGCGCCGCTGATATTGGCCAGGGCCAGACGCTCTTTGCCTTGGCGCACCCAAATCAGCGCGTTCATGGTCTCGGGGAGTTCGGTCGCGATCGGGCTGAGCAGCAACGCCGTGAGTTGCGGGCTGATCCCCAGCCAGGGGCCAACGGCCTCCAATTGGCCGACAAACAGCCGGGATGCGAGGAAAATCACCACCGTCGCGGCAATGGTCTGAAGCAAAATCCAGCCGATGTGCGGGGCCTCGTCGTGAGGGCGGATATTGAGCGGCTCAAGCGCGCCTTCATCGGCGCCTTCGTCGTTCCCGCCTCTCATTTCGGTCCAGAAATAGCCGGCGTAAGCGGCCAAAAAGACCCAGCCCAACCAGGGCTTGATGGAAAAAGCGACCACGCCAAGGGTGATTTTGAACACAAAAATGCCCATGAACCAAGCCTGATCGCGGCTTAGCCGGGTGCCGTCGACCTCGACCAGCGCGCCCGGTGCCCGGCCCAGCCGTTGCCCATAAACCAGCAGCGAAACCCCAACGATGGCATAAGCCACCGTGCTGAGCGCCAGCGGGCCGCCCAACGCTGCGCCGATGCCGATTTGCTTTTGGGCGTCGTGGTCGCTGAAGGCGGTGGCAACCAGCGTTACCACGCTTTCCGGCAGGGCGGTGCCGAACGCCGCGAGAATGGTGCCGGTGGCGGTTTGGCTGATATCCAGCCGCCGCCCGAGCCACTCGACGCCGTTCACAAACATCTCGCACGAGAGATAAATCACGCCCGCCGAGGCGAGAAGCAACAAAAACGCCACGACCATCAAGGCACCCGGAAAATCAAAGGAAAGCGGCGCGACGCTACGCCGGCCCTTTGCGAAAAATCAAGGGGATACCGAGGCGGTCCGGCATGATACAGTGGGTATCGTCGTTGCCAACACCGCTTTGGTCGTCATCATCATGCCCGCCGTCACCCGATTGACCCTGACGCGGTTCCGCAATCACGGCGCGACGCGGATCGAGGCCGGGCCTTCGCCGGTGGTGTTGACCGGGGCCAATGGGGCCGGCAAAACCAATATTCTGGAGGCGTTGAGCTTTTTGTCGCCCGGCCGGGGGTTGAGACGGGCGCGGCTTGATGAGATCGAACGCACCCCTCACGCCGAGCCGCCGCTTGGTTGGGCGGTGGCGGCAAGCCTTACCAGCGGCGTTGATGTCGGCACCGGCAGTGTGCCGGGGGCGCCGCGTGAACGCCGTCAGGTGTGTGTCGATGGGCAAACGGCCCGCTCGCAAACCGTGCTTGCCGGGTTGCTCACGGTGCTATGGCTGACGCCTCAGATGGACCGGCTGTTTTTGGAAGGCAGTGGCGCCCGCAGGCGTTTCCTCGATCGGTTGGTGTTTGGGTTTGACCCCGCCCACGCCGGCCGGCTCAGCCGCTATGAGCACGCGATGCGGGAGCGAAGCCGGTTGCTGCGGGAAGGCCCGCGCGATACCGCATGGCTCACCGCCCTGGAAAATCAAATGGCCACCACCGGCATGGCGGTGGCGGCAGCGCGCCGATGCGTGGCGGCGGACCTTTCGCGGGCTTGCGCCGCCGGCATCGGGCCGTTTCCGAAGGCCGAACTCGGGGCCTCGGGCACGCTGGAAACCGGGCTCGCGGCCCAGCCCGCGCTCCCGGTTGAGGATGAATATCGGGCGCACCTGCTGGCGTCCCGCCGGCTCGATGCCTTGAGCGGCGGCGCCACGCTCGGCCCCCACCGCTCCGATTTCACCGTGGGTTGGCGTAAGGCGGGGGGCGCGCTGCTGGCCGCCGAGTCCTGCTCCACCGGCGAGCAGAAAGCGCTGCTGCTCGCCATCGTGCTGGCAAATGCCCGGCTGCTCGCGGGTCAGGCGACGGGGCCGCCGCTCCTGCTGCTGGACGAGGTGGCGGCGCATCTCGATTCCGCGCGGCGGGGCGCGTTATTTGATGAAATTCTGGCGCTCGGGTGCCAAGCGTGGCTGACCGGGACCGATGAAAGCCTTTTTGAGCCCCTGAAAGGCCGCGCCCGCTTCATTTCCGTGACCGATGGACAGGTGTTTTAGGGTATGCTGCGCTTCAAGTTTTCCGGCACACCGACTGTGGTACGATGACCAACGAACCTTCCAAGAACGAACCTTCCAAGACTGGCACTCCCGACGAAGAGTATGGCGCCCACTCCATTAAGGTCCTGCGCGGGCTCGATGCCGTGCGCAAGCGACCGGGCATGTATATCGGCGATACCGACGACGGCTCGGGCTTGCATCACATGGTCTATGAGGTGGTCGACAACGCCATCGACGAGTCGTTGGCGGGGTATTGCGACCGGGTAGAGGTGACGCTCAACGCCGATGGCTCGGCAACCGTGCGCGACAACGGCCGGGGCATCCCGACCGATCTCCACGCCGAGGAGGGGATTTCGGCGGCTGAAGTCATCATGACCCAGCTTCATGCCGGCGGTAAGTTCGACCAGAATTCCTATAAAGTTTCGGGTGGCTTGCACGGTGTTGGCGTTTCTGTGGTCAACGCTCTTTCTGAAATTTTGGATTTGCGGGTTTGGCGTGATGGCCGCGAGTGGACCATGCGTTTTCGTCATGGCGACTCGGAAGCGCCGCTGATCGATGCTGGGCCGTCGCCGATGCTCGAAACCGGCAAGGTGCGCACCGGGACCGAGGTGACCTTTCTGCCCTCCAAACTAACCTTCACCAAGACCGAGTTTGATTTCGCAACGCTTGAGCACCGGCTGCGCGAACTGGCCTTCCTCAATTCGGGGGTGAGGCTGGCGCTGACCGACGCCCGGGGGGTCGAGCCCAAGACCGTGGAGTTGCACTACCAAGGCGGGCTGGAGGCCTTCGTTGGCTGGCTCGACCGCTCGAAGGAGCCGTTGCACCGTCCGACCATCACCCTCACCGCCGACCGGCCGAATGAATTTGGCGGCATGATTACCGTCGAAGTCGCCATGCAGTGGACCGACTCCTATCACGAGACGATGCTCTGCTTTACCAATAACATTCCCCAGCGGGATGGTGGGACGCATTTGGCCGGCTTCCGGGGGGCACTGACCCGCACCATCAACAATTACGCCAACGAATCGGGGATCGCGAAAAAGGAAAAGGTTGCTCTTACCGGCGAAGATGCCCGGGAAGGGTTGACCTGCGTTTTGTCGGTTAAAGTTCCCGATCCTAAGTTTTCCAGCCAAACCAAAGATAAACTGGTCTCATCGGAAGTAAGGCCGGTGGTCGAGCAGGTGGTCAGCGAGAAGCTGGCGCAATATTTTGAAGAGCACCCGGCCGACGCCAAACGGATTATCGGCAAAGCGGTGGAAGCGGCCTCCGCCCGCGAGGCGGCGCGCAAGGCTCGGGATTTGACCCGGCGCAAGGGCGCCCTCGACATGGCCTCGTTGCCCGGCAAGCTCGCCGATTGCCAGGAGCGTGACCCGGCCCTCTCCGAGATTTTCATCGTCGAGGGTGATTCGGCCGGTGGTTCGGCCAAACAAGGGCGCTCGCGTCAGTTTCAGGCGATTTTGCCTCTGCGCGGTAAAATTCTTAATGTTGAGCGGGCGCGGTTCGATAAGATGCTCGGCTCGGCCGAAATCGGCACGTTGATCACGGCGCTTGGCACCGGTATTGGGCCGGAAGAGTTTGATGCCGCCAAGGCCCGGTATCACAAAATTATCATCATGACCGACGCCGATGTCGATGGCAGTCATATCCGTACCTTGTTGCTGACCTTCTTTTACCGGCAGATGCCGCAGCTTATCGAGCAGGGCTATCTTTATATTGCCCAGCCGCCGCTCTACCGGGTCAAACGCGGCACGGCCAAGGAGCGCTACCTCAAAAACGACCGCGCGCTCGAAGATTACCTCACCGATACCGGGCTGGAGCACGCCGGTTTGCGGTTGGGGGACGGCACGATTCTTACCGGCGAGTCGCTGCGTTTGTTGATCGAGCAGGCCCGCATCGCCCGGCCCTGGCTCGATGCCCTGGCCCGCAAGGCCGGCAGTCTCGCGGTGGTCGAGCAGGCCGCGATTGTCGGCGCCCTCGATGCGACGCTGATCACCGATGCCGCGCGGGCAGGGGAGTTGGCGGCCGAAGTGGCCCGCCGGCTCAATCGCCTGGAGGCCCTGGCCGAAGGCGTGCTTGCCGGCCGCGATGCCAGCGTTGGCAGTTGGAGCGGCGTTGCCGCTGAACGGTGTGGGTTGGTGCTGGCCCGCACGCGCCATGGGGTCACCCACCGTCATATCCTCGATGGCGATCTGTTGCGCAGTGGCGAGGCGCGGCGGCTGGAGAGCATCGCGACTCAGCTTCGCACCTGCTTCGGCGTCTTTTCGGAGTTTATTGAAAAGGCGGATGCCGCCCGAGTCATGTCTGGCCCGGTGGCGCTGGTCGAGGCGGTTACCGAGTTGGGCCGGCGCGGATTGACCATCCAGCGCTATAAAGGTCTTGGTGAAATGAACCCCGAGCAGTTGTGGGAAACCACGCTGGACCCGACCCGGCGCTCCCTCCTTCAGGTTCGGGTCAGCCACGCCGACGCCGCCGAAGAGGTCTTTTCCACCTTAATGGGCGATGTTGTGGAGCCTCGGCGGGAATTCATCCAGGAAAACGCCCTGAAAGTCGCCAACCTTGACGTTTAATCGGGTGCGGTTTAGCCGGGCGGCTTAGCGACAAAACGCCAAGCATCAACCCGGCGGCCCGCAATGCGTGTGCCGCCCGGTCGCCAGCGCGGGGCCGATCAGGAAATTTTGGTTGGCTTGCCGCGGGGCGGGAAGCGGGTGGAAACCGAGTGCGTGCCGCGTGTATAGCTCGGGCCGCCTTCGCCCAGAGAATCGTCGACATTGGCGCGGGCTTGGGCTTCCCGCTTTTTGCTGGCCTCAGCCTCGGCGATGGTCGATTCCAGCTCGCGGATACGGTCCTTAAGGGTGATAACCACCGGACCGGAAGGCTTGCGTGCGGTGAACTGTTCGAGGTCGTGCTTCAACCTGGCCAGTTGGTTCTTCATGCCCGCGACGTTGGGCTTGGTTCGGCCGACGTTGTAGGCTCTTTCCTCGTATTTACTCACGGCATATCTCCTTTAACTGTCGCGCGACGTACACGGTGCGCTGAAATCAAACTTTGTCAAGTCGCCGATCACGGTCCCCGGCAATAAAGTCTCGCAGCAAAGCAAGAAAGCGCTCTCTATCGGCTAGATGAGGCGAGTGGTCAGCGTCATCGAACATGTGAAGAGAGGCCCCAGGAATCCGCGACGCGACGTAACGCGCGGTCTCGTACCCATAATAGTTGCTAGCGCCGCCATATACCAGCATCACCGGCACCGCTAATGCGGGTAGCAGCGGCCGATAATCGGCGGCGGTCAGACTGCGCCAGCATTCGATATGGGGAGCGGGGTCGCGTCCGCGCAGCATTTCCCGAAGGCGCTGAATGCCCCGGCTGTTAACTTGGTAATGATGGCGGGCGGCGCTATTATGGCCCTCGGAGATCAGCCGCAGCACGGATTCCGCGAAATCGACCTTCATACTTTCAACGAATGAAAGATCCCGCTCGCGGGTCCAATCACCATAGATACCGAGCTTCCAATCGGCATCGGTGACCAAGCATGGTGTTTGGTCGATGATGCACAACCGTCCAGCCATGTCGAGGCCATGGTCGGCGGCCAATTGCAAGAGCACCATCGCTCCCATGGAGTGACCGACCAGCGTGGGCCGCTTCAGGTTAAATTTGGTAATGATCGCCGCAAGATCGCGGGCCATGCGCGCAACCACCGGGGCATCGCAGCCCCCGCCGGCCCGGGGCCGGGGCGCGCCATGCCCGCGCGCGGTCCAAGCATAAACGGTGTGGCTCGGGACCAGATCATCGATCAGCCGTTGCCAGTTGCTGTAATCCGCAGCCCAGCCATGCAAAAGCACGACCGGCGGGCCGTGACCGCGCACCAACACCTCAAGCACTTCACCGTCGTCAAGAGTTACCCGTTTCATCGGTTCTCACTCTCACTCTCATTCCCGATGCTGGGGGGTGTTGGCGTTGGTCGTGGCGTTGGCGCCTTCACCGCCGCCTTCACAACATCTTCGGCCCGGAACGCGGACCAGAGATCCGGCTCTTCGAAGGTCGCGCTGGGCGGCGGTCCGGGCGGCTCCCCCTCGGGCGGGCCGTAGCCACCACCACCGGGGGTTTTAATGACAAAAACATCGCCCGTCGACACCTCGGTGCTATCGGTGGAGCGCAGCCAAGAGCGACCACCGCCGGCCCGCCAAATCCAAGCCACGCCCGGCTTGCCGGGGTAGCCGCCATTGAGCCCGAACGGCGGCACCCGATGACGGTTAGCCAGCAGCGCGAGGCTCATCGGCTCCAAAAAGCGTAGCCGCCGCACCGTGCCGTCGCCGCCATGAAAGCGCCCCAGCCCGCCCGATCCGTTGCGGATTCGGAAGGCTTCCACCAGGACCGGATAGCGCCATTCCAGCACCTCGGGGTCGGTCAGGCGCGAGTTGGTCATGTGGGTATGAACAGCACTGGTGCCGTCGAAGGTATAGCCGGCCCCCGAGCCACCGCACACTGTTTCATAGTATTGGAAGCGCTCATTGCCGAAGGTGACGTTGTTCATGGTGCCCTGAGCCGAGGCCAGCGCCCCCAGCGCGCCATAAAGGCAATCGGTGATGCACTGGGAGGTCTCGACATTGCCCGCCACCACCGCCGCCGGATACACCGGAGACAGCATACTCCCTTTGGGCACGATTAACGATAACGGCTTGAGGCAGCCCTCGTTGAGCGGAATGTCGGAACCGACCAACGTACGGAACACGTACAGCACTGCCGCCCGGGTCACCGCCAGCGGCGCATTGAAATTATTGTCTTGTTGGGGGCTGGTGCCGGTAAAATCCACCGTTGCCGTACGCTTCTCGCGGTCGATGCTGACCTTGACCTGGATGCGTGAGCCGTTGTCCAGCTCGACCGCGAATTTGCCATCCTCCAGGGTATCGAGAACTTGGCGGACTTGTTCCTCGGCGTTGGTCTGTACGTGCCCCATGTACGCGCGTACAGTCTCCAGCCCATAGTGGGCGACCACCCGTCGCAGTTCTCCCACGCCCTTTTCGTTGGCGGCGATTTGGGCTTTCAGGTCGCCGAGATTTTGGGGGAGATTGCGCACCGGGTGGGGGCTGGCGGTCAACAGCGCGGTCACCTCGGTTTCTAAAAAGCGCCCGCCCAGCACCAGCGGCGCAACGTCGATCAGGATGCCTTCATCTTCAATGCGCCGGCTGCCGGGGGGCATCGAGCCGGGGGTGATGCCGCCAATGTCGGCGTGATGCCCGCGTGAGGCGACAAAAAACAACAGCTCGCCGCCGCGCTCGGCAAACACCGGCGTGACCACCGTGATATCGGGCAGATGCGTGCCGCCATGATACGGGTCGTTCAGCATGAAGACATCGCCGGGCTTCATGCTCGTGCCCACCCGATCCAGCACCTCGCGCACCGACCAGCCCATCGAGCCCAGATGCACCGGCATGTGGGGCGCATTGGCGATCAGGTCGCCGGTGCCATCGAACACCGCGCAGGAAAAATCGAGCCGCTCTTTGATGTTGATCGAATAGGCGGTTTTTTCGAGGGTGAAGCCCATCTGCTCGGCGATGGACATGAAAAGGTTGTTGAAGACTTCAAGCATCACCGGATCAACACCGTCAACCAACCCGATCTTTGGTAACAGGGCCTCGTTGCGGCTCAGCACCAGATGATCGCGCGGTGTGACATCGGCCATCCAGCCGGGTTCGATGATCGTGGTGGCGTTGGCCTCGCGGATGATCGCCGGCCCAAGCATCCGATTGCCTGGCCGCAAGGTTTCCCGATCAAAGACCGGCACATGGACGCGCTTGCCAGCAAAGACGGCGGCAACGCTGGTGAGGCGGCGTGGCAACGGCAAGCCCGGCCGGCCCCCGCCTTCAGCCACCGGGTCCTCGGGAATGTCGGTTCGTCCGGTTACTTCGACAGAAACCGCTTCGACCAGCAACTCCTTGCCGGCAATCACAAAGCCAAAGCGTTTTTGGTGAGCGGCCTCAAATTGGCGGGTAAGTCCGCCCTCCTCGTCGACATCGACGGCCAGCGCGGTGTCGGTGCCGTCGTATTTAATGTGGGCGAGCCGTCGCACCACGATTTGAGCGTCTTGCACCCCTTGGCGAGCCAGTTCGGCCCGGCCGTCGTCTTCCAGCGCGCCGAGCAGATCGTTCAGCGGGTCCATCAGCTCGGGTTTCAGCCGCGCTTCCACCGCCCGCTCGCGAATAACCACGGTGTCGGCAAGACCAATGCCATAAGCGGAGAGCACCCCGGCGTGAGGGTGGATGAAGACCCGCTTCATACCGAGGGCATCGGCGACCAGGCAGGCGTGTTGGCCCCCGGCGCCGCCAAAGCTCACCAGCGTATAATCGGAAATATCGTGGCCCCGCTGAATCGAGACTTTCTTGATGGCGGCGGCCATGTTCTCGACCGCAACTTTGAGAAACCCCTCGGCGATTTCGGCTGCCGACCGTTGGATGCCGGTTTTGCGCAAAACATCGTCGGCCATGGCTTGGAAGCGTGCCGCAACCGCGTCCGCGTCGAGCGGCAAGGTGCCATCGGGGCCAAACACGGCGGGAAACAGCTCGGGCTGAAGCTTGCCGACCATAACGTTGCAGTCGGTTACCGTGAGCGGGCCGCCGCGCCGGTAACAGGCCGGGCCGGGGTTGGCCCCCGCCGAGTCCGGCCCAACCCGGAAGCGCGCGCCATCAAAGGTGCAAATCGAGCCGCCGCCGGCCGCCACAGTATGGATGTGCAGCATGGGCGCCCGCAGCCGCACCCCGGCGACCTGGGTTTCAAAGCTCCGTTCAAACTCGCCGGCGTAGTGGGAAACGTCGGTCGAGGTGCCCCCCATGTCGAAGGCGATCACTTGGTCAAACCCGGCCATGCGTGCGGTGCGGACGGCGCCCACCACCCCGCCCGCCGGCCCCGACAGCACCGCGTCTTTGCCCTCGAAGGATTTGGCCGAGGTGAGACCGCCGTTGGACTGCATGAACATCAGCCGGCCGCCCGGCAACTCCCGCTCCACCCGCTCGACATAACGGCGCAGGCCGGGCGTGAGGTAGGCGTCGACCACCGTGGTATCGCCCCGCCCAACCAGCTTCATGAGCGGGCTGACCTTATGACTGACCGAAACCTGAGTGTATCCAACCGCGCGGGCCAGCGCCGCCACTTGCCGTTCGTGAACCGGGTTGCGATAGCCGTGCATAAACACCACCGCCGCCGCCCGGAACCCCTCGGTATAGGCTTCCTGCAACCCGACTCTGGCGGCGGCCAGATCCAGCGGGGTTTCAACGCTGCCATCGGCCCGCAGCCGCTCCGGCACCTCGACCACCCAGCCATAGAGCGGCTGGGGCAACACGATTTGGCGTGCGAAAATATCGGGCCGGTTCTGGTAGCCAATGCGCAATTGCTGGCCAAAGCCCTTGGTGATGACCAGCACCGTCGGCTCGCCCGTGCGCTCCAGGAGGGCATTGGTGGCAACGGTGGTGCCCATTTTGATCGACGCGATCATGAGCTCGGGGATCGGCTGCCAATCTTCCAGCTTCAGCAGGTGGCGGATGCCGGCCACTGCTGCGTCGGTGTAGCGCTCGGGATTATCGGAGAGTAACTTGCAGGTCACCACCCGGCCATCGGGCTGGCGTCCCACCACGTCGGTGAAGGTGCCGCCCCGATCGATCCAGAATTGCCATTGTCCGGACGGATTGTCGCCTGTGATTCCGGTCATTCTGGCCCCCCGAAGCTTCGCAGCCGCAATATTGCCACCTTATCTCACCCCGGCACAGGGGGACAACGCGGGAAGCGGTTGACCCGGCCTCATTTATTCGATTTTCTGGGCCTGACCCATGCCGACCCCGAGCGGAGCCTCTATGACTGCGGACCAAGACTGGCTGACATCGGTGAGCGACAGTGGCACCCTGGTGCTGGCGGCGAGCGGCGGCTGGACTTTGGCCGCGGCAACGCCGTTGACCGCCATGCTGAACGGGGTCCAGCCCAAATCCGACCGCACCACCCGGGTTCGGCTCGACCTCTCCCGGCTCGATGCTCTCGACACCGTGGGCGCCTTGCTCATGCGCCAATTTCGCGACCGGATGACGGCCGAGGGGCTGGCGGTGATGATTGTCAATGTCCGGCCCGAGCACATTGCGTTGATCGAGGCGGTGTGGCGCGCCGCCGATAGCGAGCGGGTGGTTCCGCCCAAGCGGCGACCGATCATGGACGCCATCGAGAATGCCGGCCGGGGCAGCCTGCGGGCGCTCAGCGATTCCGTGGAGTTGATTTCATATTTCGGGCTGGTGATTACGACCATGGTGCGGGTGTTGATCCACCCCAAGCGCCTGCGCTTTACGGCTCTCATTTACCATATGGACCACACCGGCTTGCGCTGCCTGCCCATTTTGGGATTGTTATCGTTTTTGATCGGGGTGGTGCTGGCCTATCAGGGGGCGGAGCAGCTACGCCGGCTGGCCGCCGAGATTTACGTGGTTAACCTGCTGGCCCTCTCGATTTTGCGCGAAATCGGGATTCTGATCACCGCGATCATTGTTGCCGGTCGCTCGGGCTCGGCCTTTACCGCCCAAATCGGCACCATGAAGGTTAATCAGGAAATCGACGCCATGCGCACAATCGGCCTCGATCCGATTGAAATGCTGGTGGTGCCGCGAATTTTGGCCTTGATGCTGGTGATGCCGCTGCTGACCTTTTTTGCCAATATGATCGCTTTGCTCGGCGGGGCGACGATGAGCTATATCCTTCTCGATATAAACTTTTATCAGTTCGTGAACCAAATGCGAATCCCCATCGATTTTTGGGACGCCACGGTGGCGATGATCAAGGCTCCGGTGTTCGCGCTGGTGATCGGCATGGTCGGGTGCTACGAGGGGTTGCTGGTTTCGGGCAGTGCGGAAAGCGTGGGGCTGCGCACGACCAAATCGGTGGTCGAGTCGATCTTTCTGGTGATCGTGCTCAACGCCTTTTTCTCGGTGGTCTTCCAGATAATTCATATTTGATTCGACGGACACCTGTGCATGACCACGCCCACACCCGACACCGTAATGCGCATTCGGGGATTGGTGACCCGGTTTGGCGGGCACCTTGTTCACGATGGTGTCGATCTCGATGTTTATCGGGGCGAGGTGCTGGGGGTTGTCGGGGCTTCCGGCTCGGGCAAATCCGTGTTGCTGAAGGCGGTGGTTGGGTTGGTGCATCCCTCGGCCGGACGCATCGAGGTGTTGGGCCACGACATTGGCGCCCTTTCCGAAGCTCGGCGCATTGCGCTTCAGGCCCGGTATGGCGTGTTGTTTCAGGATGGCGCGCTGTTCAGCTCGCTCACCGTCGGCCAAAATGTGGCGGTGCCGCTGGTCGAGCACACCGATTTGTCGCCGGCCATGATCGAGGAGGTGGCGCGGGTCAAGATCGCCATGGTCGGTTTGCCGGCCGATGCCGCGCTCAAATACCCCTCCCAGCTTTCAGGCGGAATGCGCAAGCGCGCCGGGCTCGCGCGGGCGCTGGCCCTCGACCCTGAAATTTTGCTGCTCGACGAGCCGACCGCCGGCCTCGACCCGATCGGTGCCGCCGCCTTCGATCAACTGATCGGGTCGTTAAAACATGGTTTGGGACTGACGGTGTTCATGGTAACCCATGACATCGACAGTTTGGCCGCGATCTGCGATCGCATCGCCGTGCTGAATGGCCGCAAGCTTCTGGTGGGAACCTTGACCAGTCTGCAACAACAGCCCGATCGCTGGATCAGAGACTATTTCGGCGGGCCGCGCGGCCGGGCCGCCCTGCGCACCGGAGCCTGAGACCATGGAAGCCCGCGCCCATCATTTTTTCGTCGGTATTTTTGTGCTGGTCCTGGGGGCGGCGCTGGTCGGCTTCACGCTCTGGATCGCCAAGGTCGAGCTGGGGGACAAGCGCCCCCCCTACTATATTTACTTCGACGGCTCGGTGACCGGCCTGAAAGAAGGCAGCGCCGTGCGGTATCGCGGCATTTTGGTTGGCACCGTATCGGAAATGCGCATCGATCCCGCCAACGTTGAGCGGGTTCAGATCAAAATCGCCATCGATGCGTCAACGCCGATCAAAACCGATGCCGTGGCCTCGCTGGAAATGTCGGGCCTGACCGGCAACGCCTATATCCAGATCACCGGCGGCAGCAAAGACGCCCCGGCGTTGGCCCGCACGGAGGATGAGGTTCCGATAATCCGGTCCAAAGCCTCGGGCTTGGCCGAGGTGTTTGAAACCGCGCCCCACCTTGCTCACCAATTGGTCGAAATCGGCGACCGGCTGACCCGCCTGCTCAGCCCGGAAAACGAACAGCGAATCACCGAGTCCCTCGACAATCTCCACAAAATGAGCGCCGATCTCGCCGCCTCGGCCCACGATGTTGGCGAGGCCATGACGCTGGTTAAGACCACGGCCACCCATCTCGATGGCCTGATGACCGACGTGCGGCTGCACACCGACACCATTGCCAGCGGCGTCACCACTCTGCTTGGCAAGCTCCAGACCGTGCTCGACAGTATCAACACCCATACTGGCGTGGTGATGACCGAAATGGTCAAAACTTCGGCGGAAGCGCGCGAGCTGTCCCAGTCGTTGCGCGGGCTTTCCGACCAGACCGCCGGCGCTATCAAGGAAAACCGGGTGCCGGTGCGTGATTTCACCAGCGTTGGCCTTTACGAATTGTCGCTGTTGATTTCGGAAATGCGCGATCTGACCACCAGCTTGTCGCGGGTTAGCGGGCAGATCGAAAAAGGGCCGATGGAGTTTCTTTTCACCGGCAGTAAGGCGCAGCCTGAAAAGCCCAAGTAAGCCTGTTCATCTCTTCGGGAGTGGCTTTTCATGTCGGTTGCCGCCGCCATCTTCTCGTTACCGCGCCAGACGTTGGAGGCGATGGCCGAGGCCGGACGCGATGTGCGGACGTGGGAGCGGATTTTGGGCCAGACGGGGGATACGGTCATCAGCGAGGTTACCCAGGCCGCCCCCAAGCTGGTGCTCTGGACCCATTATCCCCCCGGCGACGTTTACGATACCCGGCACCATGCGCAATATTATTTTCACCTCCACCCCGAGTTGGAGCGGCCCTTTGGTGAGCTTGGGCATTTTCATACGTTTTTGCGTGGCCCGGCCATGGCGGTTGAGGAGAGCATCGATGTCGTTTGCCACCTGATCGCGATTGGTGTTTCCGAGCAGGGGCGGGCGGTGCGGCTGTTTACTACCAACCGTTGGGTTACCGATGAGACGTGGCGGCCAGCCAGCGAGGTTTCGGCCATGCTCGATCGGTTCAGCATTGGGCACGCGCAACCCTCTTGGCCGGTCAATCGCTGGGTTGGTGCGGTGCTGCGGCTGTTTCGGCCGCAGATTATCGCCTTGCTCGCCGAACGCGACCGGGCGGTGGCGGCGTGGACCTGCGCCGATCCCAACACCGATACCCTCGAAGACCGCGCCCTCGAGGTGACCTCTTTGGTTGCGATTTCGGTGGAAGAGCAACTCACCCTGATCGAGCAATCCTTGGCCCAAAGTGGGGCCCCGGCAAGGCCCGCCGCCAGTGCTGCCGAACAGGACGCCAACAATTTTCCCGCTCCAGCCGAATAGCCCTTGACCCGCTTTGCGCGTTTCCCTAACTGGTAGGCTCGTTGTTGGCAGGTATAAGATGAATATTGCATCATCCACAGACTGGCTTCTGGCATCGGATTGGCCTACAATGGCGAAAGCATGACCGATAACCTGACCAAAGACGACGTTGCCAAGCTGCTTTCGGACCCGTCACCCGACCACCGCGCGGCGTTGGCTGGGAAGGTCGCCCGGCAGTTCGACCAGACGCAGCTTAGCGCCGCCGAGCGCAAGCTGGCCGAGGATATTATCCGGATTATGACCAGGGACGCGGTGGTCCGCGTTCGTCAGTCTTTGGCCGACAATCTCAAGGCCTCGCCGAACCTGCCGCGCGATATCGCTGTTGCCATGGCAAAAGATGTCGAGGCGGTCGCGTTGCCGATTCTGTCGGTCTCGACGGTGTTGAGTGAAAGCGACCTGATCGAAATCGTGCGGGGCGGGTCGGCGACCAAGCAATCGGCGATTGCCGGCCGTCCCGAGGTCTCTGAAGACTTGGCCGACGCGCTGATTACCCTTGCCGACGAGAGCGCGGTCGCGGTGTTGGTGGGCAACGAGGGGGCAAAGCTCGACGAGGCTCGCCTCAACCGCGTGATCGATCGCTTTGGCGACAGTGCTCTGGTGCAAGAGCCGTTGGTCAAGCGCTCCACCTTGCCGCTCACCGTGGCCGAGCGGCTGGTAACCAAGGTTTCCGAGAGCCTTCAGGCTTATTTGGTGGCCAACCACGAGTTGCCCGCCGGGGTGGCCCAGGAGTTGGTGCTCAAAAGCCGCGAGCGCGCCACCGTTAGCCTGTTGACCGGCGAATCCGATGAAGCGGCGGTGGAGCGGTTGGTAGAGCAGCTTGCGCGTGGCGGTCGATTAACGCCGTCGTTGCTGATTCGCTCGCTGTGCACCGGCGACATGACCTTTTTTGAAGTCGCGATGTCCTATCTTGCCAAGGTGCCGTTGCTGAATGCCCGGGTGCTGATTCACGATGGTGGCAAACTCGGCATGAAGTCGCTGTATGAAAAAGCCGGCTTGCCGCCGTCTCAGTTGTCGGTGGTGCGGATTGCCGTCAGCGTTGCCGACGAGACCCCCTTCGATGGGGAGGAGCGCGATCTTGAGCGCCACAGCAGCCGGTTGATCGAGCGCATTCTTACCCAATATGAAGCTCTCGATGATGCCGACATTGACTATTTGTTGAATAAGCTCGGTGACCTTGCGCGTCCCGCCGCTTAAATTCTCTGACGATTAAGAATAGGTGCTATAATTCCCGCGCTCGACTCCTTAATGCCTGAGCTTGTTGCTCTCGTCCAGGTCATATTGATCGATCTCGTCCTTGCAGGCGATAACGCGATCGTTGTCGGCATGGCGGCAGCTCAGGTTGAGGCTTCGCGCCGAGCCAAGGTCATCTTCTGGGGTGTTGTCGCCGCAGTGGTGCTCCGGGTGCTTCTTTCGCTGGTGACCGTCCAGTTGTTGGCGGTCGTGGGGTTGACCTTGGCCGGTGGTTTGTTGCTGCTGTGGGTGTGCGGCAAGCTTTACCGCGAGACCCGGGAAGCGCAACGGCGACACCACCGCGCTCCGGGTGATCTTGAGGGCACCGACGACGAAGACGCGGGAGCCTCTAAGTCGATTCGCGCGGCTATCGGCCAAATCCTGATCGCCGATGTTTCCATGTCCCTCGATAATGTGCTGGCGGTGGCTGGTGCCGCTCGTGAGCATCCGTTGGCGCTGGTGGTCGGGTTGGTGGCCTCGGTCGCGTTGATGGGAATTGCGGCGACAATTATCGCGCCGCTGTTTAAGCGCTGGCCCTGGATTGCGTATGTCGGCCTCTCGGTTATTCTCTATGTTGCTGTCGAGATGATTTGTGTGGGCGGCCTCGAGGTCTTTACCGTGGCACAATCCAAGCTCTAACTGGCAAAGCTTTAGTGGAGCGCGTCAGTTAACGTGCTGGGTTAACGGTTTCCAAAGGCCCGCGGCCTTTGGTGGGGTCGGAGGGGCAAAGCCCCTACAAAATTTTCAAATTGCCTTCGGCGACCAAAGGCCGGCGGCCTTTGGAAACCCGGACTTTTACCGTGCAATTTAACGAATGCGGAATAGCTGCCCGCTCTAGGGGTCCACGCGGCGTGTGGCGCAGGTTTGTACGATGCCCATTACGCGGCGCTGGCTGGCGGCGTCGAGCCGGTCGTTGAGGAAGGGCAGCCATAGCCCGTTTTCTGCAAGGCCGGCATCGACGCAGCGGCAATAGGCTTGGCACTGGTTGGCGGAGGCGCCGGCTTTTTCACAGACGGTTCGGCATTCGCCCTGGAACCGCACCGCGGCTCCGGGGGGCGCCGCCGGTCCTGGCACCGGTATCGGGGCAACGCCGGGGGTCATGGCCCCAAACACCGCGAGTCCCAGCCATAGCGCCCCGATGAGAAGCGGTTGGTGGGTGAGGTAGATTGCCAGGCTGTGGCGCCCGGCCCAGCCCAGCGCCAGTATTGGTGTCGCCGCAGGCTGCCACCCGGTGAGACGCGGGACGGCATCCAGCCCGCGCCCGAGGGCGATTCCTGCCAGCACCGGCCCAAACCATGGCAATAACGGCACATAATCGTTGGTTTGGGGGGTGTAACTCATCAGTCCGAGCCATTGCAGCCAGTCGCGGTCGAAGGTGGGGCCAGCCAGCAGCGTTGGCGCGCCAAGGCAAGCCACCGCCGCCACCATAACCGCCCAGGTCGGCACACCGAGAAACGCCAGCCCGACGACCGAGGCGAGCGCGATATGGTGGAGAACGCCAAAAGTGATCATCCTCTCAGGCGAGAACCACCAACTCGCAAGGCTTACCGCCAGCGCCCCGCCCGCGATCACCAGCACCCGACTCGTAACCCGGGGCCAGTGAATGCCGTTTCGGGTGGCCATGCTCAGCCCCACCCCGACCAACACCAAAAATGTGCCGAGGATGGCGTCGCGCAGCACCAGCCACAGGGTATCGCCCAGAAGATCGAAGCGGGCGAGTCCATAAAAATTCAGGTCCCAGCAGATATGATAAAGTATCATGGCCGCAATCGCGCCGCCGCGCGCAACGTCGATCATGGCTATTCGGGCGGGGGGCGACATCGGAACGGTCATGAGAATTTCCGGAAAATGAAAGCTCGGGTCCGCCAAAGTGCTCCGCCCGGCGGCCAGACTCAAGGAGCGAGACCGGTGCCGGGCGAAAAAGGATGGCAATTGCGCCCAACCGCGACCACCCGTCGCAGGAAGGGCTTTACTCGGTGTCGGCACTTGGGTTTTATGGCAGTCTCTCGGTTAGATTTCCCGATCCACCAACGGTCAAGAAACCAACGGTCTCAGACTCAACAAGGAGCATTCTGATGTACGTATCCGACGTCCTCAAAGCCAAAGGGGCAAAAGTCGTCACAGTCCGGGACAGCGCCGGAATCGATGCTGCGGCGAAGGCTTTGCGCGACGGCAAGTTCGGCGCCCTTCCGGTGGTCGATTCGGCTGGCAAGATGGTCGGCATTCTCTCGGAGCGCGACATTATCCGCATCCTTGGCGAACTCGGAGCTAAGGGATTGTCGATGCGGGTTCAAGACATCATGACCAAATCGGTCCGGATCAGCCGCTCCAGCAACACGATCGAGGAAGTGATGGAGCAGATGGCGCGCTTCGCCGTTCGCCACATCCCGATTCTTGACGAGACGGACCAGATCGCCGGCCTGATCAGCCAGACCGATGTTATCAAGTACCAGCTCGCCGAGCAAAACAGTCAGGTTCAGGTCATGAAAAACCTGAACATCGCCAAAAGATAATCGTGGTTTCACTCCCCCGCCTCGCGGGGGAGTGTCTTTTGCCGGGCGCTGAATTTAAGTGAGCGCCAAGTTTAAGTGAGCGCCAAGTTTAAGTGAGCACTAGGTCGTCGCGGTGGATCATTTCATCACGGCCGCGATACCCGAGGATTGCCTCGATTTCGGTGGTTCGCCGTCCGGCGATGCGTTGGGCATCCTCGGAGGCGTAGGCCGAAAGCCCGCGCGCGATCTCGTGTCCCTGGCGGTCGCGCACCGCGATCGGGTCCCCGCGCGAAAACATTCCGTCCACGGCGACCACGCCTGCGGGCAGCAGGCTCTTGCCCCGTCCGAGCGCAGATAACGCGCCATCATCGACCACCAGCGCGCCGCAGACATTAAGATGCCCGGCAATCCATCGTTTGCGGGCGGTTAGCGGCTCGGCGGAGGGCAAGAACCAAGTGCAGAGGGCGCCACCCTCGGCGGCGGGCCGATCCAACGCCGCGAGGGCGTGCAGGCGCTTGCCCTTGGCGATCACCATTCGGCATCCCGCCGCCATGGCAATCCGCGCCGCCGCAATTTTGGTGACCATGCCGCCGGTGCCATAACCGGCGCCAGGCTCGCCCGCAACCGCTTCGATCTCCGCCGTTAGCGTCCGCACCTCGGGAATCAGCGTTGCGCCCTCGTCTTTGCGCGGGTCGGCGGTGTAGAGGCCGTCAATGTCCGATAGCAACACCAGGGTATCGGCGCTGATCATCTGCGCCACCCGCGCCGCCAACCGGTCGTTGTCGCCAAAGCGGATTTCGCTGGTGCCTACGGTGTCGTTTTCGTTGATCACCGGGACGGCGCCGAGCCGGAGCAGGGTTTCAATGGTCGCGCGGGCGTTGAGGTGGCGCCGCCGCGCCTCGGTGTCGTCCAGCGTCAACAGGACTTGCGCCACCGTGATTTCGTGGCGGGCGAGGGTCTCCTGATAGGCGTGGGCGAGGCGGATTTGGCCGGTCGCCGCCGCCGCTTGCTTTTCTTCCAGCCGCAGCACCCGCCCGGTGAGCCCAAGGTGCTCGCGTCCGACCGCCACCGCGCCCGAGGTGACGATCACCACCTCCTGGCCGCGCTTTTTACAGGCCGCGACATCATCGGCCATGGCGTCGAGCCAGTTCCGGCGAATTTTGTGGCTGTGGCTGTCCACCAAGAGTGACGAGCCGATTTTGACGATCAACCGTTTGGCGCTGCAAAGGCTCGGCGTTGGTGTCGGCGTTTCAGGCATCGTCGCCCGCCGCCGCCTCGCGGGCTTGCTTTATGCGGTCAATCAGCGCGTACAATACCGGCTCTACCCCCTGACGGGTCGCGCCCGAAAGCGTCATCACTGGCTGTCCCGTCGCCTGGGCCAGCGCCGCCGCCTTTTCCGCGATCTCTTCGGGGCTGAGCGCGTCGCACTTATTCAGGCCGATGATTTCAAACTTTTCAACGAGGCCGTGCCCATAGGCATTCAGCTCGCCTCGAACAATCTGATAAGCGGCGACCACATCATCGCCGGTGCCGTCGACCAAGTGGAGCAAGACCCGCGTGCGTTCGACATGGCCAAGAAAGCGGTCGCCCAACCCGTGCCCCTCGTGAGCACCCTCGATCAGGCCGGGAATGTCAGCGATTACAAGGTCATGCTCGCCCAGGGTCACCACCCCGAGGTGGGGCGCCAGGGTCGTGAACGGATAATCGGCAATCTTTGGTCGCGCCCGCGACACCACGGAAAGGAAGGTCGATTTCCCGGCGTTGGGCAGGCCGACCAAGCCGGCATCGGCGATCAGTTTCAGTCGCAGCCAAACCCAGCGCTCTTCCCCCGGCCAGCCGGGGCCGGACTGACGGGGAGCGCGGTTGGTCGAACTCTTGAAGTGCTGGTTGCCAAAGCCGCCGTCGCCGCCCTTGAGCAGCACCACCCGCTGTCCGGTCTCGGTCATATCGGCCAGCACGGTTTCCTGATCGTCGTCAAGAACCTGGGTGCCAACGGGCACGCGCAGCGTAATGTCGTCGCCACGCCCGCCGGAGCGGCTCCGTCCCGAGCCGTGGCCACCGCGCATTGCCTTGAAGTGTTGTTGATAGCGGTAATCGATCAGGGTGTTGAGGCCATTGACCGCCTCGACAACAATGTCGCCACCGCGCCCGCCGTCGCCACCATCGGGACCACCGAACTCGATGTACTTTTCACGCCGAAAACTGACGCATCCGGGACCACCATCGCCGCTGCGTAAGTAAACCTTAGCTTGATCGAGGAATTTCATGGGGTCGGGGCTCTATGCCGAAGAGATAAAACAAATCGGCGCAAGCCGGCGGTTCGCTGGCACGGATGAGATATGGGGGGAAATCCCGGAGCCACAAGAGCCCCGGGGTCCGGTATGATCAATCGGCGGCTACGGCCTGAACCTGCGGCACGACGGAAACATAAGTACGGCCGCCTTTGCCTTCGTGGAAGGCCACGGCGCCGTGGATCAGTGCGAACAACGTATGATCGACACCGATGCCGACATTCTTTCCGGGGTGGAACTTGGTGCCCCGCTGCCGCACAATAATATTGCCGGCGGGGATGACCTCGCCGCCAAAACGCTTCACGCCCAGGCGACGCCCGGCGGTATCGCGGCCGTTGCGTGAACTGCCGCCTGCCTTTTTATGTGCCATGGCACCTTACCCCTGATTGATACCGGTGATCCGCAAAATCGTTAGATCCTGGCGATGACCGTTCTTGCGCCGATAATTTTGACGGCGCTTCTTTTTGAAGACGATAATCTTGGGGCCACGGGCTTGCGCCACCACCTCGGCCGTCACGCTCGCGCGCGCCACCAGGGGTGTACCCACTGAAATATCGCCACCGTCGCCGACCATCAGCACTTCATCAAGCTCGATGGTGGCGCCTGCCTCGGTGACGAGCCGCTCGACGCGGATAATGTCACCGCTGGCGACCTTGTATTGCTTGCCGCCGGTCCGAATCACTGCAAACATCGTCGTTACTGCCGTTCAAAAGTAAACGCGCGGCGACCCGGTTCGGCCCGCTCACGGGAGTGGTGGTTATAGCGCTCAGAAAAGCCCTGTCAACATCTTTGGTAAGGTGGCCCGCTCTAGAGCCTCTCCGCTTTCAAGCCGCCACTCTATAAGCTCGGGGGGCTGGGCCTGCTTGCCCCTTGCGGATGATGATCATAATCCTTAGACTTGGCGATCAAATTGTGCGTCGATATCGACGTCGGGGATTTGTGGATTAAGCTAAGGGATAAAATCAAATGATACGTTGGACCGCTTTTTTTGCCGTATTCGCGGCGTTCCTGGCTGTTCTCATAAGCCCTCCCGTCCGCGCTGCCGATGTGAAAAGCCCTCCCGACTTCGGGGCTGAAGGTATCTGGACCTCCAGTTGCGATATTGATCGCATGACCGATCTTAAAACCTGTCGGCTATTGATCTACCGGGTGGTTGAAGATGGTCAAAGCTCGGGTTATATCGCGCTTAGCGTGATTCCGACGGGCAACGATTATCACTTGTTCCTGACATCGAGCCAGGGTTTGGTTCAGAACTGCGCTTTGCGGGTCGATCGCCAGCCCCGCGTTGAGACCCAGATTGCCACGATCGCCATGTGCATGTTCCCAAATTTTGTGGGGTCACGCCTGTTGGATCAGTTTAAAAACGGCCAAACCATTCTGGCCCGCCTTAATTTCGTTCGGGCCGGGCGCCGTGACATCGATTTTACCCTCAACGGCTTTTCCCGGGCTTTTGACGATATGGTTCGGTCGCTGCAATAGACCGGTTCCCTCCCGAGTCGTTATGCCATCCGGCGTCCCGTCCGGTTGGCGCGGCTGGCGCGGTCCCGCTGTGGACGCTGGTCTTCTTCGAATAATTCGGCCAGTTTTTCCACCATGGCGCCGCCGAGCTGGTCCACATCGTTGATGGTGACGGCGCGCCGATAATAGCGGGTAACGTCGTGCCCGATGCCGATTGCCAGCAGTTCGACCGGCGACCGGGTTTCAATGTCTTCGATCACCCGGCGCAAATGTCGCTCCAGATAGTCGCCTGGGTTGACCGATAGGGTCGAGTCGTCCACCGGCGCGCCATCGGAAATCACCATCAAAATGCGTCGTTGCTCGGGTCGGGCCAAAAGGCGGTTGTAGGCCCACAGCAGAGCCTCCCCGTCGATATTCTCTTTGAGGATGCCTTCGCGCAGCATCAGGCCGAGATTTTTGCGAGTCCGGCGCCAGGGCGCATCGGCGGCTTTGTATATGATGTGGCGCAGATCGTTGAGTCGCCCCGGCCCGGGCGGACGTTTGCCGGCGGCAAGCCAGCGCGTGCGCGCCTCGCCACCCTTCCAGCCTTTGGTGGTAAAGCCGAGAATTTCAACCTTAACCCCGCAGCGTTCCAGCGTGCGCGCCAGAATATCGACACTGAGGGCGGCGATGGTGATCGGCCGTCCGCGCATCGAGCCGGAATTGTCGATCAGGAGCGTGACCACCGTATCGCGAAAATCGGTGTCGCGTTCAAGCTTAAATGATAAGGGCACCAGGGGGTTAACCACAACCCGCGCCAAACGGCCAGCATCGAGAATGCCCTCTTCGAGGTCAAAATCCCAGGCCCGCTGCTGTTGGGCCATCAGTCGCCGCTGCAAGCGGTTGGCGAGCCGGGCGATGACGCCATGAAGATTGGCGAGTTGGTTATCGAGCATCGCCCGCAACCGCGACAATTCCTCCGCGTCGCACAATTCGGCCGCCGCGATTTCCTGATCAAAGTCGGTGGTGTAGACGCGGTAAGGGTCGCGCTCCTGCTCCCCCGCCCGGGGGCCGACCTGACGGCGTTGGGGGCCTGAGGGCTGGGTTTCGTCGGCACAGCCGGGGTCCCCGCCCTCGCCATCCCGGTCTTCTTCGTCGTCGGCGGTGGTTTCCGCCCGGTCTTCGGAAGAGGTCATCGACCCGGCAA
>CAIZDL010000066.1 GCA_903931735.1 uncultured Rhodospirillales bacterium
CGGCTGATTTGAGACAATCCCTTGCTAGGCCGGGTACTCCGTGAGGAACGAGAACATTCCGCTCATTCAGAGCAAGCAGTGCGGTGATGCACCGTACCAATTCATCTACGTCGGTCATGGGCGGGGGTCCTTAAACAGAGAGATAGAGCCACACTACGGCCATGCAGACTGCGCCTGATATGAAGCCAACATAGATGTCGCTCATTTCTTCGCCTCAATAACAATCCGATGGGGCGGCCCGTGAGCCGCCCGGTCTGATCGTCACTGGGCGGCCTGCTGCGCGGCCACAACCTCTTCCATGGCGCGATCCATCGCTTCTAGGATCGGCGTCATTGGCACCTCGCCGCCGTTCGCTATGTCTGCACTAGTGAGATCAGTTACATTGGCGACCGGCATGTCGAGCAAAACGCGGCGGATCATGTCCGCGCGGCGGTAGTCGGCGCCGGTCAGGCGATGGCGTCCCTGCGTCACAAACATCGTTTCAAGGACGACATTGAAAGAGATTGCTCCGACGTGGAACTGAACTTTCTCTGCGTCTTCCGCCATATCGACGGCCTTCATTGCCTGCTGCAAATTAGTCATGGTGTGCCCTCTATGGTTGACGGTGTTTATGATTATGGCGCAGGGTTCATATTGCTGATGTAGAGATCGACATACCCGCCAATGTCGATAAGATGGTCCGCAAAATTCGGGTCCCCGTTTAACAAGCGCGACAGTTTCAAGGCGATCATCTCTAACGCCTCTTTTTGCTGCTCGTTCAACTTGCTCCAATTCGGGCTGTTGCGAAATTTCTCCTTCAGGGATTGACTCCAAACAGCCGTATCTCTGTAGGGTCCGTGAGTCTTTTCACGCTCGTTGATAATGCTCATTGCGACACCCTTGTTTGTCGTCCTTCTAAAACGTAACGTAAGACGTTATTCGGTGTTTGTCAAACAGCTATTTTAGGTGCCTGTTTTTAATCAGCTTCGGAACCAAAGCGAAAGCTATTTGCGTCGGGCAGAAACCCCTTAGATTCCTTTCGAAGCTTGACATCTTCCTCCCCGCGTTTGACCGCTGATTTAGGGTAAAAAACCCGCTTACGATGATTCGGACACCACGAGCCTCTTTCTGTCGGATCGCCGCAAAACAATGTCTTGGCGCCGTCACCATCAACAGGGAATCGGCACATGTTGGAGTTCAGCGACAGCAAAAAAACCTGATTGCCTGTAGGTTTCGGTGTTGGTGTCACCTTTGGCTTTGGTGTCACCTTGCGAAGTGTCAATTTCAGACG
The DNA here is from genome assembly GCA_903931735.1 of uncultured Rhodospirillales bacterium. Lineage (GTDB taxonomy): Bacteria > Pseudomonadota > Alphaproteobacteria > Azospirillales > Azospirillaceae > BOG-933. The sequence continues at coordinate 1,271 of CAIZDL010000066.1, forward strand.
CCACGCTTTTCCGATGATGGCGTTGCGGCTGAGTCCTTTACCCAACGCCTTAGCCATGTCGCGTACAAGCATTTCTGTTGACGCCATGGCGCGCAGTTTGTCTTCGTCTTCCTTGGTCCAGAATTGAGTGCTCATCAGTCAAATAACCCCAGAGCTTGAACGTAGGTGCCCAGCACCGCGCGGTCTTCTTCTTTCATCTTCCGAATCGCGTGCGCTTTGCGGAGTTCTTTCGTGTACCCCTTGGACTTGGCCTCAGACCAGACTTCCTTGATGTCGTTGGCGATTTCTTTCTTCTCGTTTTCCAGTGTCTCGATCCGGTCGAGAATGCGCATCATATCAGTTGTGTTCACGCCGTCAGTCATGGTGTTAACTCCTTATAGTCGACTTCAGCTACCCAAGTGTCTTCAACTTCATCCTCAATGTAATACTTTTCCAACGGTGGCACCGTGATGTTCATATTGCGTGCGCGCATTTCCCTGAAGGCTAATTCCGCAATATCAAACGCCCGCGTGACAAGTTCATCACGGCTCATTTGTCGGATTTTAAGCTGTCCCGACGACGTTTCTCCATCAGGCGTTCCCGCTAGAAGTGCCGATGAGGCTATCATCGACAGTGCAAATTCAGCGGTGTCGTTGGGAATTTCGGTTCGATGCCTAATCAACTTAAACTCAGGTTCTGCGTTGTTTTCAACAGACACTATTTGCAAGACCATGATGTCCTCCTAGAGTGATGGCGCGGGTCACCCCGCGCCGGTTAAGTCACATGCCAAACAGGCCACCAGCGCCAGCGCCGCCGCGCGTTGTTTCCGGAGCCTCGCCTTCGTCTGGCACGGTCTCCATCCATTCCGCAGCATTCACGCCGCCCGAGCCGCTCAAACGGTCGCCATCCTTGATCTTCTGAAAGAACTGGATGCCGAACGAGATGCCGTCACCGTTCTGCGGGTTGGTCCACGCGAACGCATTCAGCACGGCCTTGCCATAGCAGCCCGAATAGACTTCCTCTTCCGTGGCCGGGACGTGCTCGCTACGGTAGCGGA
>CAIZDL010000067.1 GCA_903931735.1 uncultured Rhodospirillales bacterium
CAACAAGGTCTTTCCTATCTTCCGGTGTCAAGAAGCCGCCACGAATCATGGTCGGAGCATGAATCCATTTCGGCTATAAACGCAAGCTTTTTCGGCTACCCAATGAGTCGGGGTATACATCCAATGAAGACGACGCAGAATCCACACCACGCCCACCGACAGCGCCGCCATAAAGATCAGCGCGATATAAAAGCCCCACGGATCTTGGGTTCCCGGCAGACCACCCACATTCATCCCAAGCAACCCCGCAACCAGGCTCGGCGGCAACAGCAGTGCGGCAAGACCGGTCAGCCGGTTGGAGGTGCGGGCGATGCGCTCGTTCAAAATCGAGCTGAGATCTTCGTGCAGAATAATGGCGCGATCGCGGATCGAGTCGAGATACTCGATATAGCGCACCACCTTGTCGATCACCTCACGCAGCCGCACCTTATCGCGATCGGTCAGCCACGAGCACTCTTCCCGCTGAAGCCGGTTGAGGGCATCGCGCTGGGGCGCAAGATACCGGCGCAAATGAATCGCCCGCCGGCGCAAATCGCTGATCCTGACCCGCGACTCGCTGGCGGCAACGGTCAACACCTCGTCCTCTAACTGATCCACCTCGTCGTCCATGCCATCCAGCATCGGCTCCAGATCTTTGACCAGCTTATCAGCGATCTGCACCAACAAATCGCCCGGCCGCGCCGGTCCCTTACCCACCGCGTTGGCGTTGCGAATATCCCGCAGCGCCCCCAGTTGGTGATCTTTATCGCGCAGGCTGATCAAGCGGTGACCATCGATCCAGAGATGCACCGGCACCAAATCCACGTTGCCGCCAAGGTGAGACGCATGGCCCGCCGAAATTTGACTGATCCCGCGCAACACGATCAACAGGCCGTCGTCGTTGCCCTCCACACGTGGCCGGGAATCCTCGATCAACAACGCTTCGCCAATGACCGGATCAACGCCGCTGGCCTCCATGATCCACCGCTCGGTGGCGGGATCGTCGCGCTCCAGGTGAACCCACAGCACGCCGTCACCCGGATGCCACGCCTGAACCTCGCACCAACTCTTATAGACCGAACCACCCCGGCCATCGAGGACACAAGCAAAGCGCAAACCCGGCTCCAAGCCACACTCGGGAACGCTAACTGCCGCCATGACCGCCCTCTCTTTCGCCCTCAGGCACCAACCACTCCACACGACCAGCGCCAGCGCCCGCCCCAAGCGTATCGTGCAACCACGGGAACAGCCCGGCAAGCGCGTTCTCCAACTGCCAGGGCGGATTGATTACAATCATGCCACAGCCATTAAGGCGCCGCCAATCGTCCTCGGGGTGGACGGTTAATTCAATCGCGAGTTGGCGCCGAATGCCGGTTTCGATCAGCGCTTCATGCAGCCGCCAGACCCAGGCCCGCTCTTTGATCGGATACCACAGTAAAAACACCCCGGTCGGCCACCGCCGATAAGCCGCCGCGAGCCCGCTCACCGCCCGGCTGGCCTCGTCGGCCGCTTCATATGGCGGGTCGATCAGCACCAGCCCGCGACGCTCGGGCGGCGGCAAAAAAGCCTTGAGCGCCTCGTAACCGCAGCGATGATGAACCTGAACCTGCGGTTCGCCCGCCATTTCCCGCTTCAGCGCCCGCGCATCGTCGGGGTGTGCTTCGGCCAGCACCAGCCTGTCGCCCGGGCGCATCAGCCCCCGCGCCAACCGAGGCGAGCCGGGATACCACCGGACGCCCTGATCCAAGGTGCCGCCGTTCAGTGCCGCGACCACCCCAAGGTAGCCCGCCAGCGCCGCCGGAACGGTGCCCGGCGCTGCCTGGGCAATGCGCCCGATGCCGTCGGCCGCCTCTCCGGTGCGTGCCGCCGGTTCCGAGCCCAAATCATAGCGGCCAACACCGGCGTGGGTGTCGAGCATAAAGTACGGCTGCGGCTTGGCCCCAAGCCGCTCCAGCACCAACGCCAGCACCGCGTGCTTAACGACATCGGCGAAATTGCCGGCATGATAAATGTGACGATAATTCATGTGCGACCGATGATTTGACGGCTTAACACCGAGGGGCTTTGGTTTGCCCGGGACCTATCACATTACGCGGGGGAAATGCACGGTGAAGGTGGTGCCGTGCCCCGGGCTGCTGGCAACCTCAATCCGCCCCCGCAACCGCTGGGTTACCAAGTTATAGACGATGTTCAGGCCAAGACCGCTGCCGCCGCCGCTCCGGTTGGTGGTAAAAAACGGGTCGAAAATCTTGGGCAGCACGCTCTCGGGAATGCCTTTGCCATCATCGGCATAGACCAGTTTAACTTCGTCGGCCGTGGTCGTGGTGACGGAAACGACCACCTGCCCGGCTTGATCGGGCGCATAGGCGTGGATCAACGAATTCATCAGGAAATTGGTCAAGACCTGGGCCAGCGGGCCAGGGTAGCCCTCGACCATCAAATCATCGGGGCATTGCGCGGTCACCGTCACTGCCGACCGCCTCAGGCGCGGCCGCAGACTCATCAGCACCTCGTCGATATATTCGCGCATGAAGAACGGCCGGCGATCGTCGCTGGTTTGGTCCACCGCCACCTGTTTGAAGCTTTTGATAAGATCGGCGGCGCGCTGACTATTGGACAAAAGCAGATCGGAGCTTTCCAGGGCCAGCTCCAAAAACCGAGTGAGGTCGGAGCGCCGGAGCGTGCCCGACGCAAGCGCCAACTCGAGCCGCCCCGCCTCGTGGGCCAATAGCGAGGCTGCGGTCACACTAATACTGAGTGGCGTGTTGATCTCGTGGGCCACCCCCGCCACCAGCCCGCCCAGAGCCGCCATCTTCTCCGCCTGAATCAGGCTTTGCTGCGCGGTGCCAAGATCGGCCAGCGCCGCCTCGGCCCGCTCCTTTGCCACCCGCAGCGCCGCCTCTGCCTCGCGCCGGGCGGTAATGTCGTCGTGCCAGACGATGAAAGCGCCCCGACCATCAACCTCGATATGCCGAACGTGCAACCGGCACCACCACACCCGGCCATCGGGCCGCCGCCGCTCGATCTCATAACCCGAAACCTCGCCCTCAGCCCGCGCCCGGTCGGCGAGGGCGAAAATCTCGGCCGGGTTGGCATAGGAGAAATCGTAGGTTTGGGCCAACACTTCCTCGGCGCTACTTAGGCCCAATTGCTCAACAAAACGGGGGTTGGCGTAAAGCCGCTTCAGGGTATCGGCGGCAACGATGGTGATGCCGACCGGGCTGTTTTCCAGCACCACCCGCCAGCGCCGCTCTTGGGCCTCTAACTGCCGCTCGGTCTGCTCGCGACGCTCGCTGTGCTCCCTTACCGTTGCCAACGTGCGCGCAATGGCGCCAAACTGGTCGCAAGCGTCCTGATCGGGCACCGGCCGCTGATAATCGCCGGCCGCCACCGCAGCCACAACGCCATCAAGCGCCCGCAGCGGCCGGGTGATCGAACGCGCGATGATCAAACCGATCACCACGCTGATCAAAATAAAAACCAGCCCAACCGCCGCCGCGATGCTGCCGACTCGAATCGCGACCGCCTCAAACCGGCCCTGGGCCTCGACCAAACGCCGCCGACCATGCTCGGCGATCCGGTCGGTCGCCACCACCAACTGGCCCTGGGCGCCATCAATTTCCGTCCCGAGCAATTGGCTCTGGCGGGCGCGATCGGTCACCAAGCGCTGTAACGCCACAGTCATCGCCGCGAATCGTTCCGCCAGCGCCGCCACCGTCCCTTGCTCCAGATCACCGCGAACCAAGTCGCGAATCACCCGTACGGTTTGATTAACGGCATTGAGCCCGCGCTGCGCCCGCGCCAACTCCTCCTGATTGCCGCTGAAGTAAAAAGCGTTGATCCCCAGCAATGCTGAATTAAAATTCTCGGCCGATTTGGAAATATAGGGCCAAACTGAGGTATTTGTGCCATGGGCGGCCTCGTCGAGGATGCCAAACAGGCCCGATACCTCGCTGGAGATCTTCACTATAGTGCCCCGGTAGAGCCCACGAATGCTGGCGTTAAGCTCGCGCAGCGCGTCAAACCCCTCTAAAAGCCGCTGCGCTCCCTCGACCACCTGGGCCACTTCATCGCCCGTTGCCGCATCAAACAACCGAATACTCGCAAGCCGAGCTAATAATTGCCCCCGCAGACGGCCAATATCGTTAAGAACAAGCTCGCTCGGCAAATCAAGATACCGGTGAATCTGGCTTTGAAGGGCACCGGCGTCGGCCTCAATCCCGTCGAATACTCGCTCCTCGGCGCTAATGCGCTGAACATCAACCCACTGCTCACCCGCCACACGGAGCCCGCGCCAAATCACCCCGGACACCACGAGCAAGGCTGCCAAGTTGAGCGCGACCAACAACGACACCCGCCAGCCCACGGGAATGCGCCGAATGCCCCAGCGCCCCCCAGAGCGCCCAACCGGCCCCGTTTTGTGCGCAGCGAGACTGCTCACAGTCTCTCACCAAAGCGTACCACCGGTGCCCACACGAGAAGCCCGGCGAAATTTTCAGTATTGACCGGCCCCATGGCCGAACCCCCGTCTGCCCTAAGACTCGCCAGCCTTAGTTATTACCAAAACGGGGGGATGCGCTATTGAATAAAGCGCTCGACAGTGAGATTCGAACCACTATAAAGACGCGGAAAAAGGATAAAGGGGCAGATACCCCTTTATCACCGCCGCCAACGGCCTGGGTCAGCCCTTAACCCCGACCGCGATCCCCTTGCCCTTCAACAGATCGACCAACTCGCCGCTCTGGAACATCTCGCGGACGATATCGCACCCGCCGACAAAATCGCCCTTGATATAAAGCTGAGGCAAAGTCGGCCAATTGCTGAAGCCCTTAATGGCCTCACGCAGGTTAGGATCAAGCAACACGTCGAAACCGACGTATTTAACGCCAACCTGATCCAAAAGCTGAACCACAGCCGCAGAAAATCCGCACTGAGGAAATACCGGCGTGCCCTTCATATAGAGCACCACGTCGTTTTCGCTAATGTCCCGGCGAATGCGGTCTACAGTCGGCGCGTCCATGCTCATCATATCCTCCGTTATCAGGCCTCAATCGGTACGGTGGTCTGAAGGGCCAGCGCGTGGAGTTCCCCCCCAACCCGTCCCTTCAACGCCGCATAAACCATTTGATGCTGTTGCACCCGGGAGCAACCCTTAAACGACGCCGATGAAACGTAAGCCGCATAATGATCACCATCCCCCCGCAAATCCTCGATCCGCACCTCGGCATCGGGAATGCCGGCCTTGATCAGCCGTTCAATCTCTATCGCGTCCATACTCATGGCTTTAACCCGTGTCGGTGATGATCAGAAAAAACTCCAGCTCCAAAGAATGAGTTGGGTGAAGCCGTTAGGGCCGCCCAATACCATCGGCCGCCTATCTTGGCGCGTTCTCTGGAGACCGGTTCGCCCCGGTCCCCTCGACCGTATGAAACATCGTCGTCAGCCTTTGCGCAGCCAATGGCCCGCCAACCGAAATTATGGCAAGAATCGCTGCGATCCAAGAGCTTCCGATAATTCCGAGCGCAACAGACCCAACCAGTCCGATCAATGACAATCCCCCGCTCAACAACTGGCCCCTAGTCCGCCGGGTCTCGTCACCATCGACCAGTCTGATTTCAATCGTGTGCCGGTGCCTTCTCTGCTCGTCTGCGGCGCGAAAAATATGCTCCGCAGCCCCCGGCGAGGCCTTTTCATACTCGGAAAGTTCTTGGGGTGGCGGCAAGACTGCAACGTTAATGGTCACGACAATCGGGCGATCACCGCTGCCACTGCTATTGATGTTGATCGGAAACTGCCCGATCAGAGACGCAAGCTCATCAGGACCCCAGCCTTCCGCAGTCCCCACCGCCTCAACGGTTTTCGGGTGTCTCCTCCTGGCAGCGGCCTCGCCCACCCTATCGGCCACCGGCACCCGCCCTTTTCATCGCATCACCCAAATCGACCGCCGCCTCGCGCCAATCAGCGGCAAGTGCAGCAAAATCCGACCTGATATAAAGGGGGCGATGCGCGGGGGGGGGTAAAGGCACCCACACCATGCCCGCGCCTTCAAGGTAATCGGCCACCATCGGGTGCCGAGCAAACCATTGCTTGAGCCACGTCATCGCCACCTCCCGAGCCGAGCGCTGCCGTATTCTAGCACACCTTACGCCTCACCCGCCATCAAGGCCGGCAGCCAACCTTCGTGAATGGCGCGGATGTGGGCGAGGGTGCAGGCGTTGCCCCGGTTCATCGAGATCGCAATGCCGCCGGTGGTGCCCAGCAACACCGCAGGAACGCCGGCGGCCAGCGCCCGTTCCATCACCGGAGCGATATCGCTGGCGGTGACCAGATAGCGCGCCTGATCTTCCCCGAAGAGGAACCCAATCGGATCGACACCCACCGGCAGCACCAACTCAACGCCGCGCGCACCGGCCAGCGCCATCTCGACCAGCCCCACCACCAAGCCACCATCGGCAAGATCGTGGCAGGCATTGACCAGCCCGGCCTCGATCAAGCCACGCACAAAATCCCCGTTGCGGCGCTCGACGGCAAGATCGACCGGGGGCGGCGGGCCATCTTCCCGGCCATGGATCTCGCGCAAGTACAGCGACTGGCCAAGGTGGCCCTTGGTCTCGCCGATCAACACCACCAAATCGCCATCGGCAACGAAGCCCAGACCAACCCGCTTGCTGGCATCTTTCAGCAGCCCAACGCCGCCAATCGTCGGAGTCGGCAAAATCGCCTCGCCGTTGGTCTCGTTGTAAAGGCTGACATTTCCCGACACGACCGGGAAATCGAGCGCCCGACACGCCTCGGCCATGCCCTGAATGCAGCCAACCAACTGCCCCATGATCAACGGCTTTTCAGGATTGCCGAAATTCAGGTTGTCGGTAATCGCGAGCGGGGTTGCGCCCACCGCCGTCAGATTGCGCCACGCCTCGGCCACCGCCTGCCGACCGCCCTCAACCGGGTCGGCCAAACAATAGCGCGGCGTACAATCGGTGGTCATGGCCAGGGCTTTGTTGGTGCCATGAACCCGAACCATCCCGGCGTCGGCAGCCCCGGAGAGATAAATGGTGTCGCCGCCGACCTGGCTATCATACTGCTCCCAGATCCAGCGCTTAGACGCAAGATCGGGGCAGCTCATCAGCCGCAGCAGCACCTCGCAGGGCCGCGACGGCATTGGCACCTCGTCCGAGCCCACGGGGGCCTGCGGAGGCGTCGGTATCCAGGGGCGCTCATAAAGCGGGGCGTTGCTCACCAGCGGCGCAATCACAAGGTCGCACCACGTCCGCCCCTCCTTGTTCAGCACCAGCCGGCCGCTGTCGGTGAGGGTGCCAATGATCGCGAAATCCAGCTCCCATTTTTCAAAAATGGCCCGGGCGACGTGTTCGCGCCCCGGCTTCAACACAAACAACATGCGCTCCTGGCTTTCGGAGAGCATAATTTCGTAGGGCGTCATATGGGTTTCGCGCACCGGCACGGCGTCGAGATCCAACTCAATGCCAAGGCCACCCTTGCTCGCCATTTCCACCGAAGACGAGGTGAGCCCCGCCGCGCCCATGTCCTGAATTGCCACCACGGCATCGGTAGCCATCAACTCGAGGCAGGCTTCGATCAACAGCTTTTCAGTGAAGGGGTCGCCAACCTGAACCGTGGGGCGCTTCTCTTCACTGTCCTCCGAAAACTCGGCCGAGGCCATGGTCGCGCCATGAATGCCATCGCGCCCGGTTTTCGAGCCGACATAAACCACTTTGTTCCCAACCCCCGCCGCCGCCGAATAAAAAATCCGGTCCGCCGGGGCCAGCCCCACGGTCATGGCGTTGACGAGAATATTACCGTTGTAGGCCCGGTGAAAATTGGTTTCCCCGCCCACGGTCGGCACCCCGACGCAATTGCCATAGCCGCCGATCCCGGCCGTGACACCCGACACCAAATGCCGGGTCTTGGGATGATCGGGCGCGCCAAAGCGCAGCGCATTGAGGTTGGCGATCGGGCGCGCACCCATGGTGAAAACGTCGCGCAAAATACCGCCGACCCCGGTTGCGGCGCCCTGATACGGCTCGATAAATGAAGGGTGGTTATGACTCTCCATCTTGAAGATGCACGCCTGCCCGTCGCCAATATCGATCACGCCCGCGTTTTCACCCGGCCCGCAAATCACCTGCGGCCCGGTGGTCGGCAGGGTTTTGAGCCAAAACCGGGAGGATTTATACGAGCAATGCTCCGACCACATCACCGAGATGATCCCAAGCTCGGTGAACGTGGGCGTGCGACCAACGATTTCGAGCATTCGCTGAAATTCGTCGAGCTTCAACCCATAGCCGGCGGCAAGCTCAGGAGTGACGGCAGGTTCGATGGCAACGGTCATGCGAGGAAAACCCTGGCGAAAAACGGGATTACGGCAACATCGATAGCCTGCGCAACCTAGCACCGCCGCCCCGCCGCCGCCACTGCGCCGACCGGAAAGCAGCCCCCCACCGATAGGGAGTCTGGCCCGCGTCCGTATAGTTCCTCCCCACCCGGTTTGTCACCGGGCGATGTTGACGCAGGGGCAGAGAGCACCGCCACACCGGACGCCGCCCACCCCCCCTTCTCACCCCAACGCCGCCAGTATTCCTTCGAACATTTTGCGGCCGTCGGTGCCGCCGTGGGCGGGTTCCGAGGCGCGTTCGGGGTGGGGCATCAGGCCAAGGACGGTGTGGGTTTCGTTGAAAATGCCGGCGATATCGTTCGCTGAGCCGTTGGGGTTATCGAGGTAGCGGAAGGCCACTTGGCCGTTATCCTCGATCCGCTTCAGCGTGTCGGCCGCCGCAAAAAAGTTGCCGTCGGCATGGGCGATGGGGATGGAGACTTCTTCGCATGGCTGATAGGCGCGGGTAAACGCGCTGTCGGCGGTCTCCACCTTCAGCCGCACCGACCGGCAGATGAACTTCAGCGCCGCATTGCGCATCAACACGCCGGGCAACAACCCCGATTCGGTCAGGATTTGGAAGCCATTGCAAATGCCAAGCACCAAAACGCCAGCAGCGGCACGCTCCCGGACCCTGGCCATGATCGGGGCACGGGCGGCCATGGCGCCGGAGCGCAAATAATCGCCATGGGAAAAACCGCCGGGCAGGACGATCAAATCAACGGGCGGCAGGGCGCTGTCCCGATGCCAAACCATGGCCGGCGGCGTGCCGGTGACCTGCTCCAGCGCAACCGCAACATCGCGATCACAATTGGAACCGGGAAAGACGATGACGGCGGCTTTCATGACGGCGCTCGCAGTATCACGATCTCGTGAAACAAAGGGAAAACCAGCCACAGCCGGCAAGCCGACCCTATCCAGCCCGGCCCCGGATTGCAAGCACCGCCGCCGCAAAATCGGCGCAGTCCCAACACTTGCATAAATCAACGTCACCACTATGCCTAAAATCTACTCATTGCAATGGATCGCCTTGAGCACCCGGGCTTAATTTGATAGCAGGGCCTCGGAAACGCCCTGATCGAAGGCAGTTTCCACCCGATGCTTCGGGCCGGCGCACTGACCAGCCCACTACTCCGAGAGGTCTCATGGACGCGACAAGAACGGGCGGCGACGTCCTCTTCATCCTCATGGGCGCCGTCATGGTGCTCGCCATGCACAGCGGGTTCGCCTTCCTTGAAGTCGGCACTGTGCGCAAAAAAAATCAGGTCAATGCCCTGGTCAAAATTTTAACCGATTTTGCGGTTTCAACGATTGTCTATTTCTTTGTCGGCTACAGCATCGCCTACGGCGTTGATTTTTTCGTCAATGCCAAGGTGTTGATCGGCGAGGCCAGCGCGCCCGGCCACAGCTTCGCGCCCCATGGCTATGATCTGGTCAAATTTTTCTTCCTCGCGACCTTTGCCGCGGCGGTTCCGGCCATTGTTTCGGGCGGCATCGCCGAGCGGGCGCGCTTCATGCCCCAACTGGTGGCCACCAGCATCTTGGTCGGGCTGGTTTATCCGCTCTATGAAGCCTTCGTTTGGGGCGAGCGGTTTGGCATCCAGGCGTGGTTCGCGACCAGCTTCGGCTTCAAGTTTCACGATTTTGCCGGCTCGGTGGTGGTCCACGCGGTCGGTGGCTGGGTTGCCCTTGGCGCGGTGCTGATGCTGGGCAACCGCATTGGCCGCTATCGGCGCGACGGCTCGCTGGTGGCCATGCCGCCTTCCAATATTCCCTTCCTGGCCCTCGGCGCCTGGATTCTCTCGGTTGGCTGGTTCGGGTTCAACGTCATGAGTGCGCAAACCCTCGACGCCGCTTCCGGGTTGGTTGGGCTTAACTCGCTGATGGCCATGGTGGGCGGTATTCTTAGCGCGCTGGTGGTCAGCCGCACCGACCCCGGCTATGTCCACAACGGCGCGCTCGCCGGCTTGGTCGCGGTGTGCGCCGGCTCGGATGTCATGCACCCAATCGGCGCGCTGGTTACCGGCGGCATCGCGGGAGCGCTGTTTGTGTGGGCTTTCGACCGCTGCCAATATAACTGGAAGCTCGACGACGTGCTGGGCGTTTGGGCGCTCCACGGCCTGTGTGGCGCTACCGGCGGCATCCTCTGCGGCGTGTTCGGACAGACCGCGTTGGGGGGCCTGGGCGGCGTTGGGTTGGTTTCGCAGCTTGTGGGCACACTTTCCGGCATCGTGTTTGCCTTTTTGGCCGGGCTATTGGTTTATGGTGGCCTTAAGAAGACCATCGGCATCCGCCTTGAGCCTGAAAAAGAACAACGCGGCGCCGATCTTTCGATTCACCGCATTACCGCCTATCCTGAAGACGATGCCTCCAAACGGTAAAGCAAGCCGGCCATGATGATCCCTGAGCGCCACTTCGTCCACCAAACACCGCTAAAGCCGCCCTTTCCTGCCGGGTTGGAAAGGGCGGTCTTTGGCCTGGGCTGTTTTTGGGGGGCGGAGCGGCGCTTTTGGATACAGCCGGGAGTTTTCACCACCGCCGCCGGCTACGCTGGTGGCCATTCGCCCGACCCCAGTTATGAAGAGGTTTGTTCTGGGCGAAGCGGGCACGCCGAAGTGGTTTTGGTGGTGTTTGACCCCCAAATCGTCAGCTACCGCGCGCTCTTAACTGTGTTCTGGGAGAGCCACGACCCCACCCAGGGGATGCGCCAAGGCAACGACAGTGGCAGCCAATACCGCTCCTGCCTCTTTACCACCTCGGCCGAGCAGCGCACGGCCGCCGCCGACACACGGGACGCCTACGACAAAGCGCTCGGCAAAGCCGGCTTTCCCCCGATCACTACCGAACTTAAAGACGCGCCGGGCTTTTATTACGCCGAAGCGTACCACCAGCAATATCTGGCCAAAAACCCCGGCGGCTATTGCGGCCTTGGTGGCACCGGCGTCGCCTGCCCCAAGCTTTAGAGCCGATCCGCTCATTCCAGACCCCGATTAGACCCGCCAAAAAAAGCCGGCCGAGGAATTCCCCCGGCCGGCAATAGAGTTACAGTATCACCCGAGAGCCGGGCGCGCCTGGGGTCGCCCCCTTTGCTAACCGCACCGAATTCCGAGCCCATTCTTTATTCGAAAGCAGAACATTTACCGGCACCGGCGCAAATTATGGTTAACACACATAGGCACCATGATACCGGCAAGTCTGCGATCCTATAGTAGGCCCGAACCGATCCCGACGTCTCGCGCTTGACAGCGCGTTGTTCCATTACTCGGCAGGAGTATTTTCACCAGCACCGGCCGCTGCCTTGGTTAATTCAAATAGGCGACGACGAACCAGCGGGTCGGCAATTTTATAGTAGGCGCGCACCAATTCCAGCGTCTCGCGCTTGGCCATCGGATCGAGCGCAAGAGTGTCGGTGCTGGAAACCTCGCCCGCGGCGGAGCCCGCCACTCGGCCATCTTCGTCAACCCCGAGATCGTCAAAGAAGTACGACACAGGCACATCGAGGACGTTTGAAAGCTTCCACAACTTCGATGCGCTAATGCGGTTCATGCCGCGCTCATACTTCTGAACCTGTTGGAAAGTCAGGCCAATAGCCTCGCCCAACTTCTCCTGGCTCATCCCCAACAGCGTCCGGCGCAACCGCACTCGTGACCCAACGTGGACATCAATGGGACTGGGACCGTCTTTGGCGATCGAACGCTTGGCGCGGCGGACCGGCTTTGCGACTTTTCCCTCAGCTTTCTTAACCATACAACCTCCCTACGAGTATCACAGCGGGACGAACGGTCACCACCTCTTCAGTATCACCGCACGCAATTGATGACTTCGTACTTAGCACAAAAAATCAATAATTGCGCGCAAAAAATGCCGGCAGTCATCTAATGCTGGCGACCGATTAAACATATGTTATTTTTTGGATGCGATCTCTTAGCAGAGAGACGAGCCGTCAGCCCGCGTTGGCAGCGGCACCCACCACCAGCGCATCAAGCACCGCAGCAGCATCGTAAGTGCCAGTGTATGCGATACTGCAAGTTAGAGCAACGGTCGATCGCCCTTACACGATAAAAAATGAGATCTGCGTGAAAACGAAACCGAAAAAGCGGTGCGTTGCGACAAACGACAGCCAGAGCAATGGGCAAGAACCAGTAAACTCACTAGTAGTTTTGCCGAGTACCCTTCTGCCGCTTCGTCCGATTATGCTCACAGGTTCCTTATTGTTCAAAGATTCTCGCCCGCGATACCTGATCAGCGCCACTTGGCAGCAGCGCCACCGGGTTTCGCAACCATGACAATATATCAGTGATCACCACGCGAGCCTGACGATCGCGCAGCAACATATGCCAGCCCTCCGTATAAATACCTACTCGCTGGTGGCCCTGAGGCAAACTGGAAAGCAGGCGGCTGACCGCGACATAAGGCAGCACTTGTTCGTGGGCACCGTAGAGCACCAGCCCTGGGGTTTGAAACCGGGGCGCCGCCGCCAGCGCGCCGCCCATCAGCTCCACCAGCCCGTTGATGGTATCGGGCCGGGTTGCCTTGATAACCAGTGGATCGAGGCTCAGGCCCTTCATCATCTCTACGTTGTCCGAGGGCCGGATTTTCAGGCGGCGCGGCGCAGACATAACAAGGCCGGGGACCAGCGCATTGGTCAACCACAACGCCGCCCGGGGCACCAGCGCCATGACATCGCGCCCCCACACCGCCGGAGCCACCAGAACCACCCCCGCCACCTCCGCGAGCGGTGAGCCCGCCTTTGGCGCCCCGGCCAGCGCGGTCATGACCACCGCCCCGCCCATGCTCTCGCCCAAAAGGTAAAGCGGCAGATCGGGGTGGCGCTCCCGCACCAAACCGGCAACGGTTATCAAATCCGCGACCATGGTTTGGGCGCCGGGCCAAACACCCCGACCGGCAGCCGCCCCAAAGCCGCGCTGGTCATAGGCATAGGTGATAACGCCATCGGCGGCGAAAGCCGGGCCAACGGCGGAAAAAGCGTTGGAGTAATCGTTGAAGCCATGAAGCGCGATAATCACCGCTCGGGGCGTCGTCGCCGCCGGCCAAACCCGCACCGGCAAAAAATAGCCGTCGGCCGCAACCGCAAAGCCATTGATGAGCTGCGGCGCCATTCGTGCCGGCCCCATCGGCTGCTCGGCACCGGCACACCCGGTTACCGCCAGCAGCCCTAGCCACCAAGCCACGGCCAGAGGTGAGCGCCGCCGAGGCTGCGGATCGCCGCCGACTCGAGTCTCGTCCGCTGACCTACCCCACAGCCGACGCACCGGGCGCCGCTGCGTAGGGGCCGGTTCGGCCCCGTCCCTCCTGTATTTCGGCATCATCGCCTCTGGTGAGGGTGAGGAAAATATCCTCGAGGTCTGCCTCCTCGGTGGTGAGATCGACGATACCCAACCCCGCCGCCTGCACAACCGCAAGAATGGTGTCGACTCGCACTCGACTTGGCCGATAGCGTACAATCAACCGCCGCCCGATTTCCAGCTCCACCGGCCCCTCGACCGGCAAAGCAGTCAGCGCCTCGGGCACCTCGGTTAAGTCGCGGTCAACCAGAATCGCCAACTCTTTGCGATCGAGTTGGCCGATCAGGCTGCGCGTCGACTCACAGGCCACCACTTCACCCCGGTTGATAATGGCAATGGTGTCGCAAAGCTGCTCGGCTTCTTCGAGGTAATGAGTGGTTAGCAACACCGTCGTGCCCCGGCGATTCAACTCCCGGACATGCTCCCAAAGCTGACGGCGCAGCTCGACATCGACCCCGGCGGTCGGCTCGTCGAGCACCAGCACCGGCGGGGCATGAACCATCGCCTTCGCCACCATCAACCGGCGACGCATTCCCCCAGAAAGCGTGCGAGCATAGGCGTCGCCATAGCCGGCAAGCCCAACCGCATCCAGCAACTCGGCGGTACGGCGCCGGCCGGCGGGCACGCCATAAAATCCGGCCTGAAGCTCCAGCAACTCGCGCGGGGTGAAAAACGGATCAATATTCAGCTCTTGGGGCACGACACCAATCGCCGAACGGGCGTTGCGGGTCTCGCGCTCGATATCGAACCCCCAGATCGCCGCCTCGCCCGCCGTTTTGTTGACCAAGCCGGCCAGGATATTGATCAACGTCGATTTTCCGGCCCCATTCGGCCCGAGCAAACCAAACAGCGAGCCGCGCGGAATATTCAGATCGATCGCTCTTAGCGCTTGGCGCGCCAGCCCCCGGCCCGATGCGGCATAAACCTTGTTGAGACCACGAACCGAGACGGCATGGACAGGCGGCGGAACCATCGGGATCACATCTATATCCTCTCGCAACACGGCGGTAGCGACACGGCGCCACGCAAAACAATTGATCGCCACGCGCCATTCGGTATCATCCCGCGCGGTCGCCGGTCAAACCGGGGAACGGAGGACCTTAGCACGGGAGCCATGCGATGCAGCCCATCAAGACCATTACCGTAGACACCGCAACCATTGTCTGCGACGGCGGCGGCCAGCTTGGCCACCCCAAAGTGACCCTTGCGCTCGAAAACGGGCCAGCCGCCTGCCCCTATTGCGGCCAAGCCTACGCCCTCCGCCAAGGCGTCAAAATTAGCCACGGCCATTGACGCACACACGTTTTCCTCCGACCACGGGATACAGAATGTCGATCTTGATCACGGGCGCTGCGGGCTTCATCGGCTCCCATGTCGCCCACCGCTTGCTGGCGCGCGGCGATACCGTTATTGGTATCGACAACCTCAACAGCTACTATGACCCCCTCCTGAAGGAGGCGCGACTCGCGCGGTTACTGGAGCATCCGCAGTTTTCGTTCCATAAGCTCGACATCTCCGACCGCGACGCCATCAACACCACCCTCGCCCAAGTGGGCGGCGCGGTTGAGGGCGTGGTCCACCTCGCGGCCCAGGCCGGCGTTCGCCACTCGATCGAGCACCCCTTCGATTATATCAGCGCCAACATCGTTGGGCATCTGGTGATGCTGGAGTGGTGCCGCCATCATCCTGGCCTCAAGCACATGGTTTATGCCAGCTCCAGCTCGGTTTATGGCGGCAACACCAAGCTGCCATTTTCGGTGGATGACCGGGTCGACCACCCGATTTCGCTCTATGCCGCGACCAAGAAGGCCGACGAGCTGATGAGCCACACCTACGCCCACCTCTACCGGGTTCCGCTCACCGGTCTTCGGTTCTTCACCGTTTACGGACCGTGGGGACGGCCCGACATGGCGCTGTTCAAGTTTTGCAAATCGATCATCGCGGGGGAGCCTATCACCATCTTCAACAATGGCGAGATGTGGCGCGACTTCACCTACATCGACGACATTGTAACCGGGGTGGTGGCCGCACTCGACAATCCGCCCGCGCCCCAAGGCCCGACCGACTCACCCCACACCGTCTTCAACATCGGCAACCACCGCTCGGAACCGCTGATGAAGCTGGTCGGCCTGCTGGAAACCGCGCTCGGCAAGGAAGCGATCAAGGTTTACGACGGAATGCAGCCCGGCGATGTGCAGCAAACCTATGCCGATATCGACGCGACCCGGACGCTGCTCGGCTACGAGCCGACCACGCCGATCGATGTTGGCGTGCCCCGCTTCGTTGCGTGGTATCGCCAGCACTACGGCGTTTGACGATTCTAGACGCCGCAGCCTGAACAGCAAACCGCCGCCGGAGTTCCCCCCCGGCGGCGGTTTTGTCTTTTCCAACCAACCAAACCAGCCTTACTTAACCGTTTCGCCGTGCAGGTTGAAGTCAAGCCCCTCGCGCTCCACATCGGGATCGACCCGCAACCCAATCACCACATCGATCAGCTTGAGGATGATGAAGGTCACGACGAGATCGTAACCGATGGTGACGCCGATGCCTTCAAGCTGGGTCCAGATTTGTGCAACGTTGCCTTCAAGGGCGCCGAGGGGAGCGGGCTTGCCGGCAATCGCGGCTTTGGCGAACACACCGGTCAACAACGCGCCGAGGAACCCACCAACGCCGTGAACACCAAAGGCGTCCAGCGCATCGTCGTAACCAAGAGCAACCTTGAGGGTCGTGGCGGAGATGAAGCAAACCACGCCGGCGGCAAGACCGATGATCATCGCACCGTTAGGATCGACGAAGCCCGAAGCCGGGGTGATGGCGACCAAACCCGCAACCGCGCCGCTGACGATACCGAGGACGGAAGGCTTGCCCCGGGCGATCCATTCCACAAACATCCAGGCGATGGCGGCGGCGGCGGTGGCGATTTGGGTCACTGCCATGGCCATGCCCGCGTTGGTGCCGGCGGTGAGCGCCGAACCGGCGTTAAAGCCGAACCAACCCACCCACAACAGCGAAGCGCCAATCACCGAGAGCACCAAGTTGTGCGGGGCGAAATTCTCGACGCCATACCCACGACGCTTACCAATCACCAGCGCACAGACCAAGCCGGCAACACCAGCATTGATGTGAACCACAGTGCCGCCAGCATAATCGAGCACGCCGGCATCACCAAGGAAGCCGCCGGGACCCCAGACCCAGTGAGCGATCGGGGCGTAAACCACCAGCGACCACAGGGCCATGAAAATGCACATCGCCGAGAACTTCATCCGGTCGGCGAATGCGCCGGTGATCAAAGCCGGGGTGATGATCGCGAAGGTCATCTGGAACATCATGTAGACCGACTCGGGGATGGTCTTAGCCAGCGGGCTAACCGAGTCGAGGCCCATGCCATTCAGGAACAAGCGCGAAAAGCCACCGAGATAGGGCGTACCGTCGGTGAACGCCAACGAATAGCCAACAATGTACCAAAGCACGGTTACAAGGCAGGTGACGGCGAAGCTTTGCATCACCATGGTCAACACGTTCATCTTGCGGACCATGCCGCCGTAGAACAACGCCAGCCCGGGGATGGTCATCATCAGCACCAGAGCCGTCGATACCAACATCCAGGCGGTGTCGCCGCTATCCAACTTAGGAGCCGCAGCGGCGGCGGCAGCAGCAGCGGCGGCAGCGGCAGCAGCAACAGCCGCCGCGTCTTGCGCCAAGGCGTCGGTGGCCACACCGGCCACTCCGACAACCACGGCCGCACTGGCGGCGGCCAGAGAATACCAACGTTTCATCGACGACCCTCATCCAACAAATGGTGACACCGGAAAATC
This sequence comes from uncultured Rhodospirillales bacterium, assembly GCA_903931735.1. Classification (GTDB taxonomy): domain Bacteria; phylum Pseudomonadota; class Alphaproteobacteria; order Azospirillales; family Azospirillaceae; genus BOG-933. The sequence continues at coordinate 17,493 of CAIZDL010000067.1, forward strand.
GGGCTCCCGCGGCAATCGCTCTAAAGTGCGCCAACCGCTCTGAACTAAGGGATATACAAAAACCATGCCGCGATGCTGCGGCGCAGAATCCTGACCCCAAGACAAACCGCCCAAGGGGCTATTGCATAATTTTAGAGCATCCGGCGCCCAAACAATAGGCGCGCCGTGAACGGCAATGGTGCGTTGCTGCTATTTTTGGCTCAGCCACACTTAGAATAGCCGCAGCTCGGGCAGAGATCGCAGCCCTCTTGGCGCATCAAGCCTGGCTGCCCACATTTTGGGCACTGGACCGGATAACGGCCGGGTCGGCTGGGCGCGACCTCGGGCAGAGGCCCCAAGGGCGCCATAAACCCGATCACCACCAAGTGCCGCTCGATCACTTCCCCAATCGCTGCCAAAAGCGAAGGCACATAGCGCCCTCCAACCCAATGACCGCCGCGCGGATCGAACACCGCCTTCAACTCCTCGACCACAAACGAAATATCGCCGCCGCGCCGAAACACCGCGCTAATCATCCGGGTGAGGGCCACGGTCCAGGCGTAATGTTCCATGTTTTTCGAGTTGATAAACACCTCGAACGGCCGGCGCCGGCCACCTTGCACCGTATCGTTGATGGTGATGTACATCGCGTGATCCGACTCGGGCCACCGCACTTTGTAGGTCTCGCCGGGCAGGGTTTCAGGCCGGTCGAGGGGCTGGGTCATATAGGGGACCATGCCACCGGGCTCGCCGCTCCCCAGCTCCATCGGCGGCGGCGGCGGCTCCCCCCCGGGATGGACGTTCAACACCGAGCCGGTGACCGGATTGGGCCGGTAGGTGGTGCATCCTTTGCAGCCAAGCTCGTAGGCGCGCAGATAAACATCGGCGAACGCCTCAAAGGGCATGTCTTCCGGACAATTGATGGTTTTGGAGATCGAGCTGTCGATATAGCGCTGCGCCTCGGCCTGCATCACCAAATGTTCGGTCGGCGTGAGCGATTGAGCATCGACGAAATACCCCGGCAACGGCACCTCGGGGCCGAACATCCGCCGAAACAGCCCATAGGCCGGGTCGGTGACATCCTCCTGCCGCTTGGTGCCATCGGGCAACAACACCGCGCGGGTGTAAGTGTAGGCGAACACCGGCTCGATCCCCGACGAAACATTGCCGGCCAGAAGCGAGATCGTGCCCGTCGGCGCGATGGACGTAAGAAGCGCGTTGCGAATCCCCGAGCGCCCGATTGCCGCCTGAACATCGGCCGGCAAGCTGCGCACAGTGGGACCGGCCAAAAACTTCTCGGCGTTGAACAGCGGAAACGGGCCTTTTTCCACCGCCAGGGCGACCGAGGCGAGGTAGGCCGCCCGGCTGAGCGCGCCCAACCACTGCCCGATCACCGCCACCGCCTGCTCACTGCCATAGCGGACCCGGCACATGATCAGCGCATCGGCAAGGCCGGTCACACCGAGCCCGATCCGCCGTTTCGCCTTCGCTTCGGCCGCCTGCTCGGGCAACGGAAAGCGTGAGACCTCGATCACGTTATCGAGCGCCCGCACCGCCACCGGCACCAACCGCTCCAACCGCTCCAAATCCAGCCGGGCGCGTTCGCTGAACGGCTCCACCACCAGGGCCGCGAGGTTCACCGAGCCCAAAAGGCAAGCGCCATAAGGCGGCAACGGCTGCTCGCCACAGGGGTTGGTGGCGCGAATATCCTCGGCATACCAAAGATTATTGGCCCGGTTGACCCGATCGATAAAGATCACCCCCGGCTCGGCGTAGGCGTGGGTGGCCTGCATGATCCGCTCCCACAGGCCGCGCGCGCGCACTTCTCGCACCACCACACCGCCAAAGCGCAGCGGCCAGGGGCGGTCCATGCGCACCGCAGCCATGAAATCGTCGCTGACCAGCACCGAAAGATTGAACATGCGCAAGCGCTCGGGATCGCGCTTGGCATCGATAAACGCCTCGATATCGGGATGATCGCAGGCCAATGTCGCCATCATGGCGCCGCGCCGCGCCCCGGCGCTCATCACCGTGCGGCACATGGAATCCCACACATCCATGAACGACAGCGGCCCCGAGGCATCGGCGCCAACCCCATGGACCCGCGCGCCCTTGGGCCGGATGGTGGAAAAATCGAACCCAATGCCGCCCCCTTGCTGGAGGGTTAGCGCCGCCTCGCGCAAGTGAGCGAAAATCCCCGCGATATCATCGGGAATCCGCCCCATCACGAAACAGTTAAAAAGCGTTACCGCACGGCCGGTGCCAGCCCCAACCAAAACCCGGCCAGCCGGCAAAAATTGGAACCCAGCAAGAACATCTTCAAAGCGCCCCGCCCAATAGTGCGGGTCCGACTCGGGCTCGGCCAGCGCCCGGGCGACACGCCGCCACGTATCCTCCACCGTCTTGTCCACAGGCTCGCCATCTGCGGTTCGGAGGCGATACTTAAGATCCCAAATCTGTTGTGAAATCGCCGATAGGGAGGACATGAACCGTTACCCCCGGCGGCTAACCCCCTGCGACTCGGCCAGCCCGCCCATTGAAATTCAACGATAAATTATTTATTCGCCCACCCGGCCCGGCGCCCGCACACCCTGACGCGAACAAATATTTCTCGTTCAAACGCCTCTTGCCCGGCCCACTCGATTGGTCTCGCAAACCCTGAAACGATCCCCGAAACCTGCCGAGTCCCGCAGCTCATCCACAGAGTTATCCACAGGCTGAGCGGGCGGAGAGTAACCGGATTTTGAAGATTAAAAAAAGGTTGACACAGGATCAGGTCGGCCCCGCATCCACCGTCTCCTGCTTGGTCTTGGCCGAGCGCCGGGTCACCGGACCGCCCACCGCAACCACCAACCGATCGGTCGCCGCCTCAAGCTGGGTCTCCAACTCGATCATCGCCTCAAAGCGCTGCAAGCCGGGCTCGATGGCGGGCAAAAATTCAACCACAATCGTTCCCGACCGCTTAAGGAAGGCGTGGCGCGGCCAGAACATCCCCGAGTTCAGGGCCATCGGCACGATCGGCAAATGAAGCTGTTCGTAAAGCACGCCGACGCCGATGCGGTAATTGTGATAAACGCCGGGCGCGGTCCGCGTGCCCTGGGGGAAGATCACAATCGGCCGTCCCTTGGCCATCACCTTGCGGGCGCCATCCAGCAGCGACGACACCGCCCGGCCACGCGCGCCCCGATCGACCGGGATCATTTCGGTTTTACGGGCAAACAGCCCCCAAACCGGAATTTTGGTCAGCTCGGTTTTCAGCACCACCGCCGGGTCGAACAGCAGCACATGCAGCTTCATGGTCTCCCAGGCCGACTGGTGCTTGGCCGCGACCAGATACGAGCCGGTGGTCGGCAGGTGCTCGACCCCCCGAACCTCGAAGCGCAGCCCCAGCAGGGTGCGCTCCAAAAACCCAATCGTACCCAAATACCAGCGGACCACCGCCATCATCTGCGGGCGCGGCAGCAACGCCACCCAAGCCCCGGTGAGGCACACGATCACGGTCCAGCCATAAAAGACGACGTTAAAGAGCAGGGAACGGATGTAAATCATTTCGACTCTAGGGGCTCGATGAGGCTCGCCAGCGCGGCACGGCCGAGAGCTATCAAATACTTGTTGTATTTTTTTTCTGTGCTACCCCATTGTTCCATAAGTGATTTCCATCTACACAGTTTTATACATTCCACGCTTGAGCCTTAGCCCCATCCGCCCTAGAATATGGGGTGCTTTTGCGGGGTGCTTCGCGATGTTCAATAACATGCTCAAACCAGTGAGGCAAGGCTTCAAATTGATCGGTCACGATATCATCATCAATAAGAGGCCACATTCTAAATACTGGCAAGCAATGATATACATTTCTGATGCGAAACGTTATAAAGTTATCAGCACTCAAACAGAAGACACGAACGAAGCTATCATATTCGCCATAAAAAAACAAGGTGAAATTGAAACCAGCGTTAAAAATGGTGCCGCCCCTTTCGCAAAAACTTTTGATATAGTCGCATTGGAGTGGTATCAATCACGTGAAAAACAAGTGAAGCGGGGGGACAAGTCGACTGGAACCCTTAATATTTACCGAAACATAACCCACAATCATTTAATTCCTTTCTTTAAGGGAAAGCCAATTAATCAACTCAGCAAGAACGACACCGAACGCTACATTGATGCCATATTAGCGAAAGAGACGATTAAATCTAAAGCCGTATTTGGGCATCACAAAACAACATTCGGATTGATTATGCGGTATGCGCAAGAAAACGGGCATTATAAGAGATTAGTCATTCCAGATATGTCAATACCAAAATATAATGTGCTTGTTGGGGATACAGAGTCAAGAGCGCCTTTTACAGATGAAGAAATTGATATGATTTCAGCTAACTATGACAGGTTTATAGAATCACTTAAGAATGATGCTGAATTATATGAAGCAAAGTGCATGAAGGCATGGGCAGAGTTTATGATACACACAGGATGCCGCCCACATGATTTCGGTTACTTCAGATGGTCGGACATAACGGTTGTTTCAAATGACAAAGTCGTGTTGAAATTTTCAGATATACCGGCGGGGATGCTAATAACAGCATTAACAACATTGTCGTTATCAGTCATCCAGCTAACATCTCACAGCACTAACAAAACGGCGCATTTACAAGTTAGATTACGCGGAAAGAATGCAAAGCGAACATCTTCTGTTGATCAGCAGTATATTCCAACTTTGCTGTGGTGGATCAAGGAATCAGTCCATAAGAATATTGATGGACTGGTATTCGCATCCAGGGGCGGGAAGGGATCAGTAAGTGGATCAAGGATATTTAAGAAATATTTATTATTCTGCGGAATCTACCCAGATATTAGAGATCCTGATGACCCCGATAAAATGGCAGTTCGCGTCCCATACAGTTTACGTCATACATTCATAACCAGAAAATTAATTGAGGGAAGAACGCCATTTGATATCAGCGAACAAGTCGGAAATACCGTTGAGGAGATACAAAGAACGTATTCGCATATGCTACCAGGACATTTGTATAAAAAGATATTCACTGATAACCGGTGACGCAATATATGGTGGCGACTGCCCCATCCGAATCGGGGATCGCCACCATATCCTGTGGTCAGGCTGCCTCAGTCAGCTTGGCTTTAGCAGCCTTTTCAGCACGCCCTGCTGCCAAGCTCTCTTTCATCTTGTTAGATGTCTCAAGCAGCGTATCATCGAAAAGCCCAGCTTCTGTTTCAGCTTTTATATCAGACAAAATTTCACGAACTTGATCAAAATCATTGGCAATAAAGGGCCGCTCTTTGTTTAAGGCACCCGGCCCGAAACGAAGGTAGACAAAATACCGACCTCTGCTTTCTTCCCACCAAAACCGTTTAAGCGGAACAGCACTTTTTCCCTTTCCAGGGCGCTTAACCGTAAATTCAGATTCCGTGCCATTGGCCTTAGCAGCAAGATAACCAATTTGCTCTTCAAGAGCTTCAAGGAAAGTGGTACGCGCGAGTATCTTTGGATCAACTGGTTCAGTGCCACGTTTCGCGTAAGTCTTACTCTCCTTCTTCGGCGGCTCCTCAGCAACTGCATATTTGGAAAGCCGGCTGGAATTTGAAAATAGGTCGGTGATAGCCATTGTGTGATCCCCACATTGGTGGTGCGCCGAGAGAGACCATAATAAGGTATATGAGAAAATGCAAGCCCATTTTAAGCATGCGGTATTACACAATTGATCACGTCAAAAAGCAATTTCCTAACTCAGATTAAATTTGATCCATCCATATACGAGCTTACCATAAAGGCTCCTGCAATCTACGAGGTGCAATATGGCCAATCTGTCCGACATTCTGAAGAAGAGTGCAACACTCTCCATGTTCACAGCGGTTTCAGCCGTGAACAAGCAATCGGCCGCAGATCCGATCCAACACAAGAGGGGGAAGTTTATCGAAGCAGCTACTCATCAAATCGAAGCCATTGAAGCCGAGATGAGTGGAAAACCTTACATCCGCACCGGCCAACGCAAAGATAAGGAAACTGGAGAGAAGGTTGACAAACAACTCCGCTTTAAAAAGTGGTGGCTGAAGGATGGAAACCGCTTCATCGTGCAATTCCGTTATGGCGCTTCAG
>CAIZDL010000068.1 GCA_903931735.1 uncultured Rhodospirillales bacterium
GCATCATCCACGAATATCCAATCCGCGAGCGCCGGAGGCGGTATAACGCGCTGAGGATAGATGTGGCTCTTTTTCTGCTGCGTTTCTCGCCTCCTGATAAGCCATTTCGGGTCATCGGCTAATATCTCTAGAATTTTTAGCGCATAGTTTACATCACCAGCCCCAAACTGGCTGAGTTCTAGTTTTTTCCAAACCTCCATGATTGCCTCCTTGAAGGTCTTGATATGGGCAATTTTTTCAGGCTCTTCAGGGCTAATGATCTCGCGGCGAATCACGCGATAACCGGCCGGATAGTCGCCTGCGTCACGCGGCGTCGTGCCTTTGCAATATTTTGTTGCGAATATGAGAGGAAGATGTGCGACGAGGCGTAACGGGCGCGGCTGGAAGTGTGGGCGCGGCTTGTGATCGGTCGAGTGGATCGGATCGATATCGGCAATGACCATAGCCGCTTCTTTTGCACCGAGGGGACCGAAACCATCACGCTGGAAATGAAATATACCGGGTCCAATATCTCCATAGGGGCTGTCCTTGACCTCCATTTCTTTCCAAGCATCTAGGCCGATGAAGCAGGACTCACCATTTGCGTAACCGCCACAGACCGCGTTGGCAAAAACTGTGATTAGACCCGAGGCAAGGTGATGATTTTGCCCAAAGATGTGATAGTCAGCAGATCGACTCGTCATCGCTGGGACGATCATTACAGTTCTTTGAAGATCGCCTCCCCGACGTTGATCTTGTTCTGCCCACTCCTGAAAACTTGTAAAGCGCGAGAAATCAGTTATTTCTTTAATGATGTCGTCCGCAACGGCTCGGTTCCCCCGTATGCCTAGCCTTTCTTGAAGGTGTTCGGCAGCGGAAATCGCACCGGGGATATTTCCGCTGCTTGCATGCAGGAAAATCTCCGAACAGACGAGTTCCGCCGTGAAGGATTGCAGGTGCATGTGTCCCCAGAAAATGTCAGCAAACAGTGGTCTCCATCGCTCTTCGAGGGGCCGGATCAACTCGCCTGCGGCAACAGAAGGGTGACGCTTAGAGCGATTCTCAATGAGGATAGAACTCGAAATGTCTGAAGAAAGTTTAAAGCCGCGCGGATCCTTTGGCATGCGATAAATGCAGGGCATTACTGCCGCGTAATCTGGAGTGTCACCTTTCGTGCTCTTATCAGAAGTTTTTCCATGCCGGTATTTTGGTATCCGCCGATCGAGCGCTAAGGTCTGGCCACTCGGCACCCGGAATGTCCCTGCCCAGATCGCCTGAGGATAAGTTCGCTTCTCAAGTTGCCTCGCGAGCCAATTTACGGTCTCGGGACGCACGCTGTACTCAGGAAGAACCAAGCCCCCGACCTTAAAAACTTCACAGGCTTTGAGTGCCGATTCCAGGATTCTGCGCCTGCGATACTCATGGACTGAGATTACATATTTCGACTTTAGCCGCATTCTGGTACCTGGTTTTTCATTTTTCACCAGAACTAGGGGCGGTGCCGGCCCAATGAAGTTCTCGTCTCTACAGACCAGCCCCTCGTGGTGCCCGTCGTGCTCCTCTGGAAAATCATACGTGTTGCAAACATCCCATTGCAGTAGCGCTACTCGGAACATACCAGGAAGGAGATCACGCTTTTTCCAGGACGCACTCTTTTGTTTCTCAATATCTTCCAAATCAGAATGCTCGCCGGAGGACAGTGAGACTGATGGTTCTGAAACTTGGCCCTCCATCGTTATGTCTTCTTGCTGAGATTGCAACCCCATCTCGGTAGAATGGCTGATATTCGCCTCATTGTGAGACGTACCAATACTCAGGTATTCTTGATCAATATTTTCTATTTCCGCAGAGGGCGTGCGTAGCTGCGACAACTGACCGGCCATTTCAGCTTTGGGCACGCGCTCCCCGCCGTCGCCGAAGGCGGTTTTCGCAAACTGCGTTGAGACAACGTCCACGCTCAAGGCATGGCTCTCTGAGGAGACCGTCGAGAAGAGAAAGAATCGCTGGTTGCCGGATAGTTCCACTTCCGGCGCAGAGGAATCTCCTTGCAAATTTGCTCGGTTTACGCACCAAGACGGCAACTCGAACTCGCGTTGATTCGGCAGAATGAGGACGGTGCGTCCCCAGTCGGTGATTCGACGCCCAAACGGGGCCTGATCGCTTTTAATCGTCTCCACCCGCAACCCGGCCGCAACGTCAAGTGTCCGAAGGGCCATCTGCGCTTGCTCCCAGTGGCCCCTATCGACTTGCTCGTAGGGTTGGAAGATGTCCTGTGGTTCGCCTCCCCCTCCGTTTTCGTCTGCGCGGGAGCCTTGCACACGGACGAGATCAATCAAAAGTTTAAATGCGTGGCTGGCCTCTTTGTTATTCAGCGCGCCCCTGGGAGCCGTTGGGCGAAGAAGGTCAGCATTGGTCTGGACGCGCGGCAGAAGATTGAGGAGAGTGCCCACAAGAACGGCCCAACCGAGCGCGGTGATGGGTTGAGACGGTTCCCTGCCGTGAACGACGAACGCGGCAAGGGTGTCGCGTAGCGCCTCCACTTGTCTGTCGAGGGCCTCCTCTCCGTTCTCAACCAATACGAGGTCGGGACCGATACCGATGATGTCCTGCAATGCACTCTGATCGGGCTCCAGCGCAGCGATGCCGTTTAGCGTTTCCGTACCACCCAGCGCTACGAGATCGAGGACAAGTCGCCGTAGACCCAGTGTGACTCCCTCCAGCCGGCAACCGGCGATCAGCGGGGCAAGATCGGCGCGCACCACGTCCGGCAGTTTTACTGTCTCGCTCGCAAGCCGTTCACTAAGGGCGTACCAGGCGGCGACGCTGCGGCGTAGGTCGGTTGGGTTGATGGGCGGTTTTACGGTCCAGTTCTCAGCAGTTCGCCTTAGAACGCGTGCGCCGCGCTGTGTCGCACGCCGCAGGAGCGCAGCGAGACCACCTGGGCGCCAATACTGGCCGGGACGCTCGATGCGCTCATGGATCATGACGCCGTGAGCAAAGGCAGCCGCAGCGATGGTGGCTGCACCCGCCGGGTCATCCTGAACTTCGCCGTGCGCATCAAGGAGGCGCAGAGCGCGCTCAATGCGCGACGGTGGCTCACCCGGCTTAGAGCGCGCGCCAGCACCGAATCTGTCCGGCCCGACCAACCTGCGCATAGTGCGACGGACGATCGCATGGGCGATCAGCGCGTGGTGGCCGGCGTCCGTATCCCCATCGGTGTCCGGGTTGCGCATTCCGACGATCGCGGGCAGTCAAACCAATCGATGGCGGGCAGCTGATCCGACGGATCGCGGGCAGCTGCGGGGTTGGGCAGTTTGGTTCATGCCGCCTCTCACTGGAGGTTGTATTGTAGGGGCCGAAGTGGC
>CAIZDL010000069.1 GCA_903931735.1 uncultured Rhodospirillales bacterium
GAACACCGCGACCATCGCCACCTCCCGCCGTCTGAGGGCAGGAATCGCACAAAATTGGCTTATTTGCAATGAGTTGCTGTCTTTGGTTTATAATGACGTGTTAAACTTATAAGACGATCGTGGAACAAAGATTGACACCGGAGCCAAAAACGATTTTCTCAAGACCCGGTGAGCGTGCCACCGTTTTTCGTCCAACCTTCCCGATGTCAAGGGTGCTTCTCTTATGACCGATTCCAAAAAGACCAACCCCAAAATGACCGCTTTCAAAAAACATGTCCGTTTTCCCGGTCGCATGGTGATCGTTGGTTTCGGCAGTATCGGCCAGGGCGTGTTGCCCCTGTTTTTGCGTCACATCGAGATGGATGCCAAGCAGATCACCGTGATCACCGCCGACGAAAGTGGGCGCGCCGAGGCCGAGGCTCAGGGGGTGGCGGCGTTTCGGGTCGATCCGGTCACCATCGACACTATGGAAGCGGTGCTTGGCCCGTTGGTCGGGGCGGGCGATTTCGTGGTCAACCTTTCGGTCGACGTGTCTTCGATCGCGCTTTTCACGTTTGCCCATAAGCGCGGCGCGCTCTACCTCGATACCTGTATCGAGCCGTGGCCGGGCGGTTATACCGACCCCACCGTTTCGCCGTCGCTGCGTTCCAACTATGCCCTGCGCGATCGCGCCCACGCCTTGCGCAAGGCGTTTGACGGCGGGCCGACGGTGGTGCTGACCCATGGCGCCAATCCGGGCATGGTCTCCCATTTTGTCAAACAGGCGTTGCTCAATATTGCCAGTGACACCAACCATCACACTGCGGTGCCCAAGTCCCGCGCCGAGTGGGGCGCGCTGGCGCGTGCGCTTTCGGTTAAGGTCATTCACATTGCCGAGCGCGATACCCAGGTTTGCGCTCATCCCAAGGCTCGGGGTGAGTTTGTTAATACTTGGTCGATCGACGGTTTTCTCAGCGAGGGATGTCAGCCGGCCGAGCTGGGCTGGGGCTCTCACGAGCGTCATTGGCCCGCCGATGGTCATCGCCACGATTTTGGCTGCGATGCCGCCATTTGGTTGTCGCGTCCGGGCTGCACCACCCGCGTTCGGACCTGGACGCCGGGCGAGGGGCCGTTTCATGGTTTCCTCATCACCCATGGGGAGGCGATTTCGCTCGCCGACTATTTCACGGTGCGGGAAGAGGGCGAACTGGCCTTCCGGCCGACCGTTCATTACGCCTATCACCCTTGCGACGATGCCGTGCTCTCGCTCCACGAGTACAACGGAAAAAATCAGGAGACCCAGGCCAAGAAGCGTCTGATGGTCGATGAGATCGTCGATGGCGTCGACGAGCTTGGCGTGCTGCTTATGGGCCATGCCAAGGGGGCTTATTGGTTCGGTTCCCACCTTTCCACCCACCAAACCCGCGATCTTATCGAGTACAACAGCGCGACCAGCCTTCAGGTGACGGTGGGTGTGCTTTCGGGGGTGATCTGGGCGTTGGAGAATCCGGCCGCCGGCATCGTCGATCCCGATGAAATCGACTTTCAGCGCATCATGGAAATTTCTACGCCCTATCTCGGCGATCTCGTCGGGGCTTATAGCGACTGGACACCGCTTCAGGGCCGCGCGGTGTTGTTCCCCGAGGATATCGACACCCAGGACCCCTGGCAGTTCAAAAATTTCCGGGTGGTTTGACCGAAGGCTAGCCCCACCTTGCGGTGTGCCGTCGGGTGTGGGCAATCACGCGTGTCGAGCGGGTCGTTTTGTTTTTTGGCGGGAGCTGGTAAACTGATTTTTGCGGCTTACTTGGGTTTTGTAAGGCCGCGAAGGTCTGGATACAGATGTTTGGCGGGAGGAGCCTTGTGCCGATGACCCATTCCGTACTCGCCACTCGGCGCTTGTATGGGGGGCGGGCTTTGCCCACCCTTGGCGGCGATGTTTGGGAGCACATGGTGATCGACGCCCGTGCGGTGATCGCGCGGGATGCCGCGATGGAAGGGTTTATGGATGTGGCGGTGCTGTCTCACGACAGTTTCGCCTCGGCGCTGGCGGCGTTGCTGGCGCGTAAACTTGGCGACCGGGTGATGCCGGAAGCGCGGCTGCTCGATATCGTGCGCGCTGCGATGGCCGATGATCCGCTGATCGTGCGGTCCGCCATTGCCGACCTGATCGCGGTGGTAACCCGCGATCCAGCCGCCGATAGTTGCCTTACGCCGTTTCTCTACTTCAAGGGTTATCTTTCATTGCAATGGCACCGGATTGGTCATTGGTTATGGAAGTATGGCCGTCATGATCTCGCCCGCTTTTTGCAGAGTCGGGTTTCAGAGGCGTTTGCGGTTGATATTCATCCGGCGGTGCCGGTGGGCAATGGCGTCTTCATCGACCACGCGACCGGTCTTGTGGTTGGTGAGACGGCGGTGATTGGCAACGATGTTTCGATTCTTCAAGGTGTGACCCTGGGCGGCACCGGCAAAGAGCACGGCGACCGCCATCCCAAGGTTCGGGATGGTGTGTTGCTGGCGGCCGGCGCTACCGTGCTTGGCAATATCGAGATCGGCCGGCGGGCCAAAGTGGGGGCCGGCAGCGTGGTGCTGAAAGACGTGCCGCCGCGTGCGACTGTTGCTGGAATACCGGCCAAGATTATCGGCTGGTGTCAGGACGCGACGGTTCCCGCACTGATGATGGACCAAAGCTTGCCGTCGCCGGAATATCATATCTGAACCGCATCACGCTCTATAACTTCTTGTTTTCAGAGCAAATTCCCGCTCTATTGATCTTGGTGAGGGTGGCATGGTTGGGCGGTTTGTGGGCGATGTAAGTTGCAGCGATGCGTGGCGGACGCTGGCCGAGACGGAAGCTGCGGTGCTGATCGATGTTCGGACCAGGGCCGAATGGAGTTATGTTGGTCTGCCCGATCTTTCTTCGGTGGGGCGTCCGGTCGTTTTGGTGGAATGGCAGCATTTTCCGGGCGGCGAGCGTAATGCGGCTTTTGTGGATGAGGTGCGAGCCAAAGGGGTGGCGCCGGACCAGCCGGTTTACCTGTTATGCCGGAGTGGGGTGCGCTCAACAGCGGCGGCCGAGGTCTTGGCGGCCGAAGGCTACACCGCCTATAACATCGCCGATGGCTTTGAGGGGCACCCCGATGCCGCCGGCCATCGAGGGGCTCGCAACGGTTGGAAGGCGGCGGGCTTGCCCTGGCGCCAGACGTGATCTTCTACACCATCTTGAGATAAAGCGCTTCCAGGTCCCGCGTGTAACGCTCGACGTTGAAGAGCGGCGTGGTGAGGCGGTTTTGGGCCAAACGCGCGCGAACATCGGCGAGCTGGCCGGGGGTGAGGGCCAGCCGTAGCGCCATCGCTTCGTAATCGGCCGGCGACGGCGCGACCAACTCGGGCAGGCCGATGGCGGTGAGCAGGCTCGCTGCGACCAAGCCGGCAAACGTGTTGCCAGCAGCCGTCACCGCTGGCAGCCCGGTCCACAAAGCATCGCTGACTGTGGTGTGGCCGGTGTAGGGCAGGGTGTCGAGAAAAAGGTCGGCGCGGCGATAGCGGGCAAGGTGCTTTGCCAGCGGCAGGTCCCGGGCGAATACCAGTCGGTGGGCGCCAATTCCGGCATCAACGGCATGGCTGCGCAGGTTTAGCTCGGCCCAAGGGTTCGAGGCGAAGAGCCAAAGAACGCTTCCCGGCACGTTACGAAGCAAGCGCATCCAGATATCAAAATAAGTCGGGGTGATTTTGTAGCTGCTATTGAAACAACAGAAGACAAAACCATCATCCGGCAGACCATGATCGGCCCGGCTGGGCGAGGGATCGGCGATTGGCCGTTTGCTGTCGTTGGGCTGATAGCAATGGGGCAGCAGGGCCAGCGTTTCGCTGTAATAAGCGCGATGCTCGGGAGGGATGATGATTGGATCGGCGATCAGCCAATCAATAAAATCAGCGCCACTGGTGCCGGGATAACCGAGAAAACTTGCCTGAACCGGCGCTGGACGAAGTGCCAGAATGCCGGCCCGGGTTCCTTTGGTGTACCCCTTGAGGTCGACCAGAATATCGATTTCGTCTGCGCGGATTTTCGCGGCGGCCTCCTGGTCGGAAATGCCACCAACCCGGACAAACCGGTCCACTCCTTTTTGCAAGCGCTGGCGCATCGGGCCGGGATCGTCGGGGCCGGAGGAGTAGGCAAAAATCTCGAAGCGGGTGCGGTCGTGCCGCTCAAACAACTCGGCCACTAAATAGGCGGTGGCGTGCTCGTGATAATCGGCGGAAAGGTAGCCGATTCGAAGCCGGTCTTTGGGCCGCGCCCCCCCCGTTACCTCCGCCGGCCGGGCGCTCGTCGGGCGTTCGTATTTCCGGCTCCAGGCCCGGCCGGCGGCGAGTTGGTCCGCCGGGGCTGAGTCAAGGGTGAGGATGATGAAGGGCGGCACCCCCGGCGCCCCCTCGCGGACCAGGCAGAGAAGCCGCTTTTCAAGCTCGGCCAACCAGTTCCAGTCGCAGTTTTGCCGGAGCAGGTAGACCAGCAAAGCCAGAATTTCGGCGTGGTCGGGAGCGATGGTGAGCGCTTGGCGATAGGCGGCGACCGCCTCTTCCATTTGGCCTTTGGTTTGCAGGGTTTGGCCGAGCGCCTTTAGTGATTCGACGTTTTCCGGCGCACACCGGACCGATTCGCGGAATGCTTGAATCGCAAGGTCGGGCCGGTCGAGCTTTTTTAGCGATAGGCCGAAATTGAGCAGTACGTCTGCCTGATCGGGCAGCGCGCGTAACGATTGGACATAAAACTTGATCGCGTCCTCAGGCTTCCCCTGTTCATGAAGAGTAAGGCCCAGCCCGTTTAGCCCGCGTGCATGGCCCGGCATTTGAGCGAGCAAGCTTCGGTAGTGCTCCGCCGCCCGGTCAAGCTCGCCGTGGCGACGGGCGTTCTCCGCACCGGTAAAGAGTGCTTCGGTACCAGCGGGCGTTTCGTTGGTCATATTGGCCGTCTTTGGGTCATGAGGCGCACAAAAAATCCGGCTGGTGGGGTGCCAGCCGGATTTACGATATCATCACGCCCACGGCGGCGCGGACACGGGTCAGGCGGGTTGGGCTGCCAGCATGACAACGGGAATATTTAGCTTCATCAATGGGTTATGAGGAAGCAGCAGCATCGAGATCGGTTGCTGGGAAACGAACAGCAGTGTCAGATGGGCCGGGGCGGAAGTCATCGCCTTGGCGAGGCTCTCAAATAACGCCTGATCAAAATCCAGCCGCCGCTTCACCAGATCGAAGTTCAGCACCACAATCCGCTGCGTGTTGGCCGTGCTCATGTAGCGGTCGAACAACTCCAAGTCCAGCGGAGGCGAGGGCACCGAAGAGGGGCACCCGGCGACCCGCAGAATATCGGTGACCAGCCCGCGCCGTGTCCCAGCACTAAAACCGTTAATATCGATGGTGGCGAGGTTGGCGATGCGCTCACCCAAGTGCTTGAGCAAAGTCTCTTGGTTGAGATTGGGATCGATCACCAGATTAACCGAGCGACCGGCAGATATGGCCCGGGTTACTTCATCGCGCGCCTTGAGCCAAGCGGTGGCGGTGGTGCCCAGATCCGACTGGCAGGCCGATAGCAACTGATTCCACGGCGTTCCCCGGCGATCATTGCGGAGATCGATTATCAGTCGGTCGGGAATTTTGATGTCGTCGGGCAAAGTGCAATCTTCACGGAGCACCGGCACCACAAGGCCATATCGGAAATCGGGGTCCTTGGTGATGGCATGTC
>CAIZDL010000070.1 GCA_903931735.1 uncultured Rhodospirillales bacterium
ATGCCTTCTGCGAAGCAATGCTCGGGTTTCTGAGAGAAAAAGTCCCGAAGAACTGGGCAAGCTGGTGCGACGACGTCTCAGATAACTTTCGAGTTATTTCGCCAAAGGATTTTCGGATTCTGAGGTGAACAGGGTATATCTATTATTACATGCTATCCACCTACATCAGAGAGCCTCACAAAGCAGCAAAAAGCCTCTTTTTCGAGTTTTGCAAAGCCTCGCAATTCCTTGCAAGATTTGATTGGGATGGCAGCCTCATGGAGCAACCGAACCCCCGGCGACTGCCCTCGCGGGGGTGTATGCTATATTTCGCCCTCCGCGACGAGTGGGTGCTGAAGCAGTTCAACACCAACTATGATTTTTTTCGCCACTTCAAGGAAACATTAAACGCCTTCCCGCCCGAGACCATCAAACGCGAGATCGCGAGCCGCCCCGACACAACACAGCAACAAGGCCCCGCCGGCAAGGCCAGGGCCAGAATAAAACACCCAACCACCAAAGCGCCGCCGGCATAGCGGCCTTGCCCCGCGAAAATCCGGCGTCATCCGACGCGGTTATTTCTGCGCGTTCCCTTAAGAGCGCCGGGGTCCTTTACTGCCCGTCGACGACGGAATCCGCCACGGCTGGGAGCTGGCGAGACGATCGGCTCGCCGTTGCTTTGCGATCTTGAAAAGATCGGCGAGCGCAGTGCCAACTGCGGCAGGAGTGCCGGCAACGCCCCGGCGCGCAACTTCCTGTTCGAGTTGGCGAATCCGCGCATCGCGCTCGGCAATGTCGGCCCGGCTACGGTCGGTCACGTCGCGCGTTGCGGCAAGGACGGTCGCGGTTTGATCCTGCACCCGGCGCGCCTGATCAAACTCCGCCTCCAACGAGCGCTGAAGCTCAATCGTCCGCTCCAGCGAGCGCTCGACCTCAGTGATCCGGTTCTGAGTCCGTGCCAACCGCTCGTTCATCTCGTCAATCCGCCGGTCGCGCTCCCGCAGGGTTGCGCGCAACTCAGCGATGACGCCCTCGCGCTCCCGCACCGAGGCTTCAAGCTCCCGCACCCAAGACAGCGCGCTCTCGCGAGCGGCGCCGACTTTGGCGAGTTCCGTGCGGGCGGCGGCCAACGCGGCGGTCAAGCCCAGAATATTCGCGTCAGCTTCACTCACGGCTTGCCTGCCCACCCCGGCGTCCCGTTTGAGGGCGGCATCCGCGACCGAGTCGTCAGCCATATTACCGACCCCCTCACAAACCATCTCCACCACCCGACTATACCTCACCCCGGGCCAGCCGGACACTGTGTTAAGATCCCCCGGCGATATTCCTGCACAGGTCGCCGCCCACGGATGCCGGCCGGTCACAGGGTTCTGCCCTGATCGGATTTTCCCCTACCTCATATGCTCGGCGTACTGATCCTCGATTTCATGCAACCGATCGAGCACGGCAACCTCGTCGCCGACGAAATCGCGCATCGAGACCACGCCCAAAACCCGGCCATCCACCACCACCGGCAAATGACGCACGCCCTTGGCGTCCATGATATCAAGGGCGTCGCGCACGGTCTCGCTGGGGGAGATCGTCGCCGGGTTTTGCGTCATGACCTGGCCCAGCGGGGTCGTATCGGGATCGAGCCCCGCCGCCACCACCCGATCGAGCAGATCGCGCTCGGTAAAAATGCCATCCAACGTGTCCCGCTGCTCGGTCACGATCACGGCCGCGACGTGCCGACCCGCCATTTGGCGGGCAGCCTCACGAACAGTGACGGTAGGAGCAAGGTGAAGCAGGTGCTGGTTTCTCAGAACCTGTTGAATCCGACGATTCGGCATGGATTATCTCCTTGAACGTCCGGCTTACGATCAGCAACGGCCTGAGCCGATGATCGGTACGACACACCTGACCCGGCGCAACACACCTGACCCGGCGCGACACACCATACATAGTCCGCCCCGCCGCCACCCAAAAGCCTGCGGCGGTTTGCCACCGGGCGAAGCCGCGACCAAGCCCGCTCCGGGTGACCTCTATCACCCCAATCCAGACCCGTCCCAAGCCACATAACCCCTGGCAACATAGGGATTATGGCACCCTCGCCGCCGCGCCCCAGCGCCCCCTTTGCATCGCTGCCCCGCGCGCGGAGCGGGCAGGAATACCGATCATAGCTGGCTCTGGTCACGAAACTGTCATCGCCACGTCGTATATTCGACCCAGATGGGCACTATGGTCCGCTCGTCCAGAGGCCAGACGGACACAACTGGTCCGGTCGTCCAACGGGCTGAACCACCGAAGGGGATTGCCGTGTTACGCAAAAAATTCGCCCTCGCCGCCATGAGAATGTTAACCGGTGCCGCAATAGCCGGCGCAACAGGGGCCGGCGCCATCGTGTCCGCCACACCGGCCGAAGCCCAGTCGCGGGACCAGATCCGGATTGTCGGCTCCTCCACCGTGTTTCCGTTTTCAACACTGGTGGCCGAAAATTTTGGCAAGCTCGGCAAGTTCAAGACTCCCGTGGTCGAATCCACCGGCACCGGGGGCGGCTTCAAAGCCTTTTGCGTGGGCATCGGCCCACAATACCCCGACATTTCCAACGCCTCGCGCCCAATCAAGGACAGCGAGCGCACGATGTGCAAGGCCAACGGCGTTACCGATATCGCCGAGTTCGTCATTGGTTTTGATGGCATCACCGTTGCCGTGAACGCCAAGAGCAAGGCGTTCCCGATCACGACCAAGCAACTCTGGCTGGCTTTGGCGGCAGAAGTTCCGGTTGGCGGCAAGCTGGTCAAAAACCCGGCCCTAAAATGGTCCGACGTTGACCCCGCGCTGCCCCCGACCATAATCGAAGTTTACGGCCCGGCCAAGGTCCACGGCACCCGCGACGCCTTTAGCGAGCTGGTAATGGACATCGGATGCGAAGCCTTCCCCGAGATTAAGGCGCTGACCGGCGACGCCAAGAAAAAGAGCTGCCAAACCATCCGCGAAGACGGCGCCTGGGTCGATGTTTCCGAGGATTACGCGCTCATCGTGGGCAAGCTGAACTCCAGCCCCGAGGCGGTTGGCGTCTTCACCTTCTTCTACGTCGATCAGAACCGCGACAAGGTTCGCGCGCTGTCGGTGAACGGGGTCGATGCCACCTTTGAAAACATTCTCTCGAAAAAGTACCCGGTATCGCGGCCGTTGTTCTTCTACGTCAAGACGGCCCACGTTAAAGCGATCCCCGGCATTGCGGAATACGTCGCCGAGTTCGTTAGCGCCAAGGCTGCGGGCGAGGATGGCTATCTGGTCGCTAAGGGACTGATCCCGCAGACCTTACCCGAGCTTAAGAAGCAACAGGCCGCAGCAGCCGCGCTCTTGAAGTAAGCAACGGGCGAAAACCGGAGGGGGCAACGATCCCCTTCCGGCCAGCCTCGTTAATCCCGCCCTCGTTAACCCCGGACAAATCGTACAAAACCGATGCAAACCACCATCCTCATCTCGGTGATCGCGGGCCTGACCCTGGTGGGATTCCTGCTCGGTCGCGGCCGGGCCGTGGTGATGGCCGGGGGCCGTTTGTCTCAGCTTCACTCAATCCCCTCATATCATGGCGCCTTTGTGGCGATCTGGGCCGGTTTGCCGGCCTTGTTTTTGCTCCTCATCTGGGTCTGCCTTCAGGACCAGATCGTTATGGGGTTGGTGGTGGCGCGGTTGCCGGACGCGATGCAGCGCGTCTCACCCCAGGCGCTAACCCTGGTTCGAACCGATATTCTCAACGTCGCCCACGGCATCGCCACCAATCGCGAGCCGGACTCGGCCATCCGCGACGCCGCCGCCACCTACAACCAATTCCGGGGGATTGCCGAGTTCTGCCTGCTGTCGTTGGCGTCGGCGCTGGCAATAGCGGGGATCGTTCACGCCCGGCGCCAAATCAGCCGGCGCTTGCGCGCCCGCAACCGGGTCGAATCGGTGCTGAAAATTGCGCTTGCTCTCAGCTCCCTGGTTGCGGTTTTGACCACCATCGGCATTGTGCTCTCGCTGCTCTTTGAAGCCATCCAGTTTTTCTCACGAATTCCGCTGACCGATTTCCTTTTTGGGCTGCACTGGAACCCGCAGGCGGGCTTCACCGAAGATGCGGCGGGCTCATTTGGCGCGGTTCCGCTTTTTACCGGCACGCTGCTGGTAACCCTCATCGCCATGCTGGTCGCGGTGCCGATTGGGCTGCTCGCCGCCGTCTATATGTCGGAATATGCAACGCCCCGGCTGCGCGCCACTGCCAAGCCGGTTTTGGAAATTCTGGCCGGCATCCCCACCGTGGTTTATGGTTTCTTCGCGGCGCTGACCATGGCGCCGGCGATCCAATCGCTGGGCGGGGCGGCCGGTTTGGATGTCAGCTCCCAATCGGCGCTGGCGGCG
>CAIZDL010000071.1 GCA_903931735.1 uncultured Rhodospirillales bacterium
GAATGGGAAAATCATCGGGCGGATGGGACGAAGCTTGAGGTTGATGCGACAATTCGATTGGCAAATGTTGATAATGGAAGATTCTTCATTGTGATATCGCGCGATATAACAGAGCGTCGACACTCTCAATTTGCTTTACGGCGAAGTGAGCACCTGCTCCGAGAGGTTCAGGCGGTCGCCAATCTTGGTTATTATGTATATGACGTGGCCACAGACCGGTGGACAAGCTCTGAAATTCTTGAATCCATTTTTGGTATTGATGAGTACTATCCCCGAGATGCTGCCCATTGGCTCGAGTTGGTTTGCGCAGACATGCGGGGCGAGATGCGGGATTACTTGGGCCGTCTTTTAGCGATAATGTTCCTTTTAGCCGGGAATATCGGATTATCAGGCAATGTGATGGGGAAGAACGATGGGTTCATGGTCTTGGAAAACTGCAAATCGATATTCAGAAATTTTCATTAGCCTTGGTTGGGACAATTCAAGATATTACAGACCGTAAACGTGCAGAGTTTGCCCTAAAAGCGGAGCGAGATCGTGTTGAAGCTGGATTTGAGGCGATTAAGGAAAGGGAACAGAGCTATCATTCTTTATTCAATAATATGCTCGATGGCTTTGCGCACTGTATAATGCACTTTGATGGGGAGTCCCCAGTTGATTTTACTTACCTAAGTGTTAATTCGGCGTTTAACAAGTTAACTGGCCTTTCCGATGTTACCGGGCGGCGGGTTAGTGACGTGATCCCTGGTCTAAGAGAAACAAATTCTGAGTTATTTGAAGTTTATGGCCGGGTTTCGCGAACGGGTGTTCCAGAGCGTCTGGAGGTTTATATTGAGCGGCTTGCGATGTGGCTGTCGATATCGGTATATAGTACGCAGAAAGATCACTTTATCGCTGTCTTCGATAACATTACAGATCGGAAGAAGGCAGAAGAACAAGTTATGTTCTTGGCCCACCATGACCCCCTTACTGAACTGCCCAACCGCTTAGTGGTCAGGGATCGCGTTGAGCAGGCGATGATCTATTCAACCAGGGAAAAGTCGAAGGCCGCCCTGCTGTTCTTGGATATTGATAACTTCAAAATCATTAACGATACCTTGGGTCACACGGTGGGCGATGCGCTGCTTCAGCAGGTCGCCTTAAGGTTGCGTTATTGTATTCGGACGACGGACACGGTTAGCCGGCAAGGTGGTGATGAGTTTTTGATCGTTTTGCCAGGGGTTCATGATACAGCAGATATAACGACCGTGGTTGCTAAGGTATTAGAGCTTCTTGCTGCTCCGTTTGAAATTGAGGGGCATAACGATCTGTCTACGACGGCATCATTGGGCGTTTCTGTTTTTCCTGATGATGGAAAGGATTTTGATACGTTGTTGAGAAAGGCGGATACAGCAATGTATCATGCCAAAGAAGGCGGGAGAAATAGGTGTAGCTTCTTTGATCGACAGATGAACGCCGATGCCGATGAGCGGCTTGCTCTTCGCAATGAACTCCGGCGGGCCATAGACCGGGAAGAATTCGTCCTTTACTATCAACCGCAAGTGGATCTTGTCAGCGGTGCCATCATTGGGGCAGAGGCGCTCATCCGATGGCGCCACCCGGAAAGAGGCTTGCTGGCGCCTGGGCATTTTATCTCAATCGCCGAGGAAAGCGGGTTGATCGTTCCGATCGGGGAGTGGGTGCTGCACGAAGTTTGTCGCCAGGCGGTGGTGTGGCAGAACGGCGGATTCCCCGAGCTTGTGGTCGCGGCTAACTTATCGGCGGTTCAGTTTAAGCAAAGCGAACTTGAGAGTACCATTGTATCTGCTTTGTTAAAATCTGGCATCGATCCGCGCCTTCTTGAACTGGAGTTAACCGAATCGATACTGATAAAAGATACTGAACAAGTTCTTTCAACGATTCGCCGTATAAAATCATTTGGCATAAAACTGTCCATAGATGATTTCGGAACGGGATATTCAAGTCTTGCCTACCTGAAGAGATTTTCGGTAGATAAGTTAAAGATTGACCAGTCATTTATTCGTGATCTTGAAACTGATCCTGGAGATGCCGCGATAGTTCGCGCCGTAATCCAAATGGCGCGAAGCCTTGGCCTTCGGACCATCGCTGAGGGTGTTGAAAATCAACGTATTCTTGAACATCTTCGCGTTAGTCATTGCGATGAAGCACAAGGGTATCATATCGCCCGTCCTATGTGTGCCGACGAGTTCGCGATTTTTCTGAGTTCGCACGATGTAAACCGCCATCGCTCGGAGTCATAAGGCCGCTTGCCCGACCCGCGGGCATCGATTTGTTGCGAAGTTGAGACCGGGCTTCAGGGGCGAAATTGGCCTTAAGTCAGGCCCGTCCGGTTCGCAGAACCAGCTCTTTACGGGCGTCCAGGTGTTCGGAGCAGGTTGAGACACGCAAATCCCGACGGGCCGTTCGGCAGACGTTTCCGAGCAGACCGCCAGAAGAGCACCAGTATCGCCTCGAGCGCCGCCACCAGGAGCCAAGGAAAGCGGGCCGGAGCGCAGGCCCCCCGGTGATCAAATTCACCATTGAGGCAGATCAACCAACGAGGGGGCCTCCGAGTATTGTCACATCAAACCTTGATGCTGCCGGGCAAGGTTTCGGGTGGGCGCTGAGGTTGAGCCGCTTGCGTCGGGCTTTGGGTCGTGGCATGGGGATGGCGCGCCTTGTGGTGCGGCCCGACCGTGCCGTCGGTGTTGACTTTCTGGGTAGGGTTGGCGGCGTTTTGGGGCGATGTCTGGGTTGCGACCGCCTCCGGCTTTGCTGAAGCCTTCTCCGCGGCCTCCGTTGCGGAGGTTTCTGCCGGAGCGGCGGCCTTTTGGGGAGGCGGGACATTCTGGGTCGTTGGACCGATGCTTGAGACTGACATGGGGCAACCTTTCTGGTTGATGTCCGCTGATTGGACCTTTGGGCCTGCTTTATCGGATAAAGACGGAACGCCTTCGATTTCGATTGGCCGGGGAATGTCCGCTTCTACACGGCAGAGCCCCGTTGTGCTCGAACCAGACGACCATCCTCACCATCACCGTCCTAAAGATACCGGATTGGTATCGGCGTAGCGAGGCTTGTAAAATTACAGATTTGTAAGGTTCGTTCAGTGGTGGTCCAGTAGCGTTGCAGGGAGCGCAGATGGTATGGTCGATCGTCCCGAACCGACGAGACGAGATGAAAATCCTGCTGATCGAGGATGATGGCGAGACCATCGACTGCATTACTACCGGCCTGCGGGATCGTGGCCACGTGGTCTTTCACGCCGCAGGCGGCAGCGATGGCCTGCGTCTTGCCACCACCGAAGCTTACGATTTGTTGATCGTCGACCGCATGTTGCCCGGCCTGGACGGCCTCTCGCTCGTCAAGACACTCCGGGACGCCGGGAGCAAGACGCCGGTGCTGTTCTTGAGCACGCTCAGCGGCATCGACGACCGGGTGATCGGCCTGAACGCGGGCGGCGACGACTACCTCGGCAAACCATTCGCCTTCTCCGAACTGGCAGCCCGAGTCAACGCGTTGGGGCGTCGCCCGACCCTGGCCCCAGTGGAGACCGTGCTGCACGTTGCCGACCTGGAGATGGACTTGCTGAACCGGACTGTCCGCCGTGGCGGCACCGTCATCGACTTGCTGCCGCGCGAATGGCAACTGCTGGAATACTTGATGCGCAACGCCGGCAAGGTGATGACGCGAACTATGTTGCTGGAGCGGGTGTGGGACTTCCACTTCGATCCCCGCACCAATGTCGTCGAAACCCATATCAGCCGGTTGCGCCAGAAGGTGGATAAAGGCTTTGCGGTTGACCTCATTCACACCGTTCGTGGTACTGGGTATTGCCTCCATGCGCCCGAATAGGCTGTTCACGACCGCAAGTTTCCGCCTGACGCTGCTTTATGCGACGTGGTTCAGCCTGTCTGCCTTGGTCTTGTTCGGTTTCATTTACTGGGTGGTTACCGATTACACGGCGCGCCAGTTGGATGCTTCCATTGTCGCTCAGGTAACCTCGTTGCGGCAGGACGCCGGGCCTCAAAGCAGCACCCCTTTCAGCTCCCTGATCGGCCAGCGCTCCGAGGCGCCGGGAGGGCGTGAGTTCGCCTATTTGCTCCAGGACGCCTCGGGCGTCCGGATTGCCGGCACCCTGCCGCCGATGACGCCCGCGGTCGGCTGGCAGGAGTTGCCGTACCCGGAAACCGCCGGTGTCGACGAAGGGGATGGGCATGGTTGGCGCGCGCTTGGCACCTCCCTTGATGACGGCTCGTTTCTGCTGGTGGCCCGAGACATTTACCAGATCGATGAGGTGCTTGATCTAATGGAACGCATCTTCGGCTGGGGCTTCGCCGTTACCCTGGTGCTGGCGTTCGTTGGCGGCGCTGTGGTCAGCGCCGGTTTTCTGCGCCGGCTCGATACCATCAATCGTACCTGTCGGGAAATCGTCGACGGCAACCTTTCCCGTCGCGTTCCGACCGCCGGCAGCGGCGATGATTTCGATCAGCTCTCGGCCAATCTCAACCGGATGCTCGACCGAATCCAAACTTTGATGGAGAACCTGCGGCAGGTCACCAACGATATCGCCCACGATCTGCGCACGCCCCTCTCGCGGCTGCGGCTCCGGCTGGAAGGCGTTCGGGCCGGGGCTCGTTCCCCAGTCGACTACGAGGCCGCCACCGACCATGCCATTGCCGAGATCGATGCCGTGCTCGGCACCTTCAATGCGTTGCTGCGCATCGCCCAGATCGAGTCCGGATCGCGCCGGGCGGGATTTGCCACCGTCGATCTGTCGGCGCTGACCCAGAGTATTGTTGAAACCTACG
This sequence comes from uncultured Rhodospirillales bacterium, assembly GCA_903931735.1. Lineage (GTDB taxonomy): Bacteria > Pseudomonadota > Alphaproteobacteria > Azospirillales > Azospirillaceae > BOG-933. The sequence continues at coordinate 4,812 of CAIZDL010000071.1, forward strand.
TCCAGGTCGCCGAAGACCAAGGCCACACCCTCACAGCAACCATCGCCCCAGACATAACAATACTGGGAGACCGGGAGTTGTTGGCCCAACTTCTGGTCAATCTGGTCGAAAATGCCCTTTGCCATACTCCGTGCGGTTCCATCATCAAGGTCGGTCTATCGGCCTTGGAATCAGAGGCCGGTCCTCGCCTGATCGTTGCCGATAACGGCCCCGGCATCCCGGTTGGCGAGCGTGACAAGGTTTTGCAACGGTTTCATCGGTTGGATGGCAGTCGCGCGACACCGGGCAGCGGCTTGGGGCTCTGCCTCGTCGCTGCCGTTGCCGAGTTGCACGGTGCCGCCGTCACCCTCGAGGACAACGGACCTGGATTGCGCGTAATCGTCGGCGACACCAAGACGACAACCGCCCTGCAGGATCGCTTGACCCATCCAGAACCGGCGGCACCACCATGCGGCCCGGGATTCCCGCTCTTGTCAGACCCTCGCCAAAGTGCGCCCGGACGTTTGCCCCTGTTCCTGCTTGGGGGGTTCCAGTTGGCTCTGTGATGCGCTACAAACGGGAGGCGGTGCGATATCAGGAGCGAGAGTCCATGGCGTCCTATCAGTATGTCTATGTCATGAAGGGGCTGACAAAAATTTTCCCCGGCGGCAAGAAGGTGCTGGAGAATGTGTGGCTGTCCTTCCTTCCGGGGGCCAAGATTGGTGTGCTGGGCGCCAACGGTTCCGGTAAATCGACGCTCATGAAGATCATGGCCGGGCTCGATAAGGATTATGCCGGCGAGGCGTGGTCGGCCGAGGGGGCTACTGTTGGCTATCTGCCTCAGGAGCCCCAGCTTGATCCGAGCAAGACGGTTCAAGAAAATGTCATGGATGCGCTCGCCGCGACCAAGGCTCTCATCGATCGCTTCGAGGTGGTGAGCAACCGGCTTGGCGAGGTTGAAGATCCGGACGAGATGACCGCCCTTATCGATGAGCAGGCGGTGCTTCAGGAAAAGATTGAGCACGCCGATGCTTGGGATCTCGACCGCACGGTTGAGATCGCCATGGACGCGCTGCGTTGCCCGCCCGGCGACGCTCAGGTGACCACACTTTCGGGCGGTGAAAAACGCCGGGTTGCGCTGTGCAAATTGTTGCTCCAGAAGCCCGATATGCTGCTGCTGGACGAACCGACCAACCATCTTGATGCCGAGTCCGTGGCTTGGCTGGAGCGGCATTTGGCGGAATATGCCGGCACGGTGGTGTTGGTCACTCACGATCGCTACTTTCTCGATAATGTCACCGGTTGGATTCTCGAGCTTGATCGTGGCCAGGGCATCCCCTATGAGGGCAATTATTCCTCCTGGCTGGCTCAGAAGCAAAAGCGCATGGAGCTGGAAGGGAAACAAGAACAGGCGCGTCAGAAGACGCTGGCCGCTGAGTTGGACTGGATTCAGGCGTCCCCTCGTGCCCGTCAAGCCAAGAGTAAGGCCCGTATCAGTGCTTACGAAACCTTGCTGGCCCAGAGTAAAGACCAGGGCGGTGGCGAGGCGCAGATCATCATTCCAGCGCCGCCAAGACTTGGCTCGGTGGTGATCGAGGCGGACAAGCTGCGCAAGGGCTTTGGCGAACGATTGCTGATCGATGGCTTGGATTTCCGGTTGCCCCCGGGCGGTATCGTCGGCGTCATCGGACCAAATGGCGCCGGCAAAACAACGCTGTTTCGCATGATCACGGGGCAGGAGACGGCGGATGGTGGTAGCTTCAAGGTTGGCGACACCGTGAAGCTCGGCTATGTCGACCAATCGCGTGATACGCTCGCTCCCAATAAATCGGTGTGGGAGGAGATTTCGGGCGGCGTCGATATGATCGAGCTTGGTAAAAAAACCATGCCCTCGCGGGCTTATGTCTCGGCTTTTAACTTTCGGGGTGGCGATCAGCAGAAAAAGGTCGGACAGCTCTCCGGGGGCGAGCGCAATCGGGTTCATTTGGCCAAGATGTTGCGGTCGGGTGCCAATGTGTTGTTGCTGGACGAACCGACCAATGATCTCGATGTTGATACCCTTCGGGCATTGGAAGACGCGCTGATTGGGTTTGCCGGTTGCGCTGTGGTCATTAGCCATGATCGCTGGTTTCTCGACCGTATCGCGACCCACATTCTGGCCTTTGAGGGCGACAGTGAAGTGGTTTGGTTCGAGGGCAATTATCAAGACTATGAGGCCGACCGCAAAAGGCGCCTTGGCGCCGATGCCGAACAGCCGCATCGCATAAAATACAAGCCCTTGGTGCGCACATGATCCGGTGGGGCGCCGTGCTGGTTGTGGTGTTGGCGGGGCTGAGCGGCCCCGCGTTCGCCGATTGCACCGACGGCGCCGCGCCCAAGGTTAAGTGGCATCGCTGTCTTCAGGATAACCGGGCTTTGGTCGGAGTCGATCTGAGTGAAGCGGTGTTGAGGGAAGCAACATTTTTAAGAACCGATCTTAGCGGCGCGGTTTTGCGCGGGGCCGATGCCTATCGGGCGAAGTTTGTCAGCGGCAAGTTGCCGGGGGCGGTGCTTGATGGCGCCCGGCTGATCGATGCCGATTTCAGTCGGGCCGATCTCACCGGCGCCTCGCTCAAGGGCGCCGATTTGCGCGGGGTCCGTTTTTATGAGGCAGATTTGCGCAAGGCCAACCTTGCCGGTGCCCGGCTTGAGCGGGCGGACTTGCGCAATGCCACGCTTGCCGGGGCCATTTGGATTGATGGCACGCGGGTGTGCGCCGAGCCGTCGCTAGGCCAATGCAATTGAGGATGGTGACCTGTGCCCCGCGCGAAATGGTGGTAGACGTTTTACAGGGCAGGACGGGGTTGCGCGGGTAGCCGGGCTTGCTCTATCATCGACGTATGATGGTGGTGGGGCGGAGGTTTGATCGGTCATGATCGATGCAGAGGACCTGGCTCCGGGTTTCAACTTTGCGAATAGAGCGCTTGACCGCATCGCGGCGGAAGGGCTGGACCCGTATCCGGCAAACTTTACCCTCTGGTATTCGTATTATTCCGATATTTTGCCCGACCTGAGGCGGATGATTGATGTGCTGGTTCGAAGTGGCCAGCCCTTTAGTCAGGTGCGGTGCGATGAACTGTTTCAGCGGTTTTTTGGCACCGATGCCGAGGCGCGGGCGATCCGCGAGGCGGGGGAGCGCACCCAAAACGCGATCGCCAAATTGCAAGAGGTGCTGCGCGAGACGGAAGTCGTGATCAGCCGTTATGGCGAGGCGCTGGGCGGGTTTCGCTTAACCCTTGAAGAGACCGTGCCGTTGGAGCGGTTGCGCGCGGCGGTAGCGGCGATTGCCAGCGAGACCGATGCCATCGCCGAAGAGCATCGACGCCTGCAACGGCGGCTTGCCGAGACGGGATCGGCGCTCAGCCAATTGCGCGCCCGTCTTTATAGTGCTCGGCGTGAGTTGATGATCGATAGCTTAACCGGGATCGCCAATCGCAAGGGGTTTGATAGTGCGCTCGCCGATGCTGTCGCGGCGGCCCAAGCCGAGCGGCAGCCGATGTCGCTGTTGATGATCGATCTTGACCATTTTAAAAGCTTTAACGACCGTCATGGGCATTTGGTCGGGGACATGGTGTTGCGGCTCACCGCCAAGGTTTTGACCGACTGCGTTAAGGGGCGCGACACCGTTGCCCGCTTCGGTGGCGAAGAGTTCGCGATAATCCTGCCCGGGACCAGTTTGGGCGATGCGGTGATTGTTGCCGATAATGTTCGGCAAACGCTCGGCCGCAAGCAAATTATCAATCGGAATAGAACTGAGAATTTTGGGACGATTACCCTTTCGGTCGGGGCTACCGAGTATCGGGTGCGGGAGTCGCCCCACGACTTGATCTCGCGTGCCGATTCCGCACTTTATCTGGCGAAGCGCAACGGTCGGAATCAGGTTTGTTCTAAAGGGGCGGATGCACCGGCATCGGACCCCGCCGGTTAGGCCGTGATGCGATCAAGCGGAACCGCACCGGCTCTAATTACTTTCGGCGCCGATTTTCGCCGTGTCAAGCTGCGAGTCAGCGATTGCCTTCAGCGCTCGTCCTCCAGGCGTAATGGCCGGGCGGGCCTGGGCTCTCCTCCCGATGACCCGCTCGACGATGGCCTCCCACGCTTAATTTCAAGCGTGACCACGCCGTCTTTGGGCGGGCCATGGAGCACCATACGGTTTTGTAGTTTCTGCTCCTCAATTGACCGGAGTAGGGCTTCATAGGTCGGAAGATCGGGGTCCGGTTGGTTGGAGGGCTTCGGCGGTGCCGACGGGAAGGGGTGCGGTGCCCCTTTGCCGGCTTGGTTCCCGGTGTCGGGAGATGAGGCGGCGGGGCCGCTTTTGCCGGGCGATTGCGTGTTTGGCGCGGTTTGGCCGGGCGGCGCGGCGCTGGCTTCCGGCGGTGCAGGAGCGGTCGGAGCGGCTTCCGCGGGTTTTGCCGCTTCAGACGGGGGCATTTCAGACGGGGACGGTTCGGCTGCGGGTGGCGGTGCTTTTCTTGGTTCAGCGCTTTTGCCCTCAGTCGCAGCCGGCGGGGCGGGCTCCGATGTTTTGGGTTTCGCGTCGGCAGGCTTGGAGGTGCCGGGCTTTGAGGGGGTCGGCTTTGAGTCGGCGGGCTTGGTGTTGGTGTCGCCGGGTTTCGCGTCCGCACCGGGTTTCAGGTCGTCGGGGCGAGGTCCCGGCGGTAAGACCTCTTTGGGGGCAGGTTGGGCATTTTTATCGTCCGTGCCGGTGTCATTTCCGGGCGGACCGTTCCCAGGCGGGGATGCGGTATCGTCTTGGTTGCCCGGAGGCGGGGGCGGCGGTTTTGTCCCTGGTTTGGCTGGGGGCGGCGCGGTGTTTCCAACGGCGGTGGGGGGCTTTGGCGGTTTCTTTTGAAGCTGGAGTTGGCGCAAGCGCTCTTTTTCTCGCTCCCGAGCACGCTCTTCTTCAATGCCCGGATACCAAACCTTGAAGCAGTCAACGAAGAGTGGGTCGCGGCAGTGGCGTAAAACTTCACGGGCTTCAGGTGCGATCGGCCCCGGCGCGCCCGGAGCAGCCGGCCCGGCCTCCCCGGGGGGGAGCGAGTCGGCAGCCTCTTGGGCGGAGGCCGTCAGCGGCATCACCCCCAGTACCGGCGTTGCCAAAAATGAAAGCAGAAGCGGGACGCCGAGGACGCGCATCGGTTTCATCCTAGGGAGATAACAGAAAAGCACCCCAGATTGCAGCATAACGCTCATTGCTCTTGGTCGCCATTGTCTCTTCACGACCTCAGATACTCGGGATGGCGATGCTCGAAGCGGGCACGATCGGAGGGTTCGAGGGAGACGGTGAGGTGGGCGCGTTCCTCGTCGTCGCGCCGGGCCAGCACTTCGCCGTGACCGTAAAGCCAGGACATTGCCCCGCCGTCGGATAACCGGACCGAGACCTGGAGAGTCTCGCGTTCGGCGGTCATGATGCGGTCGAGGAGCGCGAACAGTCGCTCCAAGCCTTCGCCGGTCAGGGCCGAAACCGCCACGGCTCGCCCGGAGCCGCCGCCAAACTGGGCCAGGGCGTGCGCGCGGCCGTCATCGTCGAGCAGGTCGATTTTATTCAGCACCTCAACCAGCCGGGTGTCGGCCTCGGGGTCAATCCCCATATCTTGCAGCACCCGATAAACATCGTCGCGCTGGGCTTGGCTGTCGGGGTGGGCAAGGTCGCGGATGTGAAGAATAATGTCGGCCGCCATCACCTCTTCAAGGGTCGCCCGGAATGCTTCAACAAGGCCGTGCGGTAAGTCGGAAATGAAACCAACGGTATCAGAGATGATAACCTTGCGCCCCGAGGGCAGATCAATTGCCCGCATGGTTGGGTCAAGGGTGGCAAACAACAAATCTTTGGCAAAAACATCCGCCCCGGCAATTTTGTTGAACAACGTGGATTTCCCAGCGTTGGTATACCCCACCAGTGCAACCACCGGGTAAGGCACCCGGTCCCGGGCTTTGCGGTGGAGAGCGCGAGTGCGGCGAACCTCGTCCAACTCCTTTTTGATCTTGACGATTCGGTCGCCGATCAACCGGCGGTCCAATTCGATTTGCGATTCTCCGGGGCCGCCCAGAAAGCCAAAGCCGCCGCGCTGACGCTCAAGGTGCGTCCAAGACCGGACCAAGCGGGAGCGTTGATAGGTGAGCGCGGCAAGTTCTACCTGAAGTTGGCCCTCCCGCGTTCGGGCGCGGGCGCCAAAGATCTCCAGAATGATGCCGGTGCGATCGATCACCTTGGTTTTTGTTGCGCGCTCCAGATTGCGTTGCTGAACCGGCGACAACAGGTGGTTGACCACGATCAGCCCAATGGTCTGCGCCTCGACCAGCGCGCTGAGGCGCTCCAGCGTGCCGGTGCCGAGCAGGGTCGAGGGGTTGGGGCGGCCGATGGTCACCGCCTCCGCGTGGACGACCTCAAGTTCAATCGCGGCGGCAAGGGCCACGGCCTCCTCAAGCTGGGCGGCGGGCGATCTGCGCCCGGTTTCGCCAACTTTGCCAGGGCCTTTGCGCAGCACAGGATGCACCACCAGCGCGCGGCCGGGGGAGGTCTCGTCGGTTGGGGGGGGCGTGCTCACCTGCTAGTCGTGCTCGACGTCGCGGCCGCCGTCAAAGAGCTGAATGGGATGCCCCGGCATTACCGTGGAAATTGCGTGTTTATAAACAAGCTGAGAGTGTGCGTCGCGTCTCAAAAGTACCGAAAAGTTATCAAACCAAGTAATAATTCCCTGAAGTTTAACGCCGTTCACCAAAAACACCGTCACCGGCATTTTGTTCTTGCGGACGTGGTTAAGAAAAACGTCCTGAACGTTTTGGCCCTTTTCGGACATGGTGGGTTACCTTTCGTTGGTCGTTATTGGGGCGCCTATTGTTTAGGAGCCCTGGTTATCCCCAGAGAAAAATGACTAGGCCAAGAGAGCCCGCTCGGGAGAGTTGATCATCGATATAGCGCCATCGAGGCGGCGTACCAAGTCGCACAGTGCAACGCAACTGTTAACCGTGATGGCTGGGGGAAACCGGGTAACGTCGCCTTCATCGCCGGAGCTGACCAGCACCGGCACGCAGCCCGCCGCATGGGCGCACTCCATGTCGATGTCGGCATCGCCGACGAACCATACCTCGCCATCGGTGAGTTCGGCCGGCGCCAGCGCCATGGTGACCGGGGCAATCGCGGGCTTATCCTGGTGCGCGTCGCCGGCGCCAACGAGGCCGCCGAAATAGCCGGTCCAGCCCAGCGCGTCGGCTTCTTCCCGCAAGAAGCGCCCGGTTTTGTTACTGACCACAGCCAGATAAACACCGCGCGAATGCAGGCTTGCCAACAGTTCGCCGGCCCCGGGCAGGGTGCGCAGTTTGGCAATGTGGTGGGCGGCAAAGTGGCCATAATAATAGCCGCGCGCCTCTTCCCACCGATCGCCAAACAGTGGCGGGAAGGCGTTGCGTAGGGAATGGCGGACCCGAACACGGATTTCGGCGCTGGTCCACTCCGGGTGGCCCATTGCCTTGAGGGTGACGTTTACGCTCTCTTCAATGATCGCCCAGCTATCGACCAGGGTATTGTCCCAATCGAACAGCACCGCGCGGGGCAGGCGGGTGGGGTGGGCCAGGCTGGTCATGCCGAGCCCTCCATGGCTTTAAAATAGGCGGCGCGGAGGCGGCGCGCCACGGGACCGGGCACGCCGTCGCCAACGGCCTGGCCGTCGATGCGGGTGATTGGCAGGGCAAAGGTGGTGGCGCTGGAAACCAGGGCTTCCCGCGCCGTCATCGCCTCAGCCAGCGAGAACGGCCTCACCTCAAACGGGATATCGAGAGCCTGAGCGAGGCCAAGCAAGGTGAGGCGGGTCACGCCATTGAGAATCATATGGTCGGGTTGCCGGGTCACCAGCACCCCGTCTGCGGTGACAATCCAGGCGTTGGAAGCGCACCCCTCGGTGATAAAGCCCTCGGCGTCGATCATCCAGGCTTCAAAGCAGCCGGCTTCGGCAGCGCGTTGCTTTCCCAACACTTGGGGCAGCAGGCCTACGGTTTTGATATCGCGGCGGAGCCAGCGGATATCGGGAATCGTGATAATCGCAACGCCGCGCTCCAATTGCTCGGGGCTGGCGAACCGGGTGGCCTTGCGGGTGGTCATCACCAGCGAAGGCGTGACCTTGGGGCAGGGGAACTTGAAGTCCCGCGGGGCGACGCCGCGGGTGATTTGGAGATAAATCAAGCCATTACGCACAGCGTTTCGTCGCACCAATTCCCGCATCACCAATTTCAGCGCGGCCCGTGATATGGGCTGGTCGATGGAAACTTCCCGCAGCGAGCGCGCAAGCCGGACCAAATGCCCATCGAGATCGGCAAAGCGGCCGTCGAGAATTGCCACCACCTCATAAACGCCGTCGGCGAACTGAAAGCCGCGGTCCTCAACGTGGACGCACGCCTCGGTGTGGGGCAGATAACGACCGTTGACATAAGCCAAACGCGGCATGAAGCACCCGCTGTGTCGGGGGGACGGAGCGTTTAGAGCATCATGCTCTAACTTTTTGTTTTTAGAGCGGATTCATGCGAGAGGGTGAGGCCGCTCTTTCGCGACCCGCTCTAAACGATTAGTGCCAAACTTTCAAGGGATGCTGGCGCGGGTCAGCAAGTTTAAACACGCCATGCGCACCGCCACGCCCAGTTCGACCTGATCGAGAATAACGCTGCGCTTAATGTCGTCGGCGACCTCGGAGTCGATTTCAACCCCTCGGTTCATGGGGCCAGGGTGCATGATCAGCGCATCGGGCTTGGCGGCTTTCAGTTTTTCGCGGGTCAGGCCGAAAAAATGAAAATATTCGCGCACCGAAGGGACATAGTGTCCGCTCATCCGCTCTGTTTGAAGGCGCAGCATCATCACGATATCGACCTCGGCGAGGCCTTGCTCCATGCGGTGATGGACCTCGACTCCAAGCCGGCCAATGTCGGCGGGGAGCAACGTTGGCGGCGCCACCACCCGCACCCGCGCGCCCATGGCGTTGAGCAGGTGAATATTGGAGCGCGCGACCCGGCTGTGCAAAATATCGCCGCAAATCGCCACCACCAGCCCATCCAGCCGGCCGCGGCGAAGGCGAATGGTCAGGCTGTCGAGAAGGGCTTGGGTCGGGTGCTCGTGGTTGCCGTCGCCAGCATTGATCACCACGCAATTTACCTTGCGCGCCAGGAGCTTAGCTGCTCCCGAATCCGGATGGCGCACCACCAGCACATCGAGATGCATGGCGTTGAGGGTCATGGCGGTGTCGATCAGAGTCTCGCCTTTTTTGACCGAACTTGCCGCCACTTCCATGTTGATCACGTCGGCGCCGAGGCGTTTTCCGGCCAGCTCGAACGAAGTCCGTGTGCGGGTCGAGTTTTCGTAAAAAAGATTAACCAGCGTGCGGCCGCGCAGCAAATCCCCATTGCGGTTGGCGCTGCGGCATTGGACCACATAGCCCTCGGCGCAATCGAGAAAGCGAGTGATTTCAGCCGCCGGCATCCCCTCGGTCGCGAGAAGATGGCGGGGTGCGGGTAAGGCAGGGGCGGTGGCACTGTCGATCATGGCCCGATTATAAAGGCCGGCGGCCCGGTGGGCAACGCATCATATCGGGGCTAGAGCGGGTCGCGAAGTGGTGGACGCACCCCGTAGCGTGAATCCGCTCTAAAAAGCCTATTTCCTTCCCGGCGTGAGCCCTTGGGTGATATTTAGCGAGAGCAGGCAGGGCATTTGGTTCGGGAGCACCGGGCCGTGCTCAAAATCCGTGTGGTCCAGGCACTCTGCGAGGGCCGGGCTCATGTTGCCGGCCAATGTCGCGGCCAGCAACAACAGCTTTTGTGCGCGCGGATCGGCACGGGCGAGGATCAGCGTGCCGGCTTCCCAGGGGGTGCGTGCACCGGTTATCGCGGTTACGGCCTTGACTCGCCACTCCATTGGAGCAAGCCGGGCGGTGGCGAAAAACAAAAGTGGCCCCAGCATTAACGCCGCCGCCACCAGCCCCGCCGTTACCCAGGTGTGCCGGCGCAGGCCAAAGGTGCGCTCAGCGGCATGGGCCAACGTGCTGGCGCGCAACGCTGCCTGATGCTCGGTTGCCGCCTCGGCATCATAGAGCGGCGAGGTTGGGTTGGTCACCCAGGCGACGAGACGGCTGGCGATGGCCATTTGAGCCGCAACCGGGTTCCAGCCATCGCCAATGGCGTGCATCGCCCCAGAACCCCGGTTGGCGGCGTCTTCCAGGCGTTGTACCAACTCGACGGTCAAACCGACATAAGCGCTGGCGGCGGTCGAGCGCGGCCGGTGAAGCAACAAGGGCCGGCCCAAAACAGAAGCCGCCGCAAGCTCGGGGCTATAGGGGATTTCGGTGGTTAGCACTTGATCGGCAAACGAGCGGCGCACGGTGGCGGCCAAAGTTTTGGCGCCCTGGGTGTCGCCGTCCTGGCGCTGCATGGTCAGTAAAACATCGAGCACCGGTCGGGGCTTTTGGGCGGCGTCCGCGAGGTTGGCCATAAACTGGTCAAGGTGGCGTAATCCTTGGAGCGCATAAGCGTCGTAGGGCAGCGGCACCAGCACCCGGTCGGCGGCGAGCAGCGCGTTGATGGTCAAGCTGCCGAGCGAGGGCGGGCAGTCGATCACCACATAGTCGAACGGTTGACTAAGGGCCTGAAGGGCCTGTGAAAGTCGGTGCTGCCCTTCGTGTTTGGTCGAAAGATCGGCCTCCAGTTGGGTGAGGTTGAGGCTGGCCGGCGCAACCCACAGATCGGGAATTCTGGTTTGCCAGACCACGCCTTGATGATTGCCGCCCTCGGTCAGTAATTGGTGAGTGCCGCCCTCGCCACTGGCAATCAACGCAAAGCCGACATTGGCGCTGGCGTTGCCCTGGGGGTCGCAATCGACCAGGAGAACCGGCCGCCCGGCGGCGGCCAGCGCGGTGGCGAGGTTGACGGCGGTTGCGGTTTTGCCAACTCCGCCCTTTTGACTGGCCACCGCGATGATGTGGGAGTGCTCGGCCATATCTAGCTTCCCGGCGGTCGGAGATTGATCAGGGCTTCAAGGCCAACGCGCTTGCCGGCCCCGCTTCCTTGCGTGGTTTCGGCCTCGTCGCTTGGTTTTTCCCCCGGCCCTGGGCGGGAGGTGCCATAAAGCGCCGCCCACAAGGCCGCCGCTTGGGCGTTTTGTGGCGGTGTGGCCGGTACGCTGAGAGAGGCCCCGGTGGCGGGAGCGACCCCGGCGGCGCGGCGGCCTTTTGCGCGCTTAGGCGGAAGCGGAGCCAGCCGCCCCGGTCCGAATGAGGGTAGGGCCGGGGCTAACGCCGCAGCGGACGAGGCCGACCAGCTCTTATCCCCAACCAAAGATTTCAAGTCGTTGACATCGATCCGGCGGTAAAAGATCAGCCGGCACCTTCGGGACAGCACCACGTAGGGCATTCCCAGCACGACCAAAAACCCGAGCACTAAAAACGACCCCGGTGCCGAGGCTCCCCGCACGATTTGTTCGAATCCCGCGAGTCCTGGCCCGGCAAGGCCAATGCCGGCGAGCATGTGTCCGGCTTCAGCGGCAATAAGGAGTGTCAGGCCAAAGGTCACGATTAGGTAGAAGGCGGGAAAACGCGGGTGCTTGGCGAGACCCAGCCCCGCCGCCGTTAATGCCAAAACCGACAGAACAACCTTCCCGAGAGTGAGCAGCAGGAGGGCCGAGCCAAGATCAGGGTTGAAAAGATCAAATGATATGACAGGTTCGATCAGTCCAATGGTCCCGACCAATGCCAGGAGCACAATCACCACCAAGAGTACCCCGGTCACCACCGCATCGGGGTGGGATGCAGCGGTGAGGTAATCGACGGTCACGGTCCGCCGCGATTTCCTCCCGGCCGTTGCGGGCGGTTTGGTCTCGGACATAGCCGCCCCCTATTGGTTCCGGCTGACCGCAGGACTGGGAATCGCACCCTGGCGCAACGCCGACATGGCGGCATCGGCATCGAGCCGGCTGTGGGCCAGGGCCAGCCAGCGCCCGGCCAATTCGCCGGGGTAGGCATGTAAATCTTCAAGCTGCCGAACCGCGACCGGCAGGTTGCTGAGGCCCAGCGCCGCCCGAATGCCGCCCAGAGCCGCCCGAAAGCGCTTCGATTCCGGGGTGTCGCTCAGCCCAAAGCCTGAACCGATCCAGCCGAAAAACCGGCTGAAGACGTTCTGATCTCGCGAAACCTCAACCAGTTGGGGTGCGAACTGGTCGCGGACATCGACAACGCCGCCAAGCTTGGGGGCGATTTCATCAAACCGTTCCCGAAGGGCGATCAGTGTGGGGACGCCGGTGGTGGCATTGCTCTCCAACTGGCTGGCAAGCGAGGCAAGGTTGGTATCCCCCGATAGCGCGGTCGATATCCGGTCAAGCTCAGCCTTGAAGGGTGCGCCGCGCTCGATTGCCGCCTGGAGTTGGTCGAGTGCTGAAGAAAATTGCACGGCGCGCATGGCTGTGCCAAACTTCAGATCGACAGTTGCGGCAAGATCGCTGACCCGATTATCAACGCCAACCAACCGTTTGGCCAGTTGCGCCTGATCACGCTCCACCTCATCGAGCTTTGTGATCAGGGTGCCTGGGATCTCGGTGCTTTTTGGCTCAACCTTCGTTCCGGGCAGCAGATAGAGCACAATTACGGTGAGGAAGGCGCCAACCAGCATCAACCCGGTTGCGGCGGCGATGCCGAGGGTCAGCCAGCGCATCCCTTTGCGGGTCCGCCACCAGGAGCGGCGCGCGGCTATTGCTGCGGTTAGCGTGGCCTCTTCATCATAAACGGCCTGTTCTTGATCGTCGCCGTCCCCGGCATCGTCGCTTTGGTTGGGTTCGCCATGCTCGGGCAGAACCTCGGTTGCTTCCTCGGTGACGGGCGGGGTGGCGGCGTCGCCAATCTGCGCCATCATCGAGTGCGTATTAAGGCTTCTAAAAAGAACAACGTAATCCTCGTCTGAAAGGAACATCAGACGAGAATCTCGGGCTGCAAACAAATCCCACCGTTCGGCCAGCGACAACGCCAGCAGAGAATCCAGCATAACCGCGCTTTCGTCGCGGCTGGCCATCCAACTGTCGGTGATGAGTCGGTCGAGAGTGTCGATCCAGGACATTATCGTGAAGCCATACCGTGAGTGACTGGGGCCAGGGCCAACGTAAGTTGCTTCAGCCAAGTAGCGTAATCGCCGGTAGCTCTCCTGGCGGCGAGAATGCCGAGGCCGGTCATCTGGGCTACGGTTTTGGGATCGAGGGTGATGACTTGGGCCGGCGGCATTTTAAGCCGTTCGAAGTCGGTCCACGCCTCGCTGACGCAACTCGCCATTTCAACGATGTAAAGCCCCCGGTCGCGCATCATTTCAATCCGCCTGAACTCGGGCGTGCCGCCGTAGGTGTCAAAAGGTCCGGCCTTTTTATTGAGCACCAGAATGCGTCGGCAAAACGGGAAGATGCGCTCAACCGTTTCTAAAACCTCCAGCCCCGATGATACCGCCAGCGGTTCGGCGGTAATAGGGACGTAGATGTCCATGGTAACGCCGGAATCTTCAAAGAGCGAAGCAAGGTTCGACTTCTCGGCCCAGGAAAGGATTAGCCGGTCCATGTTGGCGCCAATATCGACGCCGGTATCACCCTCGACGATTTCTTCGGCTAGCCGGTCCCAATAGCTAAAAGCCAGAGATGGATTGGCTCTGATCTCGTCCATCGAGGCGCCGATCTTGAGCGAAAGCACCTTGTCGGGGCCCATAAATTCGCTAAGCTTCGCCTTGTCATCAGCATCGATCAGGCGTAATGGCCGTCCGGATGCCTCATAGATCGCCGCGAGAGCCATCATGAGAACCGACTTTCCGACGCCTCCCTTGCCGTTCGCGACCCAAACTGTATGTGGCATGACGCTTCCTTCGCAACCTGTTGTCGTTTAACTAAAAGGCTAATTCAGGGGCGCCCGGCACCGTTCCGCATTCGCAAACCTGCGAGGACGTTGCCGGTGCACAGCCAAGGGTAGGGGGGCTGGTCAATCTGCCGGGGCGCCAAGAGTAGCTCACACATAGTTCCGTCTCACCGAAAAACGCCGAGCCTTGAAGTCGTGGTGGACAAAACGAAACAGGGACCAAAGGGCTAAGGCGTTTTATTCGGAGTAGCCTGTGGAAGCTCACACCTCCGCGCACGGCGATCATAACCGAAAAACCGGGTGGCAACAATTCCAAAAAAGTAATGTCCCGCCAATTTTATGATTTTGGTGATATTGACCGTGAACGGAGCGGAAATTACCGGTTTTGCGAGGCTTATGGCGGGGGGAAAAGCCTGCCCGGAGGTCGCCGAGAATCGATTTTACGCCTGACTCGGACACCCGATATCTATCGAACCAGATGATCAACCGATTGCCGTTGAAGGCTTCAGAAGATCTTGCTGGCGGCGGGCTTCTCGGTGAGCGTCGGCCACCCGGCGAAGCCCCGGCAACTCAAACCAGGGCTCAATCTCGCAGCGGGTAAAGTGCGCGGCGAAGGCCAGTGGCGTCACCGCTTTGCTAAACAGGTAGCCCTGGGAATAGCGGCAATTGCGTTCCATCAGGATGAGCGCTTGCTCGGCGGTTTCAACACCCTCGGCAACCACCGAGAAGCCAAGGCTCCCGGCTAACCCAATGATGGTATTGATAATTGCAGTATCGGTGGCATTGCTCGCGATGTCGCGCACAAAGGAGCGATCAATTTTCAGCGTATCGATGGGAAAGCGTTTAAGGTATGCCAGTGACGAATAGCCGGTGCCGAAATCGTCGATGGCCAAGCGGACCCCCAGTGCCTTGAGCCGGCGTAGAGTTTCAACCGCTCTCGTCATGTCGACCATCATCGCGCCTTCGGTCAACTCCAGTTCTAGGTGCTCGGGCGGTAAGCCGGTTTCGTCGAGAATCTGGCGCACCAGACGGATGATCCGGCTGTCATGAAATTGGCGGGGCGACAGGTTGACGGCCATAACGTCGAGGCAAATGCCGTTTTTTCGCCAGAATTGCGCCTGTCGGCACGCCTGCCGCAGCGTCCATTCGCCAATTTGGGCGATCTGGCCGGTATCTTCGGCAACCGGAATAAAGTTCGATGGCGGCACCATTCCTAATGTTTGGTGCGGCCAGCGGATCAACGCCTCGGCACCGACGACCCGGCCGGTTTCGAGATCAAATTTTGGCTGGTAGTGAAGGACGAACTCTTCCCGTAAAATTGCGTGGCGAATATCGTGCTCAAGATCAAGCCGTTGCATCGATTGCTCGCACATTTCAGCGGCATAAAGGCTGAAACGTTGGGGGGGCGATCGTTTGGTGTGATACATCGCAAGATCCGCACAGCGGATCAAACCATCTGCGTTGTCGGAGTCCCCCGGATAAAAGGCAATCCCGATGCTGGGTGAGCAGTATAGTTCGCGCTCCAATAACGGAAATGGGTCGCTAAACGCATAAAGTAATTTCTCTGCTAAGTATGATGCAGAAAACCGTTCGCTAATATTTGGTATTATCATAACAAATTCATCGCCACCATATCGGCCGACCGTATCCGACGCCCCGCAGGAACTCCGGAGTCGCCGTGCGACTTGTCGAAGCAACTCATCCCCGGCCCGGTGGCCAAGTGAATCGTTGACTTGTTTGAAGCGATTAAGATCGATGAAGGCTACGGCGACGCGCTCGCCTTTGCTTTCAGCGTTGCGGATCGCTTGATCTAAACGTTCATGAAGCAGGTGCCGGTTTGGCAAGTTGGTCAGGCCGTCAAAATTGGCCCGATAGCGGATGCGGTCCTCTTGCTGTTTGCGTTCCGTGATGTCGGAGCAGGTAACGATATAAAATTCCGTGTCGCCGCCGGGGCCGCGCACAGTCGTCACCGAAACCCACGCTGAAAAGGGAACGTAATCGGGACGGACGCAGTTAAGTTCCCCGCGCCAATGGCCGGTTATGGTGGCATCGGCGCAAATACGCTGAAGAAGCCCGCTTTCACTAAACCCATGGGTTGATAATAAAGGTGCAAACCCGATAATCTCGCTTCTTTGTTGCCCTGTGATCGTTAGATAAGCTTGGTTGGCCGCGCAGACTTTAAAGGTGTGATCGGCAACTAAAATTCCTTCTGAAACACTTTCAAATGCTGTGGCAAGCAATCGAATTTCTTTTTCAGCAGTCATTCGCGCGGTAATGTCGGTGACCATGCCTTCATAGTAAAGGATACGGCCTCTTTCATTGCGAACGCAGCGGGCGCTTTCTTCAATCCAGATAACCTAGTGATCGCGGCGATAAACTTGAGCTTGAAAGTCCGTGACCACACCATCGCGAGCCATGATTGTCGCGAAATCGTGGCGTCGGTTGGGGTCGACGTAGAGCTGGCCGGCGATGTCGGTAAAGGACGCGATCAGATGATTGGGCCCGTCAAAGCCATACATTCGGGCCAAAGCGGGGTTGACACGAATGTATTGGCCATCAACCGTAGTTTGGTAGATACCCTCGACTGCGTTTTCAAAGATGCTGCGGTAATGACTATCTTCGCCGACCCGGGAGCTGGCCCCCAGCTCTTGCTCGCCGCACGACAACGCATCGGGACCCTCAGCCGTCATGGGCCCGCATAGTCCCTTGCCTGCATATTGGTCCCTGTTATCCAATTCGGCCCCTGTTGCCTTATGAGGCGATGGTTATCCCGTCCGAACGCGCCTAAAGCAGCGGCGCTTACGGAGGTTTTTAGGAGAATAATATCAGTGGCGCTGCGTTGCAATAAAGGAAATATCTTAGTATTGACGGATCAGGCCCACCAGTCTGCCTTGGACATTGACCCGATCGGCGCCAAAAATGCGTGTTTCGTAGGCAGGATTGGCGGGTTCGAGTGCAATTGCCTTCCCCTTGCGCCGCAAACGTTTGAGAGTAACCTCGGCCGCATCGACCAAAGCCACGACGATGGTGCCACTTTCGGCTGTTTCGCAGCGCAAAATAATCACCGTGTCGCCGTCCAGAATCCCAGCGTCGATCATCGAATCCCCGGTCACCTTGAGCGCATAATGCTCGCCAGGGTTTAGCATCGATGCCGGAATGCTAATGGTGCTGCTATGATCGCGAAGGGCTTCAATTGGCATTCCGGCGGAGATCCGGCCGTAAAGTGGCAGCGACACGACGTCGACACCGTCTGCCACCTCGCGTCCCGGCAGGGCGCCGGAGAAATCGCCCTTGATCACGTTTGGTTGGAATTTTGGCGGTTGTTCGGAGCCGCCGGCGTCCCCGGTGTCGGGTGCCAAAATTTCTGTTGTTGGAATGCCATCGGGCAGGCGGATCACTTCCAGCGCCCGCGCCCGGTGGGCAAGGCGCCGAATGAATCCTCGCTCCTCGAGGCCGGTGATTAAGCGGTGGATGCCCGACTTCGACTTGAGATGAAGGGCGTCTTTCATTTCATCAAAGGATGGTGAAATGCCGCCCTGTTTCAGGTGATGGTTGATAAAAAGCAGGAGTTCTTGTTGCTTTCGGGTTAACATTGGCTACCCCCCAAGGTCGCGGCGTTGGGCTAAGGCCCGAACAAAAGCTAAACAACGCTTCATGTTCTAGTTTGGTTCGCGTTCCTCGTCAAGCCCTCAACGACCGTCGACGGAAGTTTTTTTGCTTGGTGCGCGGAAATCGTTGTAAATTTTCAAGGGGCGTCCTTATAGTGACCCATTGAAATAATTGACCTGTGGAGAATTCCATGTCGACTGCTGTCGCCGGTGCAAGCACCTTTACGCCTCCGGTGGCCGCAAATCAGCCGCTCCGTACCAAATCGGGCGGGGTCGATAAGGACCACGATGGTGATGCCGGGGGTGCGGAAAAGAGCGCCGCCGCCCCCAAGCTAAGCCCGCCGGTTGATCCTAATCGCGGGCGCAAGCTCGATGTGTTGGCTTAGGCCGCTTCCGGTCGTAACCCTCAACGGGCTGTCAAGTTGCGGGGCTGGCTAGCGGCGGTGTTCGCCGTGGCTAGGGAAAGCTGCGCCGAAATCCAAGCGAGGGCGGCATCGACGGTGGCGGCGTTGTCACCGGGCTCGGGGGCTGGGCGGTCGATCATCAGGACGGGGATGCCAAGCCGGCGGGCGGCGGCGATTTTGGCATAAGTGGCGTCTCCGCCGCTGTTTTTACTCACGATCATGTCGACATGGGCGCTTTTGAAGAGCGCTTCCTCATCGGCTTCGCCAAACGGCCCTCGGGCGAGAATAATTTCAAAGCCGCTGAAGCTACCGCAACGATTGGCTCCGCTGTTATCGGCCCTGTTGTCATCGGGCGGGTCTATCATGCGGGCGATCAGGCGCAGGCCGGGTGAACCAGCAAACCGTGCCAATTCCTGGCGCCCCACGGCGAGAAAAACGGTCTGGCCGGCGGCGGGCAGGGCCTTGGCAGCCGCGTCTATGTCGGGCACTCCATGCCAGAGGTCGCCGGTCACGCGCTCCCAGGCCGGGCGGAGCAGTTGCAGGCGGGGCACCCCGGCGCTGTTACAGGCGAGAGCGGCATTACGCGAAATGGTTGCAGCGAATGGGTGCGTTGCATCGACCACCAGATCAATCGCCGCCGACTCGAGATAAGCCGCGAGTCCGGCGGCTCCACCAAAGCCGCCAACCCGGATTTCGCCGGGCGGCAGGCGATGCGCCACCGTGCGTCCGGCCAGGGATGTTATCACCGTCAGGCCCGGGTGTTCGGCCGGTTTTTGGGCCAACTGTTCGGCCAGGGCCAGTGATTCGGTGGTGCCGCCCAGCAGCAGGAGGCGTGATTTGGTGTGCGTCAAGCGGTCGTGCTCCCGGTATCGTACCGTCCAACCAAGGTTCCTGTGCGGTTGAATATCGCAATCTCGATCGGTACTTGTTTCGATGTTGCCTCAAATGCAACCGCCCATGCCCGTGCGGCGATGGCGGTGGCCAGCGGTAATCCCTCGCTTTGGGTAAGCTCCAGGACCGTCAGCGCGGTGTTGGCTGCGCGCACGGCCACCACTTGGTCGGGGCTGCCCCCGATTTCGGCCACGATGCCGGCCAGCCAGCGAAAATCAATGTCGCTGGCTTTGGAGTGGAGGTTGAGGTGTCCGGCCGCGAGTTTGGTGGTTTTAGCGAACCCCCCGCCGATGGTTAATTTTTCCACCGGATGCCGGCGTAAATAGGTGAGCAACCCACCCATGAAATCCCCCACATCGATCACGGCCAAATCGGGAAGGCCGGGATAAAGGGTTCGGACGCCCATTTCAGAGGCGGCGCCGGTCACGGCAACAAGATGATGCAGGCCCGAGGCGCGGGCGACATCAACCGCACGATGGATCGAGTCGACCCAGGCGGCGCAGGAGTAGGGCACCACAATGCCGGTGGTCCCGAGTATGGACAGCCCCCCGACAATGCCCAGACGGCCATTGAGCGTCTTTAAGGCAAGTTCGGCACCGCCGGGGATGGAAATCTCGATCTCGGCGTCTTTCAGGCCAAGATTGTCCGCGATCATCGCGCGTGGGCCGGGGTTGATCGCGGGCTCGCCCACCGCCAGGGGCAATCCTGGCCGCGTCACGGTGCCAACCCCTTCCCCGGCGCGAAAAGACAATCCGCTTCCGGGCGGCCGTAATCGCACCCGCACCACCACGAGGCAGCCATGGGTCACGTCGGGGTCGTCGCCCGCGTCCTTGATGACGGTCGCCTCGGCCCAGCCATCGCCGATAACAGGGCGGAGCAGCGGGAAGGAGGGGGTCTGGCCACCGGGCAGGCGCACGGTTACCGGGTCGGGAAACCGACCGGTTCGCAGCGCCTCGGCTGCGGCTGCCGCAGCGGCGGTGGCCGAGGCTCCGGTGGTCCAGCCATGTCGAAGTGGGGGCGCGCAAGCGACTGTCATGGCGTCACCATAGCGGACCCTTCGCAGGCGCGAGGCAAATTTTTTGACGGGAGGACGAGGAAGGGGAGCAGCGCTCCCGGGCCGGCTTCGCGTAAAAGAAGCGAAACATCAGGTCTTTTACGGACTCGCCAGTTCCGAAGTGGTGGGGGATCGTGCTACGGTCAGCCGTTGACACTCTGATCAACCACACTTTCGCCTCCGGGATGGCGCATGGAGCATCAGCCTCACCATTACCCGCATTCGGGGCACCCCGATCATCGCCATCATCCGTCCCAGCGTGGATGGGTGGGGGGCGTGGTTTTTACTGCGTTTTTATTGAGCGTCATCGCCCTTTCGATTAAGGCGGTGGCCGGTACGCTGGCGTTTGTTTTGCTCGGCTCGGTGATTTTTGTGGTGGCGGTGTTTCACCGGGTGTTTCCTGGTAGCCGGTTCTTCACCCTGTCATTGGTCAATTTTATTGGGATTTATGCGTGCATTTTTGCGGTGATCGTTGAAAGTAACTTCACGATGATCAGCCAGCGCGAACAGGCGCTTGGTTTTATATTGCCTTTATTGGCATTTCTTGGGGGGGCCTGTATTCGGGCGCGCACGGTGCGGCACATTGTGGTTTCTCGCCGGCCTCGCCACAATTCCCATTTTGGCGAGATATTTCTTTGGCTGTTGCCGATGGCGGGTATGGTTGCTTTGACATTTGCTCTGCCGGGCGGTCATATGGGCGGGGCTCTCCCAAATATTCCCTTTGTGGCCTTTCAGGGCGTTGTGGCGGTGATTGTGTTGTTTGTCAGCCGCGATATTGCGATATTTTTACTTGATATCGGTTTATTGTTTGAAGGGTTTTTTGCTCAGGCATCGCGGCTGGTGATGCCGGCTTTCGCTTTTCTTACATTTTATTCTCTGTTGGTGATTATATTTGCCGCTCTCTACTCGATTGTTCAGCGTATTTCGCCGGGAGCTGATTTTTTGGCCAGTGGTATTGCCCGCACCTTGACATTTGCCGAGTGTCTTTATTATTCGGTGGTTACCCTCAGCACGGTTGGCTATGGCGATATTCAACCAATCAGCGGGCCGGCGCGGTTCGTGAGCGCCGTTGAAATCGTAATGGGGGTGTTGTTGCTGTTGTTTGGCTTCAGCGCGATCATTCGGCACACGCCGGCCAACACCCGCACTCCGCCGGAAGATTTTTAGGGCCGGCTGATTTGTCTCAGGTCCGGCGCGGGCGGGAGGCACTGCCAGTGTGTTATGATGCTCCGGTAACGCAAGTCTGTTATGCTTAGCTGTCGAAGTCGGATGCCTACGCTCAGTCCCGATGCTCCCCCCTCCGAGACCGATAAGGACGTGTCATGACCGCACCTGCCTTGCGTCCCAGTGCATCGCTGAAGTCGGCGCAGCGTCGCTCGTTGTCTGAGTTGACGGGATCGCCAAGCGTGGCTTCTGCCGATCTTGGGCGCCAATATATCGTGTTTGCTATCGATGCGCAGGAATATGCCATCGACGTTATGGTGGTCCGTGAGATTCGCGGGTGGGTTCAGGAGTCCAAGCTGCCCAACTTGCCGCCCCACATTCGCGGCGTGATCAATCTGCGCGGAATGGTGATCCCGATTCTGGATTTGCGGTCGCGATTTGGGTTCGAGTCGGGGGATGTCGGCACCCGCAACGTCGTGATCATCATGCAGGTGGCGGATCGCACCGTTGGTGTGTTGGTGGACGCGATCACCGAAATTTTGACACTCTCGCTCGATCACCTGAAACCGGTGCCCGAGATGGGGCTGGGGGGTGCAGACTGCGCCTTTCTGACCGGTGTTTATGTCCTTGGTGAGCGGTTGCTTGCGCTGCTCGATGTGGAATTGTTGATTCTTGGCCAGCATCTTTCGCCGGAGGACATGGCTTCCGCCTGATCACGACGGGCCTTGCGCAAGGGGGCTCGACAGTGAGGGGGGGCGTGGTCCATGGTTGGGTCATGACCGATCAATTCTCATCATCCCCGCCGGTGGCGGATCAGGCCTCATCGCAGGCGCTTTATCTGGTGGATGGCTCGGGGTTTATCTTCCGGGCCTTTCACGCGCTGCCGCCGTTGACCAGGGCCGATGGCACACCGGTGAACGCGGTTCTCGGCTTCACCAATATGTTGATGTCGGTTCTGGCCGACCAGCGCGCCGAGACGGTTGCGGTGGTCTTCGATAGCAGGCGCGAGACCAATTTCCGCACCGGGATTTACCCTGCCTACAAGGCCAACCGCGACGCGCCCCCGCCCGAGCTGGTGCCTCAGTTTGCCTTGGTGCGTGAGGCGACTCGGGCGTTTAACGTTCCCGCCCTCGAGATGGAGGGGTACGAGGCTGACGATATTATCGCTGCCTATGCCAAGCTTGCCCAGGCAGCCGGGCGCCCCGTGACCATTGTTTCGTCCGACAAAGATTTAATGCAGTTGGTTGGTCCCGGCGTTTCGATGCTCGACCCGATTAAAAACCGGAGTATTGGTCCGGCCGAAGTCTTTGAAAAGTTTGGCGTTAACCCGGATAAGGTGGTCGATGTTCAGGCTTTGGCTGGAGATAGCACCGATAATATTCCTGGCGTTCCTGGGATCGGCATTAAAACTGCAGCTTTGTTGATCACCGAGTATGGTGATCTCGATACGTTGCTGGCCCGGGCGGGTGAGATCAAGCAACCCAAGCGTCGCTCGTCGTTGTTGGAGTTTGCTGATCAGGCCCGGTTATCCCGCCAATTGGTGAAATTGGCTGCGGATGCTCCGGTGCCGGTGCCGCTGGAAGAAGTGAGGGCGCGGCGGCCTGATCCGGAGGTGCTGTTTTCTTTCCTCCGTCTTCAGGGCTTTAAAAATATTGTTGCGCGTATTGAGTCGGAGTTTTTGCATGGGCAGCACCCGGTGGTGGTGCCCGGAGCGCCGCTGTTCGATGCGTCCATTTCTGCGCCGCGTCTAAGCGAGCCGGCGCCGGCCACCGTTTGTTATGAGCTGGTTCAGAGCTTGCCGGCGCTGGAACGCTGGGTCGCCCGCGCGGTTGAGGCGGGAGTGGTTGCGGTGGATACCGAAACCACCTCGCTGACCCCCAGCACCACCGGGTTGGTTGGGGTGTCGTTGGCAACGGCACCAGGGCTGGCCTGTTACATTCCGCTTGGCCACGTCGACGCCGATGGTGTGGCGGGGGATTTGTTTGGCGCCGCTTCCCGGCCCGCGCAAATTGATCGTGATGCGGCACTGGCGGTGCTAAAGCCCTTGCTTGCCGACCATTCCGTGTTGAAAGTTGGGCATAATCTGAAGTTTGATGCGCAGGTGTTCGGGCAATTTGGCCTCACGATCACCTCGTATGACGATACGATGCTGATCAGTTATGTGCTTGAGGGCGGTGCCCACGGCCATGGCATGGATGAGTTGGCGGAACTTCATCTCGGCCATAATACCATCAAATATTCGGACGTCACCGGGAGCGGAAAGTCTCAGATCACCTTTGACCGGGTGCCTTTGGACAAGGCGCTGGATTATGCCGCCGAAGACGCCGACATCACGCTTCGGTTGTGGCGGTTTTTAAAGCCCCGGTTGGTCGCCGAACACATGGTGACGGTTTACGAAACGCTGGAGCGGCCATTGGTGCCCGTTATCGCGGCCATGGAGCAGGCCGGCGTTTGCCTCGATCGGGGGGTGCTGTCGGCGCTCTCGCGGGATTTTGCCGGCCGGCTTGGGGAGTTGGAGCGGGAGATTCACCGGTTGGCCGGGCACGTCTTCAACGTTGGTTCGCCCAAGCAGTTGGGGGAGGTGTTGTATGGCAAGATGGCGCTTGCCGGGGGGCGCAAGGGCAAGGCCGGGGCTTTCACCACCGATAGCGCGACGCTGGAACCCTTGGCCGAGCAAGGGGTGGAGATCGCCCAAAAGGTGTTGGATTGGCGTCAGCTCGCCAAATTAAAAAGTACCTACACCGATGCGCTACAGGCCCAGATTGCAGAAAAAACCGGCCGTGTCCATACTTCATTCGCGCTGGCGTTGACCAGCACCGGCCGGCTTTCCTCCAGCGATCCTAACCTTCAGAACATTCCTATTCGCACGGAGGAGGGACGCAAGATCAGGACTGCGTTCGTTGCTCCACCGGGGTGTAAATTGCTGTCGGTGGACTATTCGCAGATCGAGCTACGGTTGGTGGCCGAGATTGCCGGCATCAAGGCACTAAAGCAAGCCTTTCACGACGGCGTCGACATTCACGCTCTGACAGCCTCCCAAGTCTTCGGCGTGCCGTTGGAGGAAATGACCTCTGAGCTACGGCGTAAGGCCAAGGCGATTAACTTCGGAATTATTTACGGCATCAGCGGCTTTGGGTTGGGAAAGCAACTGGGTATTGGCACTGGGGAAGCTGCCGCCTTTATCAGGGATTATCTCGACCGGTTTCATGAGCTGCGGAGTTGGATGGAGACCACGCGCGCGTTTTGTCGTGCCAATGGTTATGTTCGCACACTTTTCGGCCGTAAGTGCCATATCCAAGGCATTACCGACAAGAACGCGGCCCGACGTAGCTTTGCCGAGCGTCAGGCGATTAACGCACCAATTCAAGGTACCGCGGCGGATATCATGAAGCGGGCAATGGTTCGGGTGCCGGGGGCGCTGGTGGAGACTGGCCTCTCGGCCCGGTTGTTGCTTCAGGTCCATGATGAGTTGTTGCTGGAGGTGCCGGAAGCTGAGGTCGAGGCGACCTCGAAATTGGTGCGCGCCGTAATGGAAAACGCTGCTCACCTTGGCGTGCCGTTGGTTGCAGAAGCCGGCGTTGCTCTCAACTGGGCCGAGGCCCACTGACCGCGGAAGTGTCTGTTTTTAGCATCCTCGGCTGCTGATCGAGTCCAGTGCACCTTGGAGAATGTAGGCGGCGGCCATTTTGTCGACCACTTCGGCGCGGCGTTTCCGGGTCATGTCTGCCTCGATCATGAACCGTTCGACGGCGCTGGTGGAGAAGCGCTCGTCCCAAAAGGCGATTTCTGGTTCCGCGCCAAATAGGTCGGTTCGGGTTAATAACAGCCGGGCAAACTCACGTACTCGTTGTACCGCAGGTCCCTCGCCACCATCCAGAGCGAGGGGCAAGCCCAAAATCAAGGCTCCAACACCTCGATCCCGGGTAATTGCGGCAAGCTCCAGTGCGTCTGCGCTAAATTTTGTGCGCCGGATGGTGCCGATTGGCGATGCAACCATCAAGCCAGGGTCGGACAGAGCGATGCCGATGGTTTTTGTCCCGAGGTCTAGTCCCAATAGGCGTTGCCCCGCACGCAAGTGCTTTCGAAGCTCGGCGGGGTTGCGGATCGCCATGATGGGTGATAACCTTTCAAGCAGTTCGGCGTCGGCATTCGGCGCCGCTATTCGTCGCAGGTGGAGAAAGCTACCCGATGTCGCTCGATAAGACTACCGTGGCGAAAATCGCTTACCTTGCCCGCATTGAGGTTCCTGAGGCTGATCGGGAGCATATGGCCGGCGAACTTAGCAAGATCCTAGAGTTTGTGGAGCAATTGGGTGAGGTTGACACCACTGGGGTTGTGCCAATGGCCAGTGTGGTGGATACCGGGTTGCGTCGTCGTTCCGATCTGGTCACCGATGGCGGGTATGTCGACGCTGTGCTCGCAAACGCGCCGGATCGCGCGGGAAGCTATTTTGCAGTGCCAAAAGTGGTGGAATAGTTATGGCATATATTCAGGGTGAGACCGGCGATTGGGAAGTTGTGATCGGGCTGGAGGTTCATGCTCAGATTACCTCGAAGTCTAAACTGTTTAGCGGTGCATCTGCCGAGTATGGTGCGGAGCCCAATAGTCAGGTTAGTCTCGTCGATGCTGGTTTTCCCGGCATGTTGCCGGTGATAAATGAATATTGCATTGAACAGGCGGTCCGCACAGGTCTTGGTCTGCGTGCCGAAGTTAATTGTTTTTCGGTGTTTGACCGTAAAAACTATTTTTATGCAGATCTTCCGTGTGGCTATCAGATCAGCCAGTATTTGCAGCCAATCGTCGGTAAAGGTGAGATTATTCTCGATTTGGCGGAAGGCGTGTCGCGTACCGTTGGCATTACTCGTTTGCATCTTGAGATGGATGCCGGAAAGAGTATGCACGATCAGCACCCAAGCAAAACTTACGTTGATCTCAACCGCTCGGGTGTTGCATTGATGGAGATTGTTTCCGAGCCTGATATGCGGACTTCGGAAGAGGCCGGTGCTTATTTACGGAAACTGCGGACAATTTTGCGTTATCTTGGCAGTTGTGATGGCAATATGGAAGAGGGCTCCATGCGCTGTGATTGCAATGTTTCGGTGCGCAAGCCCGGCGCGGCCCTTGGCACCAGGACCGAGACCAAAAATGTCAACTCGATCCGGTTTGTGATGCAGGCCATTGAGTATGAGACTCGACGGCAGATTGATATCTTGGAGGAGGGCGGAAGTATCGTCCAGGAAACCCGGCTGTGGGATACCAGCAAGGGCGTGACCAGGGCGATGCGCTCTAAAGAAGAGGCACATGATTATCGTTATTTTCCCGACCCCGACTTGCTTCCGCTGATTCTCGACCCGGCTTGGGTGGCGCAGATTAAGACGACATTGCCTGAATTGCCTGACGACAAGAAGCAGCGTTTCATCCGCGATTACAAATTATCACGTTACGATGCCGAGGTGCTGGTTGCGGAGCAAGCCAAGGCCGATTTTTATGAGAAAGTTGCTCGGGGCCGGGACCCGAAGTTGGTCTCCAACTGGGTGACAGGTGATTTTTTTGGTGCGCTCAATAAAGCGGGTCGGGATATCGATGATAGCCCGGTTTCTGCCGACGCGCTGGGTGGTTTGATCGATCTTATTGCCGATAACACCATTTCTGGCCGCATTGCCAAAGAAGTGTTTGAGGAGATGTTGGCCTCGGGTAAGGCTGCTGCGGCAATCGTTGAAGAAAAAGGCCTGCGTCAGGTCACGGATACCGGTGCTATTGACGCTGCCATTGAGGCGGTGATGACCAAAAATCCTGATAAGGTCTCCGAATATCGCGGCGGTAAGGATAAGCTTTTTGGCTTCTTCGTCGGGCAGGTGATGAAGGCCACCGGCGGCAAGGCCAATCCGGCGCTGGTTAACGAAATTTTGAAAACTAAGCTGGGATAGGGAAGAGCTATCGGCTGCGTGCTGGTGGCGCGGAAGTGTCACAATAAAATTAAGTATCAGCGATTGGAAAACGCACCGTCACGGCAGTGCCCTTGCCGACGGCGCTGGCAATAGTGAGAGAGCCACCATGAAGATTGACCAGTCCTTCAACTATTGAGAGGCCAAGTCCGGTTCCGCCCTGGGTCCGCGCATAGTGGTTATCAATCTGTTCGAAGGGCTTAATAACCCGCGCGATATCATTGGCGGGAATCCCTGTTCCAGTGTCGGCGACAACGATATCGATATACTTTCCAGCTTCTAGAACGGTTACTAAAATACTCCCTCCGTTGACATTAAATTTAATCGCGTTGCCGAGGAGATTGATTAAAATTCTGCGCATGGCGCGTTCATCGGCCAAAAGATCGGGGATGTTGGCGGGAATTGCCATTTTTATAACAATATTGGCCCCAAGCGCCAAATCTTTAACCATGCGGATGCTTCTTGTCACCATCGAGGCCACCGGCACCCGGACAAGTTCCAACTGGACCATTCCTGCCTCGATCTTAGAGAGGTCGAGAATGCCGTTGATGATCTCGAGGAGGTGATAGGCGCTTTGTCGGGCGTATTCGGCGTGCTCGACGTACTGCCGATCTCCAATAGCCCCAAATATTTCAGTAGAAACAAAATCCGCAAAGCCAATAATTGAATTGAGTGGTGTGCGTAGTTCGTGGCTCATTGTCGCGAGAAAAATCGATTTTGCTTGGCTGGCACGCTCAGCAATATCTTTTGCTTTCTGTAAGTCTTCGATCATCAGCCGTCGCTCGGTGATATCGAAAATGGTTTCGATGGCGCCAACAACCATCCCGCTGGCGTCGCGCACCACCGACGCTGACCCCCGCAACCAAACCGGGCGGCCGCGCAGGTTTGGGATGCTTGTTTCGGCCCAGATTGTGTCGCCGTGGGGCTCAAAAAATGAATAGGCCCCAGGGATAAACGCATCGGCTCTCAGCGCCATGTCGACGAGAATCGGGCGGCGCTCGCCGTAGAACGGCAGGCCGTACTCGTGATCGCATTTGCCGACC
Source organism: uncultured Rhodospirillales bacterium (assembly GCA_903931735.1). Classification (GTDB taxonomy): domain Bacteria; phylum Pseudomonadota; class Alphaproteobacteria; order Azospirillales; family Azospirillaceae; genus BOG-933. Next base: position 32,789 of record CAIZDL010000071.1, read on the forward strand.
ATTTCGGCCGCTGAGACCCCACTGAGGGCCTCCATAGCCCGGTTCCAAAATAAAACAGTCCCGTTCAGGTCGATAACGATGGTTGCGTCTGGAAGTAAGTTAATAATATTAGCCAAATGCCGTTCTGAGTTGCGCAGCGCGGCTTCCCGAACTTCAATCGTTTCAACAAAATATTTAAAAGCGCGCCCAAGCTCGCCGATCTCATCATCTAAATCTTTGGAAAAGGAAAGTATGTTATTTCCATTAACGGCATTTATCATGCACGTTACCAAATCGCGAAGTCGGCGGATTACATTTGTATTGATATAAATAATGATAATTACGGCATTCGCCGCGCAAATCAAGGCGATTATCATTAACAATAATGACTGGCGCTCGCTGGATTGGAAAACTGCCGTGGTTCGGCGGGGATCGTCCCGGCGGCTGTTGCAAATCTGAGGTGGGTGTCGCTCCCCTGAGCCGGTAGGCTCGGGTTGTCGAATCCACGAAGAGGAGCAACACCCGTGAAGAAGAGTATGCGTGAAACGGTTTCCAAGGA
>CAIZDL010000072.1 GCA_903931735.1 uncultured Rhodospirillales bacterium
ATCATTGGGAAACAGCCGCTGAAATTCAGGGAGAGACTGCGGAAACTGCATATCAGGGCGTTGCTCAACATCCATCAACTTCGGGGCAGATGCATTCATCCCAGATCGCCATTTCCAACTCATTGCTGGCCAGACCAGCAACTTTCTATAAAATACTATACCTAGTGGGTGTCTGCGTCAACCGGATAGGCAGGGAACAAACTGCGGCCACCAATGAAATCGCTCGTAACGTTGAACAAGCGGCTCGCGGCACAACCGACGTTTCTGTCAATATTACTAAGGTTCAAAAAATCGCCGCGCACAATGCCGAAGCTGCGGGCGAAGTTCAGCGCGCCTCAAATGCGCTTTCTGGTACAGCTCAACAATTGCGCACCCGGGTGGAAGGCTTCCTTAAGAGCGTGTCGGAGGCGGCGTAGCTCGGTGCGTAAAAGCAGCGGTGATTAGAGCGGGGAGGCGAGGGTAGTGTTTCAGGGGCTCATCGGTTTTGGCGGCTTGCTGGCATTGGCATGGCTGGTGAGCGAGAACCGTCGGCTGGTGTGCTGGCGAACGGTGATCGCGGGGCTCGGCCTGCAACTCGCTCTTGCCGTGCTGCTCCTTAAGGTGCCGGGAGTTCCCAGCCTGTTTTTGCTGCTCAACGATGCGGTGGATGCGATCCAAAGGGCGACCGACGCCGGCACCGGCTTTGTCTTTGGCTATCTTGGCGGTGGGCAGCTGCCGTTTGTTGAAACCCGCCCAGGCGGCGCCTTTATTCTGGCTTTTCGGGCGCTACCTCTGGTTTTGACCATTTCGGCCATCGCCTCACTGTTGTTTTATTGGGGGATTTTACAGCGGATTGTCGCGGGGTTCGCTCACTTGCTTCGCGGGAGTATGGGCATTGGCGGTGCCCTTGGGTTTGCGGCCGCAGCGCATGTTTTTGTCGGCATGATCGAGGCCCCGCTGCTGGTCCGCCCTTATCTCGCGCGCATGAGCAGGGGGGAACTGTTTGCCGTGATGACCTGCGGCATGGCTGGCGTTGCCGGCACCATGATGGCGCTCTACGCGACCATCCTTGGCCCCGTGATCCCCAACGCCCTGGGCAATATCTTGATAGCCTCGCTCATCAGCACCCCGGCGGCGTTGGCCGTAGCGGCGTTGATGGTGCCATTTCCTCCCACAATGGCGGCGAATGATGACGACCGCATTGTGCTGGGCTCGGGGCAGGAGGCGGTCAGCGCGCTGGATGCCATTGTTAAGGGCACCACCGATGGCGTTGGTTTGCTTGTGAACATCATCGCGATGCTGTTGGTGCTGGTGGCGCTGGTCACCCTGGTGAATATGGGGCTTGCCTTGGTGCCAGGATTTAGCGGCGGCCCAATCACGTTACAGAAAATTTTGGGGTCGGTATTTGCGCCGGTGATGTGGGCGATTGGGATGCCCTGGAGTGAAGCAATAACCGCCGGTCATTTGATGGGTAGTAAAACCGTGCTCAACGAGTTTGTGGCCTATCTTGATCTTGCAGCTTTGCCCGACGCGGCCCTTTCTCCTCATTCTCGATTGATGGTGACCTATTCTTTGTGCGGTTTTGCCAATTTTGGCAGTCTTGGCATTGTTATCGGCGGGCTGGGCTCGATGATTCCCGAGCAAAGACATGTGGTGGTCCAGTTGGGCGGCAAGTCCATCCTGGCCGGCACCATTGCGACTTGTCTTAGCGGCGCGGTGGTTGGTTTTTTACAGTAATCACCATGACGTGGTGTTCAGGGTGGCAAGGCTGCGCCGACGACTTCTTTTTGCGCGTTCGTGCGGGTCGCGGAGGGGGGTGATCATCCCGTCGCGTTGATCCGCTCTAAATCACCGTCGATGCCAACTGGATAGCCTCGGAAATCACGGTTGGCAAGAGCCGCTGAATTTCGTGGCAGGCGTCGCTTGCCGGGCCGAGGGAGTTGCTTTCAGCTGCTCGTTGAAGCTGCCCGGCGGTCATCGCCAATGAGTTGGCTCCCAGATTTGCCGCTACCCCCTTCAGATCGTGGGCTTTATGAGCGAGCGTGGGGAGGGCGCCTTCAGCGAGCAACTGGGCGAATGTGTCCCCGATACCTGCGTAGGTCGCGGCAAACTCCGCCATTATAAGGTGTAAAAGGGCGTGATCGCCCAGGGCGCGGGCAAGTGCCTCCCCTGTGTTGATGGCGGAGTATTCGGTGATGGCCGAGGCTTCAGGCACAGCAGCGGTCGGGGACACCGCCACAACCGGACCTGGCGACGGGGCTGCGAAAGTGCTGCGGAATTGGCGGACATATTTTCCGATTACTTCGGTCATCTGCGCCACGATGAACGGCTTGCCGATATGGTCATCCATGCCGGCGGCCAAGCAAAGCGCGCGGTCTGAGGCCATGGCGTTGGCTGTCATGGCGATGATTGGCAATCTGGTCAGCCCGAGTTCATTGCGAATGGCTCTTGTGGTGTCGTAGCCATCCATGCCGGGCATTTGAATATCCATTAAGACGATATCAAACTGATCTCGTCCAGTACTGAGAATTTCCAAGGCTTTGATACCATCGGCCGCGACTCTTACGACCGCGCCGGCAGTTTCTAAAATACGCCGGGCCACCATCTGGTTGATGGTATTGTCCTCGACTATCAGCAGCGTGCACCCTGCCAGCGGTAAGTCTTGCGCCTGGGTGGCCGGTATTGGTTGAGTGGGACCATTGGCGGTCACAGTTACCGGGTGCGCGGTGGCAACGGCATCAAGGAGCGTCGATGGCGTTACCGGCTTGGTCAGCACGGCCCGAATCAGGGGCTCACCGCCGGAGTCCCTGCGAACCCGCTCATATTCATAAGCGGTGACCACCAAAATCAGCGGAATGTCTTTAGGGGACTGATGGGCTTTAAGATACCGCACCACCTCGCGGCCCCCAACACCGGGCATGGACCAATCGAGGAGCAGCAAGTCAAAAGGCCGGCTCTTCATGGCAATGTCGATTTCATCGAGAGCGTTTTGGCCGGATGTGACCACAACCACAGTCCAGCCAAATGGCGCGATCATCTTTGCCATGATTTGGCAGGCAGTTGAGCTATCGTCAGCGATCAGCACCTTGAGGTCTTTGGGAATAGCTTGGGGCGGCGGCGTATCCTCGATGTTGGGCGCAGACCAGCCCAGCCGGATGGCGACATGAAACGTGCTGCCCTGGCCCAACTCGCTTTCACACCAAATTTTCCCCCCGGCCAACTCCACCAGATGGCGGCAAATGGTCAGCCCAAGCCCGGTGCCGCCAAAGCGGCGGCTGGTGGTGTTGTCAGCCTGGGAGAAGGCGTTGAAGATCACGCGTTGACTTTCAGCGGAAATTCCAATGCCGGTATCGCGCACCGTGAACAGTAGGGTTACCCCTTCGGCTTCAGCGGCGGTTGATTCCACCGCAAGCACCACCTCGCCCCGCTCGGTAAATTTGATGGCGTTCGCGGCAAGGTTGGTTAACACTTGTTGGAGGCGTAGCGAGTCGCCGATCAACGTTAAGGGTGTTCCTGGCTTAATATCGAATAAAACCTCGATATCCTTATCGCGCGCATTGGCGGCGGTGAAGCTGGCAAGATATTTCATTAAATCATCAAGGCGGAACGGCTCGTTGACCAGTTCAATTTTGCCGGATTCAACCTTGGATAAATCCAAAATGTCATTAAGAATGTTTAGAAGCATCTTTGCTGACATTTGAGTTTTTTGTACATAGTCTCTCTGGATCGCGTCGAGTTTAGTTTGCTCAAGTAAATAGGCCAAGCCAAGAACCGCGTTCATCGGGGTGCGAATTTCGTGGCTCATGTTGGCAAGAAAGGTGCTTTTGGCCTCATTTGCGGATTCTGCCGCTTCCTTGGCGATGACCAGTGTTTTTGTTGCTTCCTGGACGCGATCCAGCATTTTGTTGAAGGCGAGTGCCAACTGGCTGAGTTCGCCGCGCCCCGTGGGGCGGAGGCGGAAATCATTGTTCCCGGACCCCACCGCCTCGACCGCACCGTTTAGAATCGCGAGGGGCTTTAACACGGCCCGCTGGAATAGCGTGATGGTTATCATCGGCAGTCCCAGTAAAATCAGGATGGATGCAAAGACGACATATTCGGTTAGCTCTCGTACCTCGCGTGCTTTGCTTTGGAGCGGCAGTGCCAGACCTTCAACGCTGGTTGCCAGAGCGGCACCACGCAACAAAAACAGGCTGGTCATTTGCCGTTCTCGTTCTTGCTGCACCGGGTTGAGGGTCTCTGTTGCAAATAATGCGAGCAGTGCTTCGCACTCTTCCAGCCGCCCGGCGGCGTTCCGCCATGCCGCCATCCCGTCGTTGGTTTGAAATTCGGGCGAGGTTCGCAGTGTCTCCAATAGGGGGCGAAGGGCGCGCAAGACCACCTCCACTTGAAGTTGAGGCCTATCCTCGCGATATAGGGCGTATTCGAAGCCAACAGTCCGTAAATTACCAACATCGGTGCGGATCATAGTGACGGTTTCGATTGCGCTTCTAACCCCTTCTTCGGTGGTGATCGCTCGCAAAATGAACGCAGACAGCACAAGGCCTAGCGCGACGAACAACCCGGTGACATAGTAAGCGCGCTTCTGAAGGGTCATCATTTCACCGGATAATGGTCACGGCGGAAGGTAGCACGGCATCAAGAGGCGTCGTATCCAAGTAATTGAGATAATTAGGGACCTTCGTTCCTCCGCCGATGTTGTTGCGAATCGCCCAGCGTGCCTGGCTTTCAAGGGAAATGATCAGCACTTGATCGAGGGTAAGGGCGTGCCGATAGTTGTCCCATGACGAGGAAAGCATCGGCATGTCGATTTTGAGCCGATGGGCGATAAGAGCGATCGCTTCCTCGCGGTGGGTGTGTGCCCATTCAATCGCCCGATTGGTCGCGCGCATCAGGCGCTCTGCGGCGCGGGGGCGGCTTTTGGAAAATCCCCGCCGGGTGGCGTAATTAAAGGTTTCCTCATGGCGGCCTTTTTCATATGGAATGAGTTGAGCCCGGCTCCCCAGCGCAACCTGGGCGAAATATCCCTGGGGATCAAAAGCGGCGATGGCGTCGACGCGGTCAGAGACCAGCGCATCCGCGGACTCATCGGCCGGCACGTTGACCTCAATGATCTCGGAAGGTGCAATGCCCAAATCGGCGAGCACCGAGTGTAAAAAGAACTGAGCGGTAGTTCCGGCCATAACGCCAACTCGGTGGCCGCGCAAATCGGTAGGACTGGCTATCCGGTCGTTAAGGTCCGCAACTAACCGGTAGGGAGTATTGTGGGAAAAGGTGGCGATAATCACAAAGTCTTGGCGTTTGAAGCTTTGAAGCACGAGCGGG
>CAIZDL010000073.1 GCA_903931735.1 uncultured Rhodospirillales bacterium
AAAATCAGTCTCATCGTGAATTATGCAACTCGCTCAGAAAGAATGATCCTTAACACGCCCGCCAAAGCAACCCATAGCCACGCCATGGCGCTGCTTCTCGTATCCGACGGCATCACTTCGCTTGTCATGGTCAGGTTCCTTTGTCTGGCGGACATCCCGGAAGCCGAAACTGATGGACCTCCGGTGTCCCGCACGTCTGCTTGCCGCTTCCGAGGAGCGGCCAGTCACCAATATCGACGGCTGACCTGATCTACGGCGCCATCGGCGGTCGCGCATGCGCTCCGCCGCCCTGTCCCATCATGCCCATGCGCCGTTCACCGCCACCCCTTCGCCCGTTTTCCTGGGAGCCGTTTCGCATCATCCTGGAACCCGGTTCGCGCAAGACGACCCCATTCTCAACCGCACGCTTTTCCAGCACCGCACGCTTCTGCGCCCAAAGCTCCATCTTCTCCTCCGGAGTTCGGGCGGCTCACATCTGTCGCCACATGTCGAACCGCTCACGCACGGTCATCAGATCGCGCGGATTGACTTCCCTGGTCGGCGCCGAAACGGATTGTGGCGCTTGCGATACCGCCGTCTGGGCCGCCGCGATATTGACCGGAAGCGCGGAAAACAAAGCAGCCGCCGCAATCGCTACGATGGCCGATGGCGCGAGGATATTCTTTCTCACTGGAACCTCCGTTGTTTGGTGGACTGGGTTTTGTAGAACTCTTTGATGCCGCTTCTGTTGTCCGCAGACCTAATTTGGAACCGAACATTTTCCGACCCCTGGATATATCCAACCACCAAGCGAAGACACCAAGTTGGGCGTTATCAGGTTGATCATGGTCGGCACGAGGATTCCGGTCATAACCAGCATGTTGATGGAGGGTGGTGTTCCGGGCGCCAAATACCGAACAACAGACGATATTCCGATTGCGACCGGATAGACGACGGCCCAGACAGCGAATGATAGTTTGAATGGATCGGGCTTGGATATCGTTGATATGGTGACATCCGCTGATACTGATTTATCGCCCGAATAAATGGCAATCGTCGGGCGGGCTTGCCCAATCGACGTAAGGGCCTTTATTCCAGGGTTTTGCTCAATAAATTTTGATATTTCATCGGCATCTCGCTTTGCATCAAAATCCACAACAGCGACGTAATTCTGTGTTCCCGCCGTGACGACCAAATTGATTTTGCTGGAGGCGGCATAGCCCGCGGTTTCCAGGCCGGAAGCGATCAGGTCCAATGCCTCACGAGCCTTTTGATCGCATCCTTTGTAATTGGAACCCGTTATGACGACGTGCATCCGGCCTTCGGGCGCATGAGCCGGCGCAGCTTCCCCTGCAAGAGCGAGAGATGGCACGAGAAGAACGATAAGCAGCCAGCAACAAAGCGCGACGCCCGCTCCTCTGCCAGCAATCTTTTCGATCTCATGGAATGGTCCTTTCCACATATCTCCCGATGCCTCCTGGCTGTGAATTCCGTCGCTGGAGAGGTTCGATGTTTCGGCATGCGCCCTGGCATTGACCGCGATGCCTCCGAAGAGGGTGGTTGACCACCTATGAATAGGGTACTTTCTATAGTGACTATAGGAGCAAGGGGAATCGCAATGAAGGCGCTCACGATCGGCAGGGTGTCGGAGTTGACCGGAGTTAAGGTCGTGACCATTCGTTATTACGAGTCCGTCGGCCTACTGCCGCCGCCGCCGCGAACCGAGGGCAATCGCCGCTTTTATGGGCAGGCCGATGTGGACAGATTGGTGTTCATCCGCAGGAGTCGCGAATTCGGATTATCCCCGGAAGCGATTAAAAGTCTTCTGGCCCTCGAACTTAATCAAAAACAACCATGCCATTCCGCAATCCAAATCGCCCAGGAGCATCTTAAGTAGATTCAACACCGAATTTCCGAACTTGATGCCTTGGCAGGGTATTTCAGAGGTATTCTCGACAGATGCACTGGCGAACGGGTAGACACCTGCCCGATATTGGTCGCCTTGCGTGGCGATGCGTAATTTTTGTTTGCGTTTGAACTGATCGGTCTTGCCGGCATCATGAGTGCGTCTGGAGTGATGACCGACGAGGTGGTTGTTCACATCGTGGGCGTACATTCCTGCGACAACTGCCGGCGA
>CAIZDL010000074.1 GCA_903931735.1 uncultured Rhodospirillales bacterium
CCACTTCGGCCCCTACAATACAACCTCCAGTGAGAGGCGGCATGAACCAAACTGCCCAACCCCGCAGCTGCCCGCGATCCGTCGGATCAGCTGCCCGCCATCGATTGGTTTGACTGCCCGCGATCGTCGGAATGCGCAATCAACAGCCCGGCCAAGGTTGCCGCCACCGGCAATAGGTGCAGATAAAAGGCGAATGAGGCCATTGGGCGCCACCGGTCAACCAGTTTCTCACGACCGCTGGACCCAATCTGCACTTCCAGCTTTCTCAGCCTAGCGCGAAGGTCGGGGCTTTCGACCAGCCGAAGCCCCTGATCAAGCGCCGCACGGGCCAAAGCCAGATTACCAATCGACATGAAATAGCGCGCTTGATGACGGAGCAAGCCGGCATTGACATCCGGAGGCTGCTCTCCCCCCAGCATATTACGGCGAAGAATTGCGATTGTCCAAATTGGCCCGAGCGGTACGCCCCACCAACCAAACAACCAAGTCAGAGCCGAGGCGCGCAAACCACAGCCATCGGCACATTTTCGGCAAAACACGCCCTGGACCGGCGAACGCCGGGTGGCAAACCCATAACTAAAAGCGCGCCAGAAAACGACATACCGAGGCTGCGCCGTAACGCCGCCACATCGGGAACACGTAATCGGCTCCATCGAAGAGGACTTGGCCGCTCCACGGGCATTGGCCGACGGAGACGCCGCAGCCGATGCCGATTGAGCACCACGCAGCGACAGCATCGGCGCATCGGCCCCGGCATCGTAGCGCGCACGCGCCTGGGCATCCATCAACACCCGATACCCCTCGTTCAGGTGTTGAAAAGACGCCTTCGCTCCCTCGCTTTGGTTGCGGTCGGGATGCACCAAGAGGGCCTTTTGGCGAAATGCCCGCTTAATCTGGTCGCTTGATGCCGAAACCGACACATCAAGCGCCGCATAATACCCCAAATGATCCTGTTTTGCCGACCGTTCGGCCATTTGCGCCATATCTCTAACTATCTGCTCCACCACCACTGGGGCATCCACTTTGAGCAGATGCCACGCCTTAAGCGCCGCGAAAAATGAAAATGGGGGCGCCGATTAAAATCAGCACCCCCACAAACAGGTGGTAGGCCATGATGCGATCAAGCGGAACCGCATCATGGCCGAACATTCTATTTTTAAGCCGATTCACGTTATGGGGTGGTGAGTCCCCCCCTTCGCGACCCGCTTTAAGACCCGACCTCAAGACATACGCCGTTAGTTCAGCAGAACAGCCAAACTCTTCAAACTCCGATCAAGCAATGGGTCCGGCTCATTCTTAGCAAGGCGCTCCGCAAACAATTGGCGACTGGCCGATATGGCGATATCCACGGCGGTATTACGCACCTCGATCAAGGCCTGCGCTTCGGCTTGGGCAATCCGGTCCATCGCCTGAGATTCCCGACGCTTCACCGCGCCCTGCACATCCTCGTCGGCCCGTTTCAAGACCCGCGCTGCCTCTTCACGAGCATAAGCGAGCATCTTTTCGGCTTCAGCTTCAGCCTCAAGCTGACGCTTCTGGCACTCAGACAGAACCTTCTCAGCATCTTCACGCAAGCGCTGAGCTTCTTCCAGTTCTTGGCGAATCTTTGCCCCGCGCTGGTCAAGCCCCCCGACAATCAATGCCCCGACCTTCTTGAAGGTCAGCAGGAAAAAGATGCCGAAAGCGAGCGCGACCCAAAATGTTGCATCCTGTAACATCAAACACGCTCCTTGATCACAGCCTTCACGGCCTCAGCAATGCGGGCTCCATCCACCTCAATCCCGGCAAGCCGAGTCGCAACTTCCTGGGCAAGTTCAACCGCCGTCCGATCCAACTCCCCAAGAGCCGCGTTGCGAGCGGTGAGGATGCGACTTTCAGCTTCCCGGGTCCGACGCGACAACTCAATATCGAACCTCTCCATCAGCATTTTGCCGGACGCATGACCCTGCCCACTGGTCCGCGAGATAATTTCCTGGGCCTGAGCCCGGGTGCGCTCCAACATTCGGTCCGTAGCGGCCAGCACGGCGTTCGACTCGTTCCGAATCTCGTCCGCCTTCGTAATATCCCATGAAATCCGCCCCTCGCGCGCGCCGAGGACTTCCTCGACCTTTGGCAGCGCCACGCCGAACAGCATGAAATAGAGAGTGATGAAGCTGACCACCAACCAAAACCACTGGGTGGCAAAAGTTGCCGGATTGAGCTGCGGCAACCCGCCGCTGCCATGCTCACCACCGCTGGCAAGCGCCGTACCCACCGTCGCCACCAGCACCAGCGCCATCAGCGCCAAGGTCGCGACCAGACGGCGCCTGAAAGTTCCGTCGGCCGCCCCGTTTAAAATCTTCATTCCGTTCCTCCCAACGCGGTGCCCATGATGCCAATCTGAGGAGCAGCGCGTCAATATCCAACCGTCTCTTGCCCGGCTAAAACCGCCCCCTCGGCGCAAAACACCAGCCCCGAGGGGTGACGAGCCCCAACCCTACCGCCAAGAACCCCTAATGCAACTCAAGGGCATCCTTAATGTAGAGGCAGGTCAGGATCGTGAAGACATAAGCCTGCAACAGGGCAACACCGATTTCAAAGCCGATCAGCGCGGTATTGATAACCACCGGAACCACGCCCGCAACATATCCGAGGGCCGTCCCCGACCCCATCATCAAGATGGTGAAGCCGGCGAACACCTTCAGCATGGTGTGGCCCGCCATCATGTTGGCGAAAAGGCGCACGGAAAGGCTGATCGGTCGCGACAGATAGGAAACAATCTCGATCGGCACCAAAATTGGCGCCATCCAAAGCGGCACGCCATGAGGCATGAAGAATGTGGCGAACTTGATGCCGTGCTTGAGGATCGCCAGCAGCGTCACGCCCAAAAACACAAACGCCGCCATCGCAAACGTCACGACGATATGGCTGGTGAAGGTGAACGCGCCGGGAATCATCCCCAGCAGATTACCGAACAAAATGAACATGAACAGTGTGAACACAAACGGAAAAAACGGCTTGGCATCATGACCAGCGTTATCCCGCACCATCTTGGCGATGAATTCGTACAAAACCTCGGCCAGGGATTGCAAACGGCCGGGCACCAAGCTCCGGCTCCGCATTCCCAAGGTCATGAGGGAGAAAACCATCACCACCACGGCGATCATCGACAATGACGAATTGCTAAACGACACATCCGTGCCGCCGATGATGACGGTGAAGATTGGCTTAATGGCAAACTGATGAAGCGGATCCACGGTCGTCCTCGCTTGTTATCGGGCCTCGGTGTCAACCGTGCCCCTAGCGCCCCTTATCGTCAGAGCCGGCAGGGGGTGGGGCCCCCGAGTCCTCCCGGCACTTAATATCCGGCCGCGCCCCTGGATAACCAGCAGCGTAACCAAGCCCGCCAACGGCGCGATAGACGTTGACCACGCCCCCTCCCGCGCCAATAAAGAAACCGATCAATAAGAACAAAGGCTTACTACCCAGCCACCCGTCGATCAGAACGCCGCCGCCGGTGCCGATCACCAACGCGGCCAAAATCTCCGTGCCGAGCCGAAAGGCCAGCGCCAACATGCTCTTGTTCTTGTCGTCCGCAGAGGGACCCGCCGGCGCTTCCCAACTCACCTGAGCGGTGCGCTGCTTTGCCAAACGAACCCGCTCCTCCAACTCCCTAAGACCTGGCAACTCCCTAAGGCCTGGAGGGACGTCATCGGAATCCAAGTTTTCCCCCTTCCGGATACGGCTTTCCGAGCCGCAATCTCACAGCGCGGACAGCCTAGGTCTCACCCGGCACAATGTCAAGCCACGCGCCCCTAAAGATAAGGAGCGCGCCAACGTCTCCCAATACCAAAAATGGTTTAAAAAATTCGAACCCGATCAAGGCGATACACCTTTGTATCCAACCTTTCGGCGGAACCTCGCACGCCGTTCTCATTATTGGTAGAACTACGTACCGCGCGATCTCCAACACTGCCTGCCCCCCTGCCAGCCTTCCACGAGACTGTTTCCGGGCCATCAGTCACCCAATTCAAACCACTCAAGCGCTCCTTAACGCGCTCAGAAAATGAGCGGCGACCCCACAGGCCGGCGGACCCTCAAATCCACTTCGGTGCACTCGATTGGAGCCCTCAAAACAAGGGGATGAGGCGAGGTGGGCGGCGATCCAAACCGCCGCCCAACACCCGATGGCTAGGCAAACAGGATCAAAAACGCCACCAGCAGCGCAAACAGCGCCACCGCTTCGGTCATCGCAAATCCGAGAATGCCAACCGGAAATACCTTCGATTGTGCCGCCGGGTTACGGCCGATCGCCGTTACCAACGAAGAGAATAGCTGGCCAATTCCGAGACCTACGCCACCCAGCGCAATCATCGCAATTCCGGCTCCGAGAAACTTTGCAGCCGCGGGATCCATCGAATTGTTCCTTTCAAGTCCACATAATAAAGTTATACGTACCAAAGGCAGTGATTTTCGCCAACGCACTGCGACGATGCCAATGCTTACGTTCACAAAAAAACGTAACATGGCATCCCTGTCATTCCAACTGAATTTAACGCTGAACCGTTCGATTAGTTTCGTATGACATAGCATAATTTACATACAGGATAGCCCTTATGTTGTCCATCGTATGTGATTATTAGCGTTTTATGGCCGCCATGGCAAAATCAATACTTAGGTGTTAGCACGCTCAGTGTTGGGACGGACTAATATCTACTTAGGTGGCGTCACAATCGGGGGTGACACATGGGCATCGACGCGTAGGGAGCGCTCCTTCGGCATCGCCGCGTAAGGACCAGTACGGGTGCTGATGGCAGAGCCACGGCCCCCCGTGACACAGCCAAAAATATTTAGCTCCCGCCATGAGTTGCCCGTCATGATTTGAAGGCCTTAAACTTAATGCTTCAGGCGTGGAAAGGGCTTCCATTGCTACAGTTTGTGTTGTACGAACAGACCGACGCAAACCATCGCGTCAACCGCCACCGAGTCGACGGCATCGACTCGGTGTTTGGTTGGCCGGTGCTTTCTGGGTCGACACTTTCAAAGTCGACAGCTTCAGAGTCGACGCATTCGGGTCACTGTTATGGGCAAAGCGTGGCCTGTGGTAAGTGATCCGACGGCGAACCCGTGTCAGGGGAGCCCAAGCGGAGGAAAACGGTGGCGACTGATACCGAAAACGTCTCGGAAAAGGACGCATCGTTTCAATTGCGTGGCGGAACCTTCTCGCTGATGGTGCTGAAGTTGCTTGATGCCGCTTCGGATACCCTCTTCGCCAAATTGGGCGACAAAGTTCGGCAAGCCCCGAACTTCTTCCGCAATGCTCCCGTGGTTCTGGATCTCGATGGATTGCCCGGAAACGAGCTGGTGGATTTTGCCGACCTCAAGGCCCGGTTTCGCGAACTTGGCCTGATTACCCTTGCCGTTCAGGGCGGCATCCATCGGCACCAAGAAGCCGCGCTCAGGGCAGGATTGCCGTTGGTTCCCGTCTCCGGGCGCTCGAACAAGCTCGACACCACAGCAAGGCCCGATACCCCCGCCGCTGCGACGCCGAAAGCCGCGAACCGTCACGGCGCGCCGGCACCGGCCCGCGCCGGGCAAGAAGCGACGGGCCGCCCCGCCATGGTGATTAACGAGCCCGTCAGATCAGGCCGGCAGATTTATGCCCAGGGCGGAGACCTCGTGGTGACCGCCATGGTCAGCGCTGGCGCGGAGTTGCTGGCAGACGGCCACATCCATGTTTATGGCGCATTGCGCGGGCGGGCCCTGGCCGGGTTGGCCGGCGATACCAGCGCCCGGATTTTTTGTCTCAGTCTGGAGGCCGAGATGGTTTCAATTTCCGGCCTTTACCGGGTAAATGAAGACATTCCGCCGGCAATTTTCAAAAAGCCGGCGCAAATTTACCTCAAAGACGGATATCTCAGTCTGGATCCGTTCTCGGACCGTTTCTCGGGTAATTCCTAAGTACGGTTGTTGGTCAACCCCATTCACAGGAGAAGGCTCCTTGGGCCAAATCATCGTGATGACATCGGGTAAAGGCGGGGTGGGCAAAACGACCTCTAGCGCCGCCTTTGCGACCGGTTTTGCCTTACGTGGTCACAAAACGGTGGTGATAGATTTCGATGTCGGATTACGTAACCTTGATCTGATCATGGGTTGCGAGCGCCGGGTGGTATTCGACTTCATCAACGTCATCAACGGCGAATCGAAGCTCCACCAGGCGCTAATCAAGGACAAAAAGGTTGATAACCTTTACATCCTGCCCACCTCCCAGACCCGCGATAAGGATGCCCTGACCAAAGAGGGCGTCGAGAAGGTCATGGAGGAGCTGCGCAAGGAGTTTGAATTTATCATCTGCGACTCCCCGGCCGGCATCGAAAAGGGGGCGCTGATGGCGCTCTATTTTGCCGATCAGGCGATCATTGTCACCAATCCCGAGGTGTCGTCGGTGCGCGACAGCGACCGCATTCTCGGCATGTTGGCGGCCCGCTCGCGCCGGGCGGAACTGGGGCTGGAGCCGGTGGTTGAGCATCTGCTGCTCACCCGCTACGACCCCTACCGGGTTGAGCGCGGCGAAATGCTCAATGTCGACGACGTGCTGGAAATTCTCGCGATCCCGCTGCTGGGAGTGATTCCCGAAAGCCGGGAGGTTTTGCGCGCGTCAAACGTCGGGATGCCGATCATTCTCGACGATGAAAGCAACGCCGGGCAGGCCTATGCCGACGCCGTGGGCCGCTTTCTTGGCGAAGATATCGAACACCGCTTCATCAAGCCGCAAAAACGTGGCCTGTTGGCCCGGCTCTTCGGGAGGACACGATGAGAATTTTTGACTTTTTCAAACCGTCCAAACCCAAAGAAGCGATCTCATCTGCCTATCAGGCCAAGGAGCGGTTGCAGATCGTCATGGCCCACGAGCGGGCCGGGCGCGACGCCCCCGACTTTTTGCCTTTGCTCCAAAAGGAATTGCTGGAAGTCATCGCGAAATATGTCGATGTTGACCAGAACCGGGTCGAAGTCAAACTTGACCGCAACAACGAGTTCTCAACCCTCGAGGTTAACATCGAACTGCCATCCTCAAAAAAGGGCGAGCCGTTGCGGATCAAAACCAAAGCGATATCCTCGGTTGAGTC
>CAIZDL010000075.1 GCA_903931735.1 uncultured Rhodospirillales bacterium
CTAGGATGATGGCCACGACGTGCTCTAAGCTGGGGAGTGGGGATGATGCGGAAATTGGTCGCTTGGGTAGGTCTTTTGGCGCTTGGCACCATGGCCGGCCCGAATCTGGCTGGGGCGCAATCGAGAGCTGAGATCATTAGGGGGTTGGCTTTTCCGTCGGCGGTCGAGAAGTCGTCGGTGAGTAACGATGATGACGATGTGGGGGTCCAGAAGTCGACCCGGCGCACGATTATTGGGGAGGGGGCGCTGACCAGCTCCTCCACCCACGTTGCCTATCCTTCCAGATCTACGGTGTCGACGTCGGCGGCTGGCGACCGGCATGAGTCGGCGTCACGGTCTCGGGGGCAGGCGGCGAGTGGGGGGGCGATGAGCTTCGCCAACATTACCTTTGAGACTGATTCGGCGGAGCTTTCCGCGTCGTGTACCGAGATCCTCTCCAACATCGGGGGCGCTTTAGCGTCGCCTGAGCTTACGCCGTATCGGTTCAGAATAGCGGGCCACACGGATGCTCGGGGCAGCGATGAGCGTAACGAGCGGCTGTCGCAAGACCGGGCCGCTGCGGTCGTCCAGTACCTTGTGGACAATTTCGGCTTGGACCGGTGGCGGTTTGAGGTGGTCGGCTATGGCGCGAGCCACCTCAAGGACAGCGAGAACCCGGCTGGCCGGGCGAATCGTCGGGTCGAAGTGGTCAACCTTGGCCCGAAGTCCTGATGGCGCGGACCTGATGTGATGTGCTTTTCGATCGGTGGCGGGGGCTCGTGTGTGCCCTCGCCTCGATCTTTGTACGGCGGTGGGTTTGCGACGGGGGAGCGGTGGTGAAGCGAGGTGATTCGGCGGCGTTGCCGTTGTTTTATAAATCCGTTGTGCCGGTGCTTTACTCCCGGCATGAGGCGTTGTCCCTGAGTGAGGCCGTCGATTATCGGTTTGCCTGCGTGGCGAATTCGGTTCCGCTTGCGGTGACCGAGTTTGCCTATGCGAGCCGGGATTATCCGATTGTGTTTGGTGAGGGGGCGCGGCCGGTCCCTTTTGCGGTGCTGGGCTTGAGGGCTGCCGATAATTTGTTTGTGGATGATCGGGGGGCATGGGAATCGGGGGCCTATGTTCCCGCTTATGTGCGGCGGTATCCCTTCGTGCTGATTGAAGGTGCGGGCGACGGCTCGTTGATGCTCGGGGTGGATGAGGAGTCTGATAAGTTGATCAAGGGCGGCGGCGCCCGCCTTTTCAAAAATGGTAAAATTTCCGCCCATGTCGAGCAGGTTTTGGCTTTTGGCAAACGGTTCTACGACGATATTCGGGTCAGTCAAGACTTCGGGGAAGCATTGCGGCTGGCGGGCGTGCTGGTCTCAAACAAGGCGACGATCAATACCGAAAGCGGTGAAGTGTTGTCTTTGGACGGGTTTAGCGTTATTGATAAAGAAGCCTTCAACAATCTTTCGGATGAGATAATTTTGGGGTGGCGGCGGAAGGGATGGCTGGATCTGGTCTATAGCCATTTGCTTTCGGTCTCCAGTTGGCGGCATTTACTCGAAAGAGATTCAAAGAAAAGGAAGTTGATCGATGGCTCTCGGTAAGGCTCGGCTGATTGGATCTCTCGCCATTATGGCAATCGCTTTTTTTGTTTTCGATCGCGGTGCAGGTGGCGTTGGAGGGGGGGAGTTGTTGGCGGCAGAGCGGCTGCAAGCAAGCTCTCCATCCTTGTCGGCGAAGCGGCCGGGGGGGGCTGCGGTCGAGGGTTTCCGCTCCGCTCGTTTCGGGATGGACGAGGCGGAGGTCGTGAGAGCGATCAAGAAAGATTTTGCAATCCGGGACGAAAAACTAATCAACAAGACAGTCAATGATACCGAAAAAACCACGAGTTTTGTCGTCACGGTGGACGATATTCTGCCTAATTCGGGCTCCGCGCTGGTGGCTCATGTTTTCGGTTATAGCTCAAAGAAGCTGATGCAGGTTAACATTCAGGTGGGCGATCCGGTTGGTAAGTTGGATGGGGCCAGTTTGGTTGGAATTGCCAACAACTTCCGGAATTACTTTTCTGAGCAAGGCTTTGACCCGGCCAAGGTCGTCGTTAATACCAAAGTTCCGAGCGGGTCGGTGATTGTGTTTCGTGGTGTTGATGAGAGCGGCCGGATGATTCTGGTGGAGTTGTCGTTGGCCCCGGGGAGCGACACTGCGCCAAAGACGGGCACGGCACCCGTTGGGTGGCTCCGTTTGTCCTATATTCAAAATCCCGAAAAGCCCGACATTTTCAAGATTAACGGCGGGTTTTAGGAACAGGGGCAAAAGCCCGGGCAGGGTTTGGGCGGTGTCCCCCTCTCTATCCGGAGAAAATGATGAAAAAATGGTCTGTGGTGGTCGCCGTTGCGGCGGTGGCGATTCTCGGCTTGCCGATCGCCTTTGCGGAAAATAGCGGCAAACCGGCGGCGTCCGTGGCCGGCGATCCGGTGCAAGCCGCCGAACCGGCGATCATCGACGGCTACCGTTCGTCCCATTTCGGCATGACCGAGGCCGAGGTGAAAAAGGCGATTAAGGCAGATTTCAGCGTTGACGATCCTGTCAAAGCCGTGAACGAGACTGAGCGCACCACCATCCTTATCGTGCCCGGTAAGACGCTGATCCCCGACTCACCACCGGCCACGGTGTCCTACATCTTCGGGGCGAGCACTGCCAAGCTGGTCCAGGTCAACGTCGTTTGGGGTGGTGCTGGCGGTGTCGAGGCCAAACAAATCGTTCCCACGACGCACGCGCTGGCGACCTATTTCCTGGACAAGGGCGGCTACGCCAAAAACAGCGTGGCCGTAAACCAAGGTCTGCCGGATGGAACGGTCCTGGTGTTCCGTGGCGCTGACGCCAAGGGCCGCATGGTCGTGTTGCAGTTGGTTCCGATCGCAGACCCCGTCGATGACAAGAAGGCCGGTAAAGACAAGCCCATCGAGTTCAAGACGGTGATGCTCAGGCTGTCCTACATCGCAAATCCATTAAAGCCGGACGTGTACCGCATAGAAAAAGGGCGGTTCTGATCGAGCGTGAACCGGCTTGTCTTTACATCTTCGATCGGGAACACCGGCCCCGACCGAAACCACATCGCCGAAAATCCCCGGATTGCCTGGGAGATCCCGCTGTTCGTGGCCGTTTAATTCCAGCGGCGGCAAGGTAATTATAACTGTAGCACCTCCCGGTGTTCAGGGCTCGATGCGGTAGAACAGTGTGGTTCCGATTTCGGCGGTGGGTAACTGGTTGGCGGCCCAGGGGGGATACTTGGTGGCGGCGTGGTAGTGGGTTGCGCCATTGGTCGGGTCCGGCAGGACCCCGGCGGTGGCCCGCCGGGCAATGCGCAGGCAGGTGTCGAACACCGGATCTCCGGGTTTGAGGGCCAAGAGCACGGCCCTTCCCGCCCGGTCTTGGTCCCAGCACGGGAATTGGCCCGGATGCCGGCACACCGATACGATACCATCTCCCCACCAGCAGCCTTGGCGGGCCGTGCTTATGGCGACCCGGTTGAGCACCACCGATGCCACGGCTTCAATGCTCCGTACCGGTTGGTCCCTCGCTTCGCCCCAGAGGGTGCGGGCGAGGGTGTCGATGGCGCTGTTCCACGGGCCGCCAAGAGCGGGGCGGTTTTGATTGACCGGGGCCGGCGGCGGGGCGTCGGCAAGCGGGCGCAAGGCGGGGGCGGCCATTATAACCGGTCCTCGGCGAGCATTCCCCAGCTAAATTCCAGCTTGGTTTCGATGCGCAGCAAATGGTCGGTGAGGCGCTGTTCCACCGTTTTCAGCGTGTCGATCCCGGCGTACGAGCGCGCGACCTCCACTTTGTAGTTTGCCAGCGAGTCGCGGACTTGGCTCTGGGCGTTCTCGGCCCGTTGGCGGACAGTATCCAGCGCTTGTTCGGCCTCGTGGCGGTGCCGGTTGATCATCCAGAACAGTCCGCTGATAACCGGCAGTTCGACGGCGGTTATCCACCAGACGACATCGAGCGTTTCGTGCATGGCATTGTCTCCTTTTGGGTTTGAGCAAAACTTGTGCAATAAAAAAAGCCGCTTCCCGGGGTAGGGAAGCGGCTTAGCAGTACCGAGCGCCGACGTTGCGGGTCAGGCTACCCGTTCGATATATTCAGTATCCCAATGGCGCGCCTTCCGAGGTGTTTCGTAGCCCTTGAACTTGATCAGGACCAGCTCGAAGACTAACGGTGGCAGTTCGGAACTGGCGCTACTACGGTGCACGAGCTTCATGTTGACGATCACGCCGTGCTCGTAGTCGATGGCGGGGGCGAGCGTTTTTAGTCGCTCGCAAACTGTTTGGCGCACCAGTTTTTCGGTTACTCCGCCTGTGCCCTGCGCGTCATTTTCCCAACGCGACACGGTTTCGGGCCGGTTATCGGTCAATTCGGCGAACTCCCGTCCGGTCATTCCCAGCGCTTTGCGCAAAAAGCGAAATTCATGACTGCACAGGGTAACCGGCATCAGGCAGCGGGCAATGGCAGCAGCTGCCACCAGCTCGTCCATGTTTGGCACGGCGATTATGTCGTTATCGCAGTCCGTGCAAAAGCGCCGGATCGCAGCGTTCTTGAGCACCACCGGAATTCCGATATGGGCGTCCCGATAGGTCTCAATCACTTCCTGCTGCATGCGTCCGCCGCATTCAGAGCAGGTCATCATGGTGTTGCCCCTAACTTTTCAATCACGGTTACGACGGTTATCTCGATATCGTCCTCATTGACGATGACAACCAGTTCGACATTTCTTCCATCAAGGTCTTTGCCGCGAACATTCCATCGGATGCTTCCCAGATGCGGTTCCACTCGAACCACGGGACAACGCCCTAGAATATGCTTAACATCAAGTTCGCTGATATGACGCTCGATCATCCGTGTCCTGGCGTGTTTGCCATAGAAGACATGGACGTTTGGGTTGCCCGCGACACGCCGCAGCCGCGCGGTTTCACCGCTAAAACTGGGCTGCTTCTGCGACATGAGCGAACGGGACCTCGATATTCGAATGGTACGAAGTGTGGGCCAGAATTGATCGATAGTCAATCTATTCCCACTGGCCTATGCGCCGTGGTTTCCACGGTTGATCATGGTGCTTTGCCGCTTACCCACCCCGCCAGCCGGCATCCCGGTTGGGCAGACGGCCGGGGGCGCCGAGCCGGACCGGTTCGGCTTTGAGGCAACCGGCAACGGCGTCGAGGCCATCGTCGCGGCCTTTGAACCGTCCGTCGGGCCGCCAGTCGCGCATTTCGCGAACAAACGGGGTGTCCCAGACTGCGCGATGGGCGTTCAGCGCGCCTGCGGCCAGCACCACGTCGAACGCTTCGACAATCCGCTGGTGTTTGGCTTGCCGGGACGTGACCTCCACCACCGCCGCCGCAACTCCGGCTTTGCGCAATTCCTGGCGCAGAAGGCCGGGCAGGAAACGGCCGAGGCCGTTGATTTCCAGGCTGACCGAAGGCAAATAGAGGTCTTTCAGGAACGCTGCCACCAAGCGGCATTGGCGGCTCGCTTGGTCTTCCTCGACCAATCCCCCTTCATCGGGTGCGTTGAGATAACGGATGCGGTGGAGATAATAGCTGCCCTGTTCGCAGGTGAAGATCGCTGCAATGACGCTGGCGTCGCCGCCCGAGCTTTTGGCGCCATAGGCCGGGTCCCACCAGCAGCTTGCCGAAACCAACCGCTTGCCGTTGAGGCTGAGCACCGGTTTTCCGCCCGCCTCGCGGTATTCAAGCTCGCTGTCGTAGGGGCGCAGACGGTCGGGGTCGAGCCGGCCTTCGGCGATGTTCACCGGTTCCAGCATCATTTGGCTCTGGAACTTATTGGCGCCGGTGTGCCGCCGAATGCGGCCGATGGCGTCTTCGGGAAACCGATCGGGCCAGCGGCTTTTGCCGCATGGGGTCAGCACCGGCAGCACCAGTCGTTGAAAACCATCGAGAAACTGGGCGCTCTCGCCAAGTTCCCGTCGCGCCTGATCGGCATAAAGCGTGTAGTAGCTGTGGGGCGTGCCGACATAGAGCTGAAGGCCGCCTGGCACCAGGATATAGTCGATTTCGGCGAGGCGGGCGCGCAGATCGGCCCGCTTTGGCGCGCTGTCCGAGGTGTTGGGCACCTCCACATCGTCGCAGACCACAATATCGGCCCGGCTGCCGGTGAGGTTTGCTTCAATCCCCCGGGCCAGCATCGAGGGGTCCCGAAGCTCGGCGCTTCGGGCCACGGTGAATTGTTCGGCCGACCACTGATCGGCCCGGCGCGGCTTGAGCTTCATGGTCCGCGAGATTGGATGGCGTTCAAGCAGGCGTTTGACGTTGCGCACCATTTTGCGCGCCAAGGCCAAGTCGGCCGCCAGCACCAATAAGCGCAAATTGGGGTTGCGGCACAGCAGCCAAGCTGCGAACAGGCCAACCAGGGTGGATTTTCCGCTGCCCCGGAACGCCATCAGCAAAAGTTGACGGTCGCCGGTTTCCCAGCGGTCGGAGAGCCAGCGGGCCATGGTGTCGTGAAGCAGGGGCATCGACTGCCCCTGCTCGCGCGCCCACAGCCAAACAAAATCGGGGAACGGCACCAGTTTCATGAGAGATCTCCCGCGTCTGCGCGAAGGGCGGTCAAAGCCCGGCTGGCGTCGAGCAGCATGGTGTCGATGCCCGGGGGGTCGTTCTTTTCGCCCGATCCTTCTTCCGCCTCTCCTGCATCGCTGCCGAGGGTTGCCGGCAGGGCGGCCCACCGGGCGAGGCGGAGTAGGGATTCGAGGTGGACCAAAGCGGTCCGTCCCGCCGTGTGATGGTCTTTGAACTCTTTGGCGTCGAGGGGGACGGTCACGGTCACAAAGTCGCGATAAGAGCCCACTGCGCGGTCCATGGCCTCGGGCACCAACCCCGCGATGGCGGCGCGCACAGTCTCCAGGCTTTGGCTCGCGAGGTGTTCGGTCTGATCGGTCATGGCTTGGGGGCTCCTTAAACACTATTTTTCCGGGCGGGTCAGGGGTTGCGGGCAAGGATTTGCCAGGCGGCGCCATTGGACATTGCGGTCAGACTGTGGCACATCGCGGTCAGCGCGATGGCCTCGCCATCGGGACCGGTGGTTCGGGTTGCTGTCACGGTCACTGCGTTGGCCGAGCTGTCGGCTTTTTTAACGCTCACCGTTTGGCCGACCGCGTTGGTGCTGCTGGGGTCTGGCAACCGGAATTCCACCGCCCCGCCATAGGCGCTGACCATGTAAAGGTCTTTGCTGAGATCGGGGATAATCAGGCCCGGTGTTTCCG
This sequence comes from uncultured Rhodospirillales bacterium, assembly GCA_903931735.1. GTDB lineage: Bacteria > Pseudomonadota > Alphaproteobacteria > Azospirillales > Azospirillaceae > BOG-933. Next base: position 7,247 of record CAIZDL010000075.1, read on the forward strand.
AATATTGGCTGTTGCCAGGGGCGCGGTTGGCCGCCACCACCCACCAGTTTGCGCCATTGGACACAACAGTTACAAAGTCGTAACGATTTCCTAGCACGAGGGAGCGGCCATCCGGCCCTGCTCCGCCGCTGGCTTCGGTGACGGTGAGGGCGTTGGCGGTGGCGTCGGTTTTTTTGATCGTCACCGAAAAGCCGTTGGCCGCCGCCGCTGCCGGCAAACGCACCTCGACCGCACCATTCCAAGCGCTGACCAGATAAACCGAGTGGGTGAGGTCCACCACACAGGTCGCCGGCCCGGTCGCTTCAAAAAATGTGGTGTCGAACCGGAGCGCCTGAACCGTGAGTTCGCTGATCCGCGTTTGAAGCAGGCGGTTCTTGGTTGGGTAGCCGGCGTTGAGCGCCGCGTATTGGCCGCCGCACAGGTCTAAGATCGCGGGACCCGAGGCGGCGGAAAACAGGTTGATGATCGAGGTTTCCACCGAGCCGGCGTCGAGCTGGACATTGGGCAGGCCGCCGAGGGACTCGCAGTAGAGATTGACCAGCAGGGTTTTGTTGGTGTTGGCGCCAAGGCGAAAACAGGCTTCGGCACTCGGGCTGAGATTGGCCTCGCAATCGATAAACGAGTTATTGTAGCGCCCGGCCTCCACGAAAAAGCCGCAGCCGCTGGTGGAGGCACCGAGCGAATAGACACGCACCGAATGGAACTTGTTGGCGTTGGGTGTATCGCCGGCGCCGCTAACGGTGAGCCAGACACCGTGGATGCCCGGCTTTGCCACCAGCACGCGGACGGTCGTGTTCCAGTAGCACGGCCGATCGGTGCGGCTGCCGCCGTCCAGCACCAGCCCGTAGGTCGGTTGCCACAGCGTTATGTCAGAAATGCTGTTTTGGATACAGGGGCCGGTCAAACCACACAGCGATATGCCAGCTCTGCCGTTTTCAAGCCGGAGATCGCGCAGAGTGGCATAGCCATCGGGCACCTGGATCAGGTCAAAGCTGTTGCTGGTGCCATGAATGATCGTGGATTGCCCGGCGCCGGCCAAGGTTTTGCCAAAGCCAAACGTGAGCGTGCCGGAAATGCGGTAGGTGCCGGGCGGCAGGTAAACCGAGGCGTGCCCGGTAAGCGCGGCCTGGATTGCCACAGTATCGTCGCTCACCCCATCGCCGGTGGCGCCGAAATCCTGGGCCGATACCGTGTCGCCGAGCTTGTCGGCAATTGGCCGGGCGGCGGCGCCTTCCCCTTGGGGCAGGTAGGTTGAAAGCGCCTGGGCATTGACCGGAGCGACCACGGTCGGCTCGCCCGCGCCGTCGAAGCTCAGCAGTTTACCGGCCCGCACCGCCCGTCCTGGCAATTCGGATGAGGCGGGTAAATCGGTGTTTCCATAATGGAGCATCGCTTGCTGATCGCCCGCCACCTGTTGCAAGCAGGCGGTGATCATGTCGAGTTCGGTGTTGAGCGCGAGCGCCGAAAGAGGCCCGCTCTCGGAAAAATCGGTGACCCGTTCCACCGGAATTTGGCGGTCGAGCGTGATAACGGTGCCGGCAGCGGGTGCTGTGGCGAAGGTCACGGTGCCGCCGGTGGTCACCCCGCTCCCTGCCACGAGATAGCCGGTTTGGCGTAAGGCCGCCCCGAGGTAAACGACGAGATCCTCTGAGGCAAATATTGGAAACGGGAACGGAAACGCGGTTTGGGTGCCATCGGCGACATATTGCACGCGGGGTGTCCCGCGTGGCATTAGGAGCGAGGTGGGCATGGGATTGGTGACTCCCTCGGTTACGAAAAGCTATTGAGCCATTGCAGGCGTTGACGTTCGGCGAGCTGGGTCTGTTCCAGCAGATTGCGTTGGTTCAAGACGTCGGCTTGCTGGGTCAGGGCTTGCTGGCGCAATTGGGTCGCGGCGGCGCTGGCTTGGCGGTTTTGGTCCGATGCCCGGATCTGGCCGAGCAAAATCGCCTCTCCCGAGCCATCGGTTTGGTCGACCCCTTGGCCGGCTAGGCTGGTTTTCGTTTTCGCCACCGCTTGCCGTAGGGCGTCGCGCCGGGCTTGTTCGTCTTGGTTTGCCGAGAGTTGAGCCTGATCCATCTGGGTCTGGATCTGCGCATCCTGGTTGGTGGTATCGAGCGCCTGGGTCTCTTGAAGCTGTTGCATCTGAAGCTCTTGGGAGGCTTGCAAATTGTCTTGGGCTTGGGCGCGGGCGGTGGCGGCCCTTTGCGCCGCCACCTCTTGACGCTGGGCGGCAAGCTCCTGGCTGGATTGCCGATTTAGGTAGCCGCTGGCGGCGTTGAACACGGGAATGGCTTCGGAGACAGCGGGCAGCACCGAAGAAACCACCGAGGATATGGCCGACATTATTCGCTCACTTTCAGTTCGGTCGCGACCGACAACAGGGTGAAAGGCAGGGGCACATCCTGGTCGATGCGCCATAGGGGTTTGGTGAGGTCGCGCAGCCAGCCCAGCGCCTTAAGGCTGCGGTCTCCGGTGACCAGCGCGGGCGCCGTGCCCAGCAGCGGCGCCGGCCCAAAACGGTGCATCGGCAGATCGAACGGCCCCCTGCCGAGGTCGATCCGCACGGCGGCGGTGTCCTTCAGCCTGAAGCTCGCCTCGACCAACCGCACCGGCGCGCCGACCACCAAGCCGAGCCCCAGCAGATTGGGCGGCAAAGGCTCAACCACATGGCTGTAAGGGAGCCCGGCCGAAACCGTGGTGGCGGCCTCGGCGAGCCGGATCGCGCCGGCGGCGACGGTGGCGTTGGGGCGAACGATGCCATCGGCCACCACCGCCACCGAGCGGCCTTCAAGATGGCCCAGCCCGGCCCAGCTTTGGGTTGGCGTGGTGGCGGTGCCGGTCAGCGACGCATCGAGATGCACGCCGTCTTGAAAACATTCCACCGTCCAGTGGCTACCACGCTGGACCATCAGGTAAACGGCATCGCCCACCACCGCCACCGAGCGCGAGGGTCCATCGGTTTCGATATGGGTCCAAGCGCTGACCGCCTCGGCGCGGTAAACGGTCAGCACCGCAACCGAACCATCCATCATCACCACGAACAGCAGCCTCCGACCGGCGTCATAGTCCTGGTCGCGCGGAGTGCGGATCAGGTGGCGGGCAAAGAGAGTGAGGTCGTTGGCTTGATAGGCCTGTTCGGTGATCGTAAACAAAAACTCCCGAATCTCGCGACCGTTTCGGGATGCGAACAAAGTTGCGCCGTCCACATTGCGCGGATGTACCGTGCGGTCGATGGGCGAGCCCACCCGCGTTTGCCGATAAAGCTGAATATTGAGCGGGGTCAACGGAACGCCATCGACCATCCATTCCGCGCCCGAGGTGAACACCTGGAGATGCCGGCCCGAGAACACCGCGCGGATGGCGTTCACTTGGTCCGACATGATGCCGAACTCGATCGCCTCGTCGTCGAGACCGGTGCCGAGGTCGAAGTTCCACAGGTCGGCCGATTGGGACAGCCAAAGCCGATTGGGCAAATCCCGGGAGCCGCCAATCACCAGCCGGTGTTGATGAAAACAGGCCGACACCGGCCAGCCCCGGACGGCGGAGAAGGCCGGCTCATCCCAATCCACGGTCGCGCTGGTGCTCGATAGCGGTTCCTGGCAGGTCGCGGTGATCTGGGTGGCCGAGGTGACCGCACCGATCAAAACCTGTTTGTCGCCGACCCGCAGCCGTAGCCCGGCATGGTCCTGAACAAACACCGCAGCCGAAGCTGTGAGCGTGATTTGTCCGGCAGTGCCGCTGGGCGTTAGGGTCACGGTGGTGTCGCCAAAGCGGTAATAAGGCTGGCGGACCAGGGCGCCTTCGCTAAGATAGGCCCAGGTGGTGAGCGTCCACGAGGTACTGCCGGTGCGGGTCAGTTTGCGCGGCGCCACATCGGGATGGCAGATCAGCAAGGTATCGGCGCTTTGGGTCCAGTTGATTTGGTCGAGCTGGGCCGTCGTCCAGGGCGCCGCGATGGAGGCTGTCACCACGTCGTTGTCGTAAACGTCGATCCAGCCGTTGGTGAAGACCAGCAGGTAGGTCTGTTCGGTGTTGAACTCGAACGCCACCAGCCGGCCCGGGCCGCGCACGGTATCGACATAGGCCAGCCCGGCGCGCCGTGTGACGCCGCCGGTGGGGTCGATAAAGACGTTGGTGAGGGATCGGGCGCCGTTGTCGTAGGCCTTGAGGTCGCCCCGTCCGAGCAGATCGGGCGAAATCTCTCCCCCGGTGAAGTTGGTTTTATCCTGGCGGGTGACGGGCATCAGCTTCGAGCCTCGATCAGGGAGAAGGTTTCAAAGCAGCTCCGGGTATCCTGCTGGCCATCGACCAGCCGGGCGCGCCGGAACTCTTGCTCGGCCAATTGGTAAAGGGTGGTCGCTCGGGCGGCGCTTTCGGTGAGCGGCAGGCAGAACTCGGCAGCCAGCCGGGCGACCAGCGCGGAGGCGAAAATGGGCGGAAAGCCGCTTTCATCGACCCGCGAGAGGTAGGTCAGCACCACGGCGGCGCTGCCGGCCTCAAGCGATTGGCCCGAGATCCGGTAACACAGCCCCCGCCCGGCCCCCGGCCCGCCCGCCGAAAGCGCGGCGAGGTAATCGGAGGGCAATGCGAACGCATAGTCATAGTCGGCGATCGGTGGCTGGGCGAGCTGGGCCAGCGTTGCCTGCCGGGTCGAAAAGCGCCACGGATGAGCCGAAAGCAAAGCATCCCGCGTCGGCTCATAAAGGACGCCAGCCGTTTCCGCCTCGGCGGTCCCGTCATTGAACCCGTCGATAGGCGCGGCCCCGAGCTTCACCAGCGCACGGTTGCAGAGCCCAATGGCATTGAGAGTCATGGGGTGGGGTCCTTGGGTTGGGGTGAGAAAAAGCACAAACGAAAAAAGCCGCCCGGGAAGGGCGGCTTTTGGCAACAAACACCGAATGATGAAAGAGGCGGGCTTAGTCTTTCTTGCGCGCCCGGATACCGCTGTCGATGAGCGCTTTGACCACGGCAAACATCGGCATGCTCAAAAAGACTGTTGCGACCCAGGGCTCCTTTAAAGCGACGCAGCCCAGAGCACCGAGCATCGCGATGATCGAAACCGAGGCTCCGAGCCAAGGGCCGCGTTTGCTATCGTTGATTTTTGCTTTTAGCGACAACTCCGCCATCGCCATTACGCGGTCCGCGCCGTTGGGAATAATCTCACCGTATCGAGCAACCAAGTCAGGGTGCGGAAGCGGCCCCTGCCACATCCGAAGGCGGGCGTGCTCAACGATCTCCCCGTTGGTTTTATGTGCAACAGCGGTCTCCAGACTCGCCATCTTGTTGTTTTGAGGGTCGGCCAAGGATATGTCGTTGGTCGTGCGATCAGCCACGATCGCCCCCGACTTGCTTATCGAGATCGCCCATCGCTCCGTTAATACTCTGACCAACCTGTGACCAGGCGCCCCTGATCATTGCGTTGGCTCCGTCATAAGGCGAGTGCCGCGAGGGTGGTTCGTATACCATGGTCGGAGCCGCCAAACCTTGCCAGAACCCTTCCCAGAAGGTTGTTAAGGCGTGAGGCGGTCGTTGCGCCAGTCGGTTTCTGAAACGGCGAACAATCTGGCCCATCATCTTATCTCCCAGCGTAAGAACGGATTCGGGCGAACTCATACAAGTTAGTGACATTCTGTCACAAGCAGTGATGAACTTACAGTCTCCGTTTGGTGGATAGCCAATGAATTTTTTGGGGCAATAATTGCGCCGAGTTGGCGGAAAGGAGCGCAGTCGGCCGTGTGGGCGATTTCCGGCCGACTGCGGTGTTCCCTCTCCCTAATCCGTGTTCGTGCTGTTCATCTGGGTGAGGTTGGCCACGTCCACCACCGAGGCGGTGTTGCTGGCGACCACGAAGACCCCGGTGGCGATCGAGGCGCCGGTGTCGGTGTTGGCGAGGATCATGTCGCCCACCCGCACCATGTCGGAGGCTGCGTTGAAGTAGCCGGAGGTATCGACGGTGGTTGCGGTGTCGGGTGTGGTGTAGTGCCAGAGGGTGAAGCCGTTGGAATAGGCGAGCACGCTCAGATTTTTGGACAAATAAGCCATGGTTTGGGCTCCGGGAGCGGTTGGATTATGATTCGAGGCAACGCATGGTCACGACGCCGGTTGCGTCGATCAGGGCCGCGCCTTGGCTCATCATGTTGTTGACGAAGTGGGCGGCGCGGTCGCCGTGCCAGGTGATATCGGTCTGGACATCCGAGCCCGAGGCGTGGCCGACTGCGGTTTTGTGGAACCAATGGCAACTGCGAACATTGGCGGCGACGGTCAGGCCCGAGTGGGGCAGCCACAAAGTGCCGAGCCAGCGCTTGGCCTGAGTGCCCTGCCAGGGCAGATCGGCAGCACCGACATATTCCGAGTTGGCGAACTCGGGAATGCCCAACAGTTGGCTCCACTGCTTCCAGCCGACCACCGCATATCGCTGGCCGTCGTCGGGAACATCAATGGCGCCGAGGATCTCGAAAGCCTGCAACACTTTGGCCTTGGTCAGACCATCGGTGCCGTCGAGGGCATAGTTGGTGTTGGTGTTGAGCGCCGCGATGATCAGGTCGTCGGTCTTGCGGCCAAGGGCATAAGCGCCGGCATTGGCGATTACTGTCCGCTCGTCGATATTGGTTTTCAGCTCGTCGAGCTGGTCAACCCAATCGCCGGCATAATAGTCGGAAAGGGCGCATTCGATCGGCGTGTGGTCGATGTTCATCACCGGCACGGTGCCGTGGCGGGCCTTGGTGCTGGCGGTGCCTTTGCCAACCTTCTGGAACACCGTCGAGGCACCGACGACGTTGCCTTTGGAGCGGACGGTACTGCGCAGTTTTGAGCCCATGCGCTGATAGGCCTCGTGAACCTCACGTTCGAACTGCTTGATGAAAGCTTGCGTCACCGAAATAGACATGGCGGATTGCCCTTCGTTTTAAGAGTGATGGTGATGGCGTGGCAGACGCGCGGTCGCCGCCTGCGGTTCTCGGGGCTAGGATCGTTATCCTGCTCCGGCCGGGAGAGCGCGCAAAAATAAACGAGCTTGGCGGGCCGGGGGCGCACTGCGCAACCGGTTATTCGCTCAGCTCGTTCAAGGTGGTTTGTTTGGGAGACACCAACACCGGTTGCGCTGGTTTAAGGCGCAACTCAGGTGTTGATAGACCGCTTATAGGATGCTGATCCTATACCGTCAAGGAAAATCGTCCGTCACCGCAACGGTTCAAACCGGTCGGTGTTTTCCTGATATTGAAACAGGGTGGCGCTGGCGATATCGAAATACAGCCCGCGCAGGCGCAGCCGCCCAATCTTGACCCCATGGGCGATGCAGGGGAATGAGAGCAGGTTGAGCAACGACACCTTGATCACCTCCCGCTCGCAAATGCAGATTTGGTGCTCAAGAGATTGCTCGGCGGCGATTTCGATGGTGCGCAGGCGGGCGGGTTCGGCAATCCGCATCCAACGATTGATGAAGGGGTTGACCTCGGCGATATCGGGATCGTTGGTCATCAGCGCCCGGACGCCGCCGCAACTGGCATGGCCCATGACCACGATATATTCGACCCGGAGCGCGTTGACCGCAAATTCCAGCGCGGCGCTGGTGCCGTGATACAGCCCATCGGGCTCGCAGGGCGGAACGAGATTGGCGACGTTGCGCAAAATAAAAAGTTCGCCCGGCGCGGCGTTGGCGAGAATCGCCGGGTCCACTCTCGAGTCGCAGCAGGCGATAACCATACATTTCGGGGTTTGACCCACCGCGAGCCGGGCAAACAGCTCCGGGTCGGCGTGGGCGGCTTTGCTTTGGTAGTCGAGGAAGCCAGTGACAAATTTTTCGTAAGCGGACATGGGGCGAACTCGGCCGTGGTGCGGCGCAATATTATACCAAGCCTTCCGCAAAGGGTAGCGCAACCGGTCGGCCGGCGTCGGTCCGCGTGCCCCGTCTTGCTCTTGCATCGGCAGCCGCGCTCGCCATATGTGACGGGCGGAGTGGTGCGGCTTGGCCGACCCGGCCATATTTGGGAGCGCGGAATGGATTTTGAGAAATACACCGAGCGGGCGCGCGGCTTTGTGCAGGCGGCGCAGAGCTTGGCGCAGCGGCGTGGTCATCAGCAGTTGCTACCGCTCCATCTTCTCAAAATCCTGCTCGACGATAAGGAGGGGTTGGCCGCCGGCCTGATCAAGGCGGCGGAGGGCGACCACACGGCGGCGCTGTCGGGTGCCGAGGCCGAGCTGGAGCGGTTGCCCAAGGTCGAGGGCGCGGGGGCTGGGCAGGTCTACCTTGGTGCCGATTTGGCCCGGCTGTTTGAGAGCGCCGAGACGTTGGCCCAGAAGGCCGGCGACAGCTTTGTCACGGCCGAGCGGCTGTTGCTGGCGATGGCTCTGTCCCAGGGCTCGCCGGTGCAACGGGTACTTGGCGGTGCGGGGGTGACGCCCCAGGCGCTTAACCGGGCGATCAACGAGATGCGCAAAGGGCGGACCGCCGATAGCGCGTCGGCCGAACAGTCATACGATGCGCTGAAAAAATACACCCGCGACCTGACCCAGGCCGCCCAAGAGGGCAAGCTCGACCCGGTCATCGGGCGGGACGACGAAATTCGGCGCTGTATTCAGGTGTTGGCGCGGCGGACCAAAAACAACCCGGTGTTGATTGGCGAGCCGGGGGTGGGCAAAACCGCGATCGTCGAAGGCTTGGCCCAACGCATCATTAACGGCGATGTGCCGGAGGGGTTGAAGAAGCGCAAGCTTTTGTCGTTGGACCTTGGCGCCCTGGTTGCCGGCTCTAAGTTTCGCGGCGAGTTCGAGGAACGGCTGAAGGCGGTGCTCCAGGAAATTCAGGCGGCGGCGGGTGAGATCATCGTTTTTATCGACGAATTGCACACCCTGGTTGGCGTTGGCAAGGCCGAAGGGGCGATGGATGCGTCCAATATGCTGAAGCCAGCATTGGCTCGGGGCGAGCTTCATTGCTTAGGCGCAACGACTTTGGACGAGTACCGGAAGCACGTCGAGAAGGATGCAGCGCTGGCCCGCCGCTTCCAGCCGGTGTTTGTGCCCGAGCCCAATGTCGCCGACACGATCTCGATTCTGCGCGGCCTCAAGGAAAAGTATGAGCTTCATCACGGGGTGCGGATCACCGATAATGCCATCGTCGCGGCGGCCACGCTTTCCAATCGCTATATCACCGACCGCTTTTTGCCCGATAAGGCGATCGATTTGATTGACGAGGCGGCGTCGCGTTTGAGGATGGAGGTCGATAGCAAGCCCGAAGAAATTGATGAGCTGGACCGCCGGATCATCCAACTGAAAATCGAGCGGGAAGCGCTCAAAAAGGAGAGTGACGCCGGCTCGAGGGATCGGCTGGTGCGGCTGGAGGGGGAACTTACCGAGCTTGAACGCAAATCGGCCGAGTTGACCGAGCGCTGGCAGTCCGAAAAGGATCAACTTTCGGTGGCCCAGCGGACCAAGGAACAGTTGGAACAGGCCCGCTCGGCGCTGGACCAGGCCCAGCGAATGGGCGATTGGGCGCGGGCGGGCGAACTGACCTACGGTGTCATTCCGGACCTGGAACGAAACTTGAAAACGGCGGAGCACGCGGCCGAAAATCGGATGCTTAACGAAGAGGTGCGCGATAGCGACATTGCCGGAGTGGTGAGCCGCTGGACCGGGATTCCCGTCGATAAGATGCTGGCGGGGGAGCGCGATAAGCTGTTGGCGATGGAGGCGCGGCTGGGGCGGCGGGTGATCGGCCAGGAGGAGGCGATATCGTCGGTGGCCAATGCCGTGCGCCGTGCCCGTGCCGGTTTGCAAGACCCAAACCGCCCGATCGGCTCGTTTATTTTCCTTGGTCCTACCGGAGTGGGGAAAACCGAGTTGACCAAGGCGCTGGCCGAATTTTTGTTCGACGACGAGACCGCAATGGTCCGGCTCGATATGTCGGAGTATATGGAAAAACATTCCGTAGCCAGAATGATCGGTGCGCCGCCGGGGTATGTCGGCTATGATGAGGGCGGAGCCCTGACCGAGGCGGTGCGCCGCCGGCCCTATCAGGTGGTGCTGTTCGATGAGATCGAAAAGGCTCATCCCGATGTTTTCAACGTTCTGCTTCAGGTGTTGGATGATGGCCGGTTGACCGATGGGCAGGGCCGTACGGTGGATTTTCGCAATACCCTGATCGTCATGACCTCAAATATCGGCTCCGATATCCTGGCAGCTCAGGCGGAGGGGGAGGAGAGCGACGCTGTGCGTGCGGCGGTGATGGAGGTGGTGCGGTCGGCGTTCCGGCCCGAGTTCCTCAATCGACTCGACGAAATTTTGTTGTTCCACCGGCTGAGCCGCACCCACATGACTGCGATTGTCGCCTTGCAATTGGCGCGGCTGCGCAAAATGCTGGGCGAGCGGGATATTGGGCTGGAGCTGGATGGACCGGCCCTGACGTGGCTGGGCGACGCCGGCTATGATCCGGTTTATGGGGCCCGGCCCCTGAAGCGGGTTATTCAACGCGAACTGCAAAACCTTCTGGCCACCCGGATTTTGGCGGGCGAGATCGCTGGCGGGCAAACCGTTCGGGTTGGCACCGCCGGGGGCGGGCTGGTGCTGGGCGTGGCGGGCGCTTGAAATGAAGCTGCGATGAATCGGCGCCAGGCGCTATAGTGCGCCGGGGATTTGGGGGGTGTCGATGCAGCTTCGGTGGTGGGGCCATGCCATTTTCGCGGCCGGCTATTGCGCGGCGGCGGTGGTCACGGTGGTGCTGCTGGCCGTGTTGCGACCGCAGACCGACACCGTTGTCGTCGTGCTGGCCGGCGCGGTGGTGGTGCTCGCCGGGGGTTTGGTCCACGAAGTGGTGACCCGCCGGGCCGTTGAGCGCAAAGTGTTCGAGCGTCAGGTGCGGTTGCGCGAGGCTTACGAAGATTTAGTAGACATGTTCTTGAAGTTGAAACCGCCCAAGACCAAATCCGGACCCGCCGTCAAAGCCGTACCTTCCGCATTACCCGAGGCGCCGCTGCCGGACCCTGCGCCGTCCTTGCCTGAGCCGGCGCCGTCGTTGCCTGAGCTGGCGGCGCGGGCATCTTCGCCGGAGGCGCGGGTGCGCCGGGCACCGCCGAGGATGGTGCGCACTCCGGCATCATTGGCCCCGCTTTCGCCCGAGGATGCCGAGACGGCGGCCATGATCCGCGCGGCGCTGGCCGAAGAGCGGGTCGAGGCATTTCTTCAGCCCATTGTCGGCTTGCCCAGCCGCAAGTCGCGCTTCTTCGAGGTGCTGTCGCGGATCCGCTTGCCCGACGACGGGTTGGTTCTGCCCGATCGGTATCTGGCGGTGGCGGAGCGGGAGGGGATGCTGCCGGCGATCGATGAGTTGTGTTTCGCGCGGGTCGCTGCGATGATCCGGGAGACTGACCGGCATAAGCACGCCATCGGATTCTTTTGTAATGTGTCGCCACAGACGTTGGGCGACGCTGCGTTTCTTGCCCGCTTTCTGGGCAACGGGGGCGACCCGCACAATCTTAAGGGCAAGTTGGTGTTCGAGCTGAGCCAGCGCACGTTGACCGCCGAGATCGCGTCGTCTCTGAGCGTCGTGAACGAGTTGGCGGAGGCGGGCTTTTGCTTCTCAATGGATCGGGTGGACCTGCTCGATATCGATGTGCCGGCAATGGTCGGGCATCAGGTCCACTACCTGAAGCTAAACTGCGACTTTTTTCTCCAACCGCCAACCCGCAATGCCGCCGTCGATCTTCTCCGCCGGCTGGAGGGACAACCGGTGGCGCTGATCGTGGAGAAGATCGAAACCGAGCATCAATTGGCCGGGCTTGCCGAGTTTGGCATCACCCTCGCCCAGGGTTATCTTTTCGGGGCCCCTCGCCTCAGCCGTCGAACCGCCTGATCCCTGACCGTCCAGATCTCTGACCGTAACGCGATGACCAGCCTTCCAAATCCCCCCATTCTGACCGGCGTGAGCGCCCTTGCCGACCGGTTCGACGGCTATATCCTCGATTTGTGGGGGGTGCTTCACGATGGTGTGCGCCCCTATCCTGGCGTGTTTTCATGCCTTCAGCGTTTGGTGGCCGAGGGCAAGCGCGTTTGTCTGCTGTCCAACGCCCCGCGTCGGGTTGGCCCGGTGGTGGAGATTTTGGCCGGCATGGGGATCGGCCGGGAGTGCTATCACCATATTATGACCTCGGGGGAGGCGGTGTTCGAGGCGCTCTCGGGCCGGGATTGCGCGTGGCACGCTGGGCTGGGCCGGGTTTGCCTCCATCTTGGCCCGTTGCATGACCGCCAGTTGTTCGAGGGCTTGCCAGACCTTGAGCTGACCGACGATCCGGCGCGTGCCACCTTTATTCTGAACACCGGCCCCTCTTGCTACGACGAGTCGCCGCTGGATTATGGCCCGGCGTTGAGCGCTTCGGCGCTTCGGGGGCTGCCGATGGTTTGCGGCAATCCGGATATTGAGGTGATGGTCGGCTCGCGCATTGTAGAGTGCGCCGGTGCGCTGGCCCGGCGCTATGCCGGTCTTGGGGGCGAGGTCCGGTATCACGGCAAGCCCCATGCGCCGGTTTATCAGCGGTGTTTCGAGTTGCTGGGGGTGCCCGACCGGGAGCGTATCGTGGCCATTGGCGACACCCTCCATACCGACATCGCCGGCGCCGCCGCTGCCGGTATCGCATCGGTGCTGGTGACGGGGGGAATTTTGCGGCGCGATCTTGGCGGTGCCTGGGGCGAGGCGCCCTGCCCGGCACGGCTTGCCGCCCTTTTGGCATTGGCGGGGCCGCGCCCCACCGCGATCGTGCCGCGTTTCGTGTGGTAATGGGGGCGGTTGGCCTGTAGCGGGGCGCGTGGCCGCCGGCTTTCAACGATCGCGATTCCAAACCTATGGAAAGGCCTTGCCTCCGCCGGGGAATCGGCTATAGTGCCCAAGGTATCCGATACGACTGAGCGGCGCGCGAGTTGTGGGCCGCGATGTTGCTTTGCGGGTGGGCCACCGGCCCACCTTTTTTATTAACCGGAGATGACGTCCCGCGTTATCGAGCGGGGCGGGTTAGTCGGGGATGGACGGAACAGAGCGACTGCAAAAGATATTCGCGCCAGCGGTCACAGCCATGGGCTATGAAATCGTGCGCGTTCAGCTCTCGGGTGGTCGGCGGCCAGTGCTGCAAATCATGGCTGAACGGGTGGATGGTGTTGCCATCACGGTTGACGATTGCACGGATATCAGCCGCACCGTTTCGGCTTTACTCGATGTTGAAGACCCGATCTCCGGCGCCTATCATCTGGAGGTTAGCTCGCCTGGGATTGATCGGCCTTTAACCCGGCTCAGGGATTTTGAGCGTTTTGCCGGTTTTGAGGCCCGGATTGAGACCAAGGCGCTGATCGAAGGGCGTCGCCGTTTCAAAGGGGTGCTGAAGGGGGTCGCGGGGGAGCTGGTGCGGGTGGAAATCGAGGGCGGGACTCTGGTAGAGTTGCCGTTCGGCGGTGTCCTACGGGCCAAGTTGATTCTCACCGATGCCTTGATTGCGGCTAGTCTCTGAGTGCCACCGGTCTTTTAAGGTGCGGTCGGGTGGTACGTTCGTTGTAAGCCCTGCCGACATCTTTAGCGTCAACGATTTAGTGTCAACGAGTTCGGGGAATCCTGATTTATGGAACTGCTGCAAGTCGCCGATGCGGTAGCTCGGGAGAAGAGCATCGACCGGGACGAGGTTCTGGAGGCGATGGAACTCGCGATCCAGAAGGCGGGACGCTCCAAATACGGGCATGAGCACGACATTCGGGCGCGCATCGACCGCAAGACCGGGGAAATCCATCTTGCTCGGTATCAGACCGTGGTGGAGACGGTTGAGAACGAGGTGGTCGAGCTGACGCTGGCCCAAGCCAGGAAGATCAAGCCCGACGCAAAATTTGGCGACAGCTTGGTTGACGAGTTGCCGCCGATCGATTTCGGCCGGATTGCCGCGCAGACCGCCAAGCAGGTGATCGTGCAGCGGGTTCGCGATGCCGAGCGTAAGCGCCAGTTCAACGAGTACAAGGATCGGATTGGCGAGATCGTCAACGGTCTGGTCAAGCGGGTGGAATACGGCAACGTCACCGTCGACCTCGGCCGCGCCGAAGCGATTTTGCGGCGGGACGAGTTGCTGCCCCGCGAGCACTACAAAAATGGCGACCGGGTGCGGGCGTTGATTTTCGATGTGCGCGAAGAAGCGCGCGGACCGCAGATTTTCCTGTCGCGCAGCCATCCGATTTTTATGGCCAAGCTGTTTATGCAGGAAGTGCCGGAAATCTATGATGGTGTCATCGAGATAAAATCGGTGGCCCGTGACCCCGGGAGCCGGGCGAAAATCGCGGTGCTGTCGAACGATAGCTCGATTGACCCCGTGGGCGCCTGCGTTGGTATGCGCGGCAGCCGGGTTCAGGCCGTCGTCGCCGAGCTTCAGGGCGAAAAGATCGACATTATTCCTTGGTCCACCGACGCCGCGACCTTCGTGGTCAATGCGCTGGCGCCGGCCGAGGTTGCCAAGGTGGTGCTGGACGAAGAAAATCGGCGCATCGAAGTGGTGGTGCCGGACGATCAGTTGAGCCTCGCCATTGGCCGTCGCGGTCAGAATGTGCGCCTCGCCTCTCAGTTGACCGGGTGGGATATCGATATCCTGACCGAGGCCGAGGAATCCGAGCGGCGCACCGACGAGTTCCGGACCCGCTCCCAGTTGTTTATGGATGCGCTCGACGTTGACGACGTTATTGCGCACCTGCTGGTGGCCGAGGGCTTCTCGTCGCTGGAAGAGTTGGCCTTTATTGAGATTGAGGAGCTGGCCGAGATCGAGGGCTTTGATGCCGACGTGGCGGAGGAGCTGAAAGAGCGCGCCCGGGTCTGGTTGGAAAATCAGGACGAGATATATACCGAGCGGCGCCGGACCCTCGGAGTCGAGGACGAATTGGCGGCCGTGTCCGAGCTTTCGCCGGGAATGCTGGTCAAATTGGGAGAAAACGGGGTCAAAACCCTCGATGATCTCGCCGATTTGGCCGGCGACGAGCTGACAGAGCTGCTGGGCAAGGATGGCCCCTCGAAAGACGAAGCCAACGATATTATTATGGCCGCGCGAGCCCATTGGTTCGCCGATGGCGGCGGCAAGCCGTCGTGAAGGTGGGAGCTGGAAAACGGGGATGGATGGGGGAGTTGCGCCAATCGAACAGCACGCGGACCCGGTAGACGGGGCAGAGGAGGTGCGCGACGCTCGCGACCCTCTGCGGCGGTGCATTTTGAGCGGCACGGTTCAGCCAAAAATCGGCATGATACGGTTTGTCGTTTCGCCCGATGGTGAGGTGGTTCCGGATTTGGATGGCCGTCTCCCTGGGCGTGGGCTATGGCTTACCGCCGATGGGGCGATGGTGGAACGGGCGGTGGCGCGCAAGGTGTTTGCCAAGGCGGCGCGGCGGGCGGTGCGGGTCGAGACCGATTTGCTGGCGCGCTTGATTATGCTCTTGGAACGGCGTTGTCTCGACTCGATTGGCCTCGCGCGGCGAGCGGGGCAAGTGGTTGCCGGGTTTGAGAAGGTGCGGGAAGCCCTTCGTGCCGGGCGGGTTTGCCGGGATGGGGTGCCGGGGCTGGTGTTGGCGGCTGCCGATGGCGCTGTGGACGGGCGCGGTAAGGTGAGGGGTTTGGCCGGCGAGTTGCCGGTGTTAGAGGCTTTCGATTCCGCGGCCCTAGGCGCGGCGTTGGGCCGGGATATTACAGTCCATGCGTTGATCGCGCGTGGGGCGTTGGCCGACCGCCTGAGGGTCGATGCCAGCAGACTGATGGGGCTCAGGACACTACCGGCCGGGCGTTCGCCCGCCGGTCAACCGATCAATGACGGACCAGTCGGGTACCAATGACCGAGAGCAACGACCAGGATCGCGAGAAAAAAGTGTTGCACCTGACCAGCAAGGGGAAACTCGAGCTGAAGAAGACGGTGGACGCGGGTTCGGTGCGGCAAAGTTTCTCCCATGGTCGAACCAAGACGGTGACCGTTGAGGTCAAACGCAAACGCACCATCGAGAAGGGCGCCGCGCCTGGAATAGCCGATGGTGGCGCGGCTGCGCGCCGGGCGGCCGAAGGTTTGCCGACCAAGGGCGGTCCTGGCCGGGGGCCAAAAGGTGCCACCGTGCGCCAGCTCACCAAAGAGGAGCGCGAGGCTCGCGCTCGTGCTCTGCTGGGCGCCTTCAAAGAGGAAGAGCGTCGGGCCAATGAGCCCGATGAGGAGCTGATTTCCGACGATATCTTTGATGAGGCGGTCGAGTCGGCCGGCCCCGAAGATATCGGCGAGGAGCTTGAGGCCGTCGATCTTCCGACCGATCCCGAGTCGCTGCGTCAGCGCGAAATCGAAGAGATGAAGCGCATTCAGGCCCACGAGCAGGCGGTTGCCGCCGAGGCCGAGCGCAAGCGTCAGGAAGAAGAAGCCAAAAAGCGCGCGATCGAAGACGCCAAGCGTCCGCCCGAAGAGAAAAAGGCCGAGGAAAAGAAGGCCGAAGAGGGTGGCCGGCGGACAACGTTGAAGGCGGGGGCAGCAGCGGTCCCGGCGGTCGACGCCGCGGCGAAACCGGCGGTTGGGGCCGTTCGTCCGCCGTCAGCGGAAGATGACGAGGAAGAGCGTCGCAATCGCAAGGCCGGCGGTGGGGCCAAGGCGGCGGCGCCAAAGGTGGCGGCAGCGCCGCGTAAGGGGGCTGATCGCCGTCGCGGTGGTAAGCTCACTGTCTCCCAAGCTTTGAATTCCGATGACGTTGAGCGGACGCGCAGCCTTGCCGCCGTTCGCCGGGCGCGGGAGCGGGAGCGGCAGCGGCAAAATGCCCGTCAGGAAGTTCAAAAAGTTACGCGCGAAGTCGTGCTGCCCGAAGTCATCACGGTGCAGGAGCTGGCCAATCGTATGGCCGAGCGCGGCGCCGATGTGATCAAGTCGTTGATGCGGATGGGCGTGATGGCCACCATCACCCAATCCATCGACGCCGATACCGCTGAGTTGGTGATCGCCGAGTTCGGCCATCGCGTGCGCCGGGTGTCGGACTCCGATGTCGAGGTGGGCCTTGGCGGTTTGACCGATATCGACACCGATCTGGTGTTCCGGCCGCCGGTGGTTACCATCATGGGCCACGTCGATCACGGCAAAACCTCGCTGCTTGACGCGCTGCGGCACACCGATGTGGCCTCTCGCGAGGCCGGCGGGATCACCCAGCACATTGGCGCCTATCAGGTGACGTTGACCCATGGCGGGCGCATCACCTTTATCGACACGCCGGGTCACGCCGCCTTCACCGAGATGCGCGCCCGTGGCGCCAACGTCACCGACGTGGTGGTGTTGGTGGTGGCCGCCAACGACGGCATCATGCCGCAGACGGTCGAGGCCATTCAGCACGCCAAGGCGGCTAAGGTGCCGATTATCGTCGCGATCAACAAAATCGATCTGCCCGACGCCAAACCCGAACGGGTGCGCCAAGAACTTTTACAGCACGAGTTGGTGGTGGAAGAGTTGGGCGGCGACATTCTCGCGGTTGAGGTGTCGGCCAAGGCGCGGCGCGGGCTGGATCGACTCGAGGAAGCGATTTTGCTTCAGGCCGAAATTCTGGAGCTGCGGGCCAATCCCAATCGCGCGGCGATGGGGGCGGTGATCGAAGCCAAGCTGGAGCGTGGCCGGGGTTCGGTCGCAACCGTGCTGGTGCAGCGAGGGACGCTTCGGGTTGGCGACATTTTCGTAGCCGGCAGCGAGTGGGGCCGGGTGCGCGCCCTGATCAACGATCGTGGCCAGCAGGTGGAAGAGGCGGGGCCGGCGGTTCCGGTGGAAGTGCTGGGCCTCAATGGCACGCCGATGGCCGGCGACGACTTCGCGGTGCTGGAGAGTGAAGCGCGGGCGCGGGAGATCATCGAGTTCCGTCAGCGCAAGAAGCGGGATGCTCAGGTTAAGGCCACCGCGCGCGGTACGCTGGAGCAGATGTTTACCCGCATTCAAGAGGGTGAGGCTAAAGAGCTGCCGATCGTGCTTAAGGGCGACGTTCAGGGCTCGATCGAGGCGATTGTCGGGGCGTTGGAGAAGCTGGCGGGCACCAATACCGAGGTTAAGGTTCGGGTATTGTCTTCCGGTGTTGGCGCTATCAACGAATCCGATGTTACGCTGGCCAATGCTTCCAAGGCGCTGGTTATCGGCTTTAACGTTCGCGCCAATCCTCAGGCCCGCGAATTGGCAAGGCGCGATGGTGTCGAGCTTCGCTATTACTCGGTGATTTACAACGTTATTGACGATGTACGCGCTGCGCTGGTGGGAATGCTCTCGCCGACCTTGCGCGAGCGGTTCCTCGGCAACGCCTCTATTTTGGAGGTGTTCAACATCACCAAGGTTGGCAAGGTGGCGGGTTGTCGTGTTACCGAAGGTGTCGTCAAGCGCGGTGCCGGAGTGCGGTTGTTGCGCGACAACGTGGTCATCCACACCGGGTCGCTCAAGACGCTCAAGCGCTTCAAGGACGAAGTTAAGGACGTTCGCGAGGGCTATGAATGCGGTATGGCCTTCGAGAACTACGACAATATGCAGGCTGGTGACGTTATCGAAGCCTTCGAGATGGAAGAAGTCGCGCGGGTGCTGTGAGTTTCAGGGGGCCTCGTGCCCCCTGGCTTCCCGCCGGGGCCGTGGGCTCCCGACCCTCCAACCTTCCGATACCGCATCTGTTTGGTGGGCAACCTTATGACACACAAGCATTCGGCGCGGCCGGCATCGCAGCGGCAGTTGCGGGTTGGCGAGGAAGTGCGTCACGTCCTTTCCGCGTTGTTTTTGCGCGGAGATTTCCGGGACCCGGCGTTGCAGAGCCAAAACTTCACCGTGACCGAGGTGCGGGTCAGCCCCGACCTTCGTAACGCCACGGTGTTTGTCACTCCGCTTGGCGGCGCTGAGATTGGGGTTGCGGTTAAGGCGCTGCGTCATGCCGCCGGGTTTTTGCGCGCCCAGGTTGCCCGCGAGGTTAATTTGCGGTTCGCGCCCAATCTGAGCTTTGAGCCTGATACATCCTTTGATCGGGCGGCGCGAATCGAGATTTTGTTACAACAGCCGGAAGTGGCGCGTGATCTTGCCCACCCGCCGGAGTCTGCCGCGACGGATGGCGGCGACGTGGGGCTGTCTGACGGGACGTTGCACGAAGATTTAGCAGACGATTTGGGCGAGGATTGCGACGATGGCGCGTAAAAAGCGCGGCCGCCCGGTGAGCGGTTGGTTGGTTGTGGACAAGCCTGAGGGCATGACGTCGACCCAGGTTGTGGGCAAAGTGCGGTGGCTGTTTCAAGCCGAGAAGGCGGGGCATGGCGGCACCCTTGACCCGATTGCGACCGGGGTTTTGCCAATCGCCATGGGTGAGGCGACCAAAACCGTGGCGTTTGCGCAGGATGGCACCAAGTGTTATCATTTTCGCGCCCGGTGGGGTGAGGAGCGCAATACCGACGACCGGGCTGGTGACGTGATCGACCGCTCGGACCGTCGTCCGGAGACGGCGGCGATTGAGGCGGCGCTTGGCGCTTTCGTTGGTGAGATCCAGCAAATTCCGCCTCAGTTTTCAGCAATCAAACTCGATGGCGCGCGGGCCTATGACTTGGCGCGCGCGGGCGAAGTGGTGGATTTGGCGGCGCGGCAGGTGCGGGTCGATCGGTTTAGTCTGGTCGGCCAACCCGATGCCGATCACGCCGACTTTGAAGTTGTGTGCGGAAAAGGCACCTATATGCGATCGCTGGCCCGGGATATGGGGCGGGCACTGGGGTGTCTCGGTCATATTGCCGAGTTGCGGCGCCTTTCGGTTGGGCGCTTTACCTTGGCAAAGGCGATTTCGCTGGACCAATTGGTGGCACTGGGGCAAGGTGCCGACCTCGACAGCCAATTACTGCCGGTCGAGACCGCGCTGGACGACATCCCGGCGTTGGCCTTAACGGCGGAAGAGGCGTACCGGTTGAGACAGGGCCAAGCGGTGGCGCTTTTGCGCCGGCAGGATTTCGAGCGGCTGGAAAAGCTGATCGATGATTCGGCCGAGCGTGAGGTGTTGGTGCTGGCCACAACGGCGCGGCGTCCAGTGGCATTATGCCGGCTGGAAGGCGCGGAAATCCGTCCGGTGCGTGTTATAAACACCTAATTAGTGGAGAACCCGATGTCGATTACCGCAGAGCGCAAGACCGCGCTTATTAGTGAATATGCCGTCACCGCCGGCGATACCGGCTCCCCCGAAGTTCAGGTTGCGATTCTCACCGAGCGGATTGCCAACCTGACCGAGCATCTGAAGACCCACTCCAAGGATTTTCATTCCCGCCGGGGTCTTTTGATGATGGTCGGCCAGCGTCGCCGGCTTCTCGATTATCTCAAGGGCAAAGCCAGCCCCCGCTATGACACCTTGATTCAGCGGCTCGGGTTGCGGCGCTGATTTCGTTGGAAAAGGGCGTGCCTCCCCCCAGCCCGGTCTGGGCAGAGTTCGGGCCGATGTGCCCGGAGTGGTGGGGGAGGAGCGCTGGTCTCCGATGGGGTGCCGGGCTGGGCAAGAGTCTGGATGTAAAACCGGCCGGGATGTCCCGCGCCGGTATTTGCTGTTTTTCACAAGGCGGATGAACACGACAACGCCTTGGCCTGAGCGCACCCAATCCGGGGTGGCCAGGTGTCGGATGGAAGGAAGAGAGAGACATGTTTAAAGTTTATCGTAAGGAAATAATGTGGGGTGGCCGCAAGCTGACCCTCGAGACCGGGAAAATCGCCCGTCAGGCCGACGGCGCCGTGGTGGCGACTTATGGCGAAACCGTGGTGTTGTGTACTGCGGTGGCCGCGAAAACGGCGCGACAGGGGATCGATTTTTTTCCTCTTACCGTGAATTATCAAGAAAAGACTTTTGCTGCCGGTAAAATTCCGGGCGGATTTTTTAAGCGCGAAGGGCGTCCGACCGAAAAGGAAACCCTGGTTAGCCGGTTGATCGATCGGCCGATCCGGCCGCTATTTGCCGAAGGGTTCCGCAACGAAACCCAAATCGTTTGCACCGTGCTGAGCCACGACCTGGAGAACGACCCGGATGTCGTTGCCATGATCGGCACCTCGGCGGCGTTGACGATTTCCGGCGTTCCGTTTCTGGGGCCGGTGGGCGCCGCCCGCGTCGGCTACAAGAACGGCGAATATATTCTGAACCCGACCTCCGATCAGTTGGAAACTTCGGACCTCGACCTTGTGGTCGCCGGCACCACCGAAGGCGTGCTGATGGTCGAGTCCCAGGCGATGGAGCTGTCGGAAGACGTGATGCTCGGCGCCGTGATGTTTGGTCATCGCAATTTTCAGCCGGTGATTCAGGCGATTTGTGAGTTGGCCGAGCAGTGCGCGAAAGAGCCGTGGGTTGTGCCCGAGCCGGCGTTCGATCGCAAGGCGGTGTTGGCGCGGCTTAACGAGGTTGTCGGGGCCGACGTTCGCGCCGCTTACACCGAGACGGTTAAACAGGCCCGTTACGAAAAAATCGGCGCCGCCAAAGCCAAGGCCCTCGCGGCCCTGGCCGAGGAGTTTGCGCCTGAGGCGATCGGGTCGGTTTATCACGACCTTGAGAGCACCATTTTGCGCAGCTCGGTCATCGAAACCGGCCGTCGCATCGATGGCCGCGACACCAAGACCGTGCGTCCGATTGTCGGCGAAGTGGGCGTGCTGCCGCGCGCGCATGGCTCGGCGCTGTTCACGCGGGGTGAAACCCAGGCGTTGGTGGTGGCAACTCTTGGCACCAGCCAGGATGAGCAGATTATCGATGCCCTCGAAGGCGAATACCGCGAGCATTTCATGCTTCATTACAACTTCCCTCCCTATTCGGTGGGCGAGGTTGGGCGCATGGGCTCCCCCGGTCGGCGCGAAATTGGTCACGGCAAGTTGGCGTGGCGGGCGGTTCGCCGGATGCTGCCGCTGAAGGAAAACTTCCCCTACACCATCCGCATCGTTTCCGAAATTACGGAGTCGAACGGGTCGTCGTCGATGGCCACGGTTTGCGGCACGTCGCTGGCGTTGATGGATGCCGGCGTGCCGTTGCCGCGTCCGGTGGCGGGTATCGCCATGGGCTTGATCAAGGAAGACAACGGCTTTGCGGTGTTGACCGACATCCTGGGCGACGAGGATCACCTCGGCGACATGGACTTTAAGGTTGCCGGCACCAGCGCCGGGGTTACCGCTCTCCAAATGGACATCAAGATCACCTCGATTACCGAGGAGATCATGAAGATCGCGTTGGCACAGGCTCAGGAAGGCCGCATCCATATTCTGGGTGAGATGGGCCGGGCCATTGGCGGCGCCCGCGATGAGGTCAACCAGAACGCGCCGCGTATTACCGTGATCATGGTGCCAAAGGAAAAGATCCGCGATGTGATCGGCTCCGGCGGCAAGGTCATCCGGGAAATTTGTGAAGTGACCGGCGCCAAGGTCGATATCGACGACGACGGCACGGTTAAGGTCGCAGCGGTGGATAGTAAGGCAGCGCAGGCCGCGATCAACTGGATCAGGGGCATTGTCGCCGAGCCCGAGCTGGGCGTGGTTTATGATGGCAAGGTCGTGAAGGTGGTGGATTTTGGCGCCTTCGTGAACTTCCTCGGCAGCCGCGATGGTCTGGTTCATATCTCGGAGCTGGCCGGGCAGCGCGTTGGCAAGGTGGCCGATGTGGTGAAGGTTGGCGATCCGGTGAAGGTCAAGGTTTTGGGCTTCGACGATCGCGGTAAGGTTAAGCTTTCGATGAAGCAGGTTGATCAGGCGACTGGCGAGGACCTGACCAAGAAGGCTTGAAACTAAGCCGCGCCCCACTTTCGCCAATCGGCGGAGGTGGGGTTTTTTTTGCCCGCCGGCAGGCCTCCCAGCCGCACGAAAATTGCCCTTATCAGGACCTTAGCGCAGTAACCGTGAAGCAACAGGGCAGCCCAGCGTCAAAATCGCATCGAACCAGGGTTGCCAGGGCCGGCGTCATCCGTTAAGCGAAGGGGGCGGGCCGGGAGCTTCCCTTATGTGGGCGGCGGTGGTGGAAGGCCAGGATCAGAGGAACCACGCATGACACAATTTACTTCGGAGGCCGGCACTGTTTCGGTCGCTATCACCGGCAGTGGCGGCGCGGGTGCCATTACCGCCGGCACCCTGCTGCTGGAAGCCGCGGGTAAGGCTGGTTGGTATGGTTTGATGACTCGCACGGTCGGCCCGCAGATTCGCGGTGGCGAGGCGGCGGCGCTGGTTCGGCTCGCCCGCTCGCCGGTTGCCGGGCATGGTGATGTGTTCAATATTCTGATCGCGCTGGATTGGCGCAACGTCGAACGTTTTGTCGCCGAAATTCCGCTGGGGCCAAACAGCTTGGCGCTGGCCGATGACGACGCCGGCGACGTGCCGGGCAAGATCGCCGCATCGGGCGCTCTCAACCTGACCGCGCCGTTCGCCAAGCTGGCCGATGACATTCGGGGCGCGCGTCCGAATATCATCGCGCTCGGCACGGTTGCGGCCTTGGTTGGGTTGCCGATTGAGGCGATGGTCGAGACGGTTGCGGCAACCTTGATCGAGAAGGGGGTCAGCCTCGCTGACTGCACCCAGGCGATCCGCGCCGGCTTCGATATTGGTGTGCAACTGATGGCGTCTCAGGGTGCGGCAGCCTCGTTCAGAGTGCCGGAAGCCGCTGGCGCGGGTGCATTGCCCGATCGGTGGGTTATCACCGGCAATCAGGCGGCGGGCTACGGGGCGCTTAAGGGCGGCATCCGGTTTGCGGCGCTGTACCCGATTACGCCTGCGACCGACCTTTTGGAATGGGTGGCGCCGCGCTTTGCGGCCATTGGTGGCGTGCTCTGCCAAGCCGAGGACGAGATCGCGGCGGTTCAAATGGCGATTGGCGCCTCCTATGGTGGGGTGCCCTCGCTGACCACCACCTCTGGCCCCGGCTTGGCGCTCAAATTGGAGTCGATTGGCCTCGCGGTCGCGGCGGAGGTTCCGCTGGTGATCTTCAACGTGATGCGCGGCGGTCCTTCCACCGGCATTCCCACCAAGTCCGAGCAGACCGATCTCAACATCGCGCTCTATGGGTTGCATGGCGATGCACCCCACGTGGTGGTGGCGCCGTTGTCGGTGGATGATTGCGTGATCACCACCCAGTGGGCGGTGCATTTGGCAGAAGAGCTGCAAACAGCGGTGTTCGTGCTGTCGGATCAGCTGATGGCTCAGGCCAAAGCCGTGATTTCGGCGCCAAAAGAAGTGGATTTTGGCACGAAGCGGCTGGTGCCGGTGGAGCCCAAGGCCGGCGTTTACAAGCGCTATGCCTTGACCGGCTCGGGTGTTTCGCCGATGGCCATTCCCGGGATGCCGGGCGGGCAATATACCGCCGATGGTCTGGAGCATAACGAGCGCGGCACGCCGTCGTCTCAAGCCAACGACCACCATTCCCAGCTCGATAAGCGGAACGACAAGCTCAACAATTTCGACTACGGCGACATTTGGGCCGATATCGAAGGCGATGCCGATGCCGAGATCGGGATTATCACCTGGGGCTCGACCTCGGCACCGGTGCGGGAAGCCTTGGCTCGCGCCAGTGCCAGCGGGATCAAGACCCGGCTGGTGGCGATGCGGTTGCTGGCCCCGGCCCGCCCCGCGCAGTTGGCGGCGGCTTTGAAGGGGGTCAAGAAGCTGTTGGTGGTGGAGCAAAGCCACTCCGGTCAGTTTATTGGCTATCTCAGGGCGCAATACGATTTGCCTGTGACACCCGAAAGCTTGCGCCATCCCGGTCCGTTGGCGATCAGGCCGTCGGAAGTCTGCGAAGTTCTTAGCCGCTGGAGCTGAATTATGGACGGATGCACCCCCAAACTCGAAGCTAAGCACTATAAGTCCGACCTTACGCCGATTTGGTGTCCTGGATGCGGCCATTTTGGCATTCAGGCTGCGGTGAACCGGGCGTTCGCCGAACTTCAGCTCGACCCGGCCAAGGTTGTGGTGGTGTCGGGCATTGGTTGCTCGTCACGGATTCCCGCTTATACCACCTGCTATGGCTTTCACGGTTTGCACGGCCGGGCGCTGCCCTTGGCGATTGGGCTTAAGCTCGCGCGGCCCGACCTCACCGTGTTGGTGGCCGGCGGCGATGGCGATGGCTTTTCCATTGGCGGCAATCACTTCCTTCATGCCTGCCGGCGTAACGTCGACCTCACCTATGTCGTGATGGACAATGAGGTTTACGGCATGACCAAGGGCCAGCCCTCGCCGACCACGGCGCCGGACTGGGACAGCGATCTTCAACCCGGCGGCACCGGCATTAGTGCGTTCCGTCCGTTGGGCGTCGCGTTGCAGTCGGGCGCGAACTTTATCGCACGGGGGTTTTCGGGCGATCTTGGCGGCCTGACCAAGCTCATTGTTCAGGGCATTAAGCATCCGGGCTTTTCGTTCATTCACGCGCTGAGCCCCTGCGTCACGTTCCGTCCCGAGGAAAAGGAGTGGAAGACCCAGACCCACGCCAGTGGCGAGGCGTTGACCAGCGATTTCCAGGAAGCCTCGCGTCGGATTGCCGCAGATGATGGCCTGACCACCGGCCCACTCTATGCCGCTGACCGTAAGGCTTACGCGCCTCCCGTGGCGCCGATGCGGGATACCAAAACCGATCTCTCTCACATCCTGGCCGAATTCAGGATTTAGAGCGAGCGAACATGAAAAAAAAGGGAGGCTTCGGCCTCCCTTTTTTTGTCCCCACACTTGGCGGGGACCGGTTCAAATCCGCGTGTGTTCGCGGCTTACGGGCGGTCGCCGTGGCCTTTGGTCAGGGCCGCCAATTGCTGCTGCAACTCATCGACTCGACGTTGTAGTGCTTCGAGCGGCTTGTCGGGCTCAGCGGCCTTGGTGAACTCGGGCGGGCGGGCCAATTGCGCGAAATCGGCGGCGCCAAAGGGGGTGAACATTCGCATCGCCCGGTCGAAGAGGCCGAGGTTATGTTTGCTCATTTCCTCAAAGCCGTTGAAAGGGAAGATGCCGCCCACCGCGCTCTGGAAATATTCCCGCATTTGCTCCTGATTGCGCGTGAAGGCCTGCATACTATAATCGAGATAGCTGGGCACCATCCACTGCATACTGTCGCCGTAAAAGCCAATCAGTTGCCGCAGGAAGCTGATGGGGAGCAAGTTCTGCCCCTTGCCTTCTTCTTCGACGATAATTTGGGTCAACACCGAGCGTGTGATATCATCGCCCGACTTAGCGTCGTAGACGATGAAATCGACACCCTGTTTGACCATCTGACACAAATGATCAAGGGTCACGTAGCTGCTGGTGGCCGTATTATAGAGCCGCCGATTGGCGTATTTTTTTATGGTGATTGGGGCGGGAGACGCTGCGGCTTTTTCGACCATCGGAAAGCGCTTTCAGTCTGTGTGTCTTGGCTTAAGCTCATGCTGACACGTTATAAGTACGCGATGCCAGGGCTATGTTGCAAGAGCGAAGAAGGCAAAAAGGCGTGGGGGATTTGCCACGCCTGTTGGTCTTTTCGGCTATGAAGGCTATCAAGGGTGCGTCGCGGCACTTATAATGGCTGGCATGACCGACCCGATCGAACCAGAAGCTCCGTCTTTGGAGGCGTTGTCCCGGCGTTATCTGGACCTCTGGCAGGACCAATGGGCGGCGGTTGCCGCAGATCCGGTCACGGCGGAGAATGTTACGCGCTGGTTCCAGATCATGGCGCAAGGGGTTGCCGCGTTTTCGCCGTTTGCGGGCTTGACCGGCGGTTCAGGAACCGGTTGGGATACGCGGCCGGTTTCGTCGCCATCATCACAGGACCCTTCATGGTTTCCCTTCCCGCCATTCACAACCGCCAAACCGGCGCCTGGAGTCGCTCCAGGCGGGTCGGCTGGCGGGGGGGCGGGTCGTGACGGATCAGCATCCTCCCCTTCCACCCCCGCCGGGGCCACGCCAGGGACCACGCCCACTGGCGCTGCACGTAACGACGGCGCTGATGGTGCTGTTGACCTCGCCGGGCGGATTGCCGTTCTTGAAGGGCGGCTCGCTGCCATGGAAGCCGCCGCTGCGGGGGCGGGCGGCGGAAATCGGCCATCTCGTCGATTCCGTTGGCGGCGCGACCGGTAAAGGCTTTTCTCGCGCGGTCGATCACGAGATGCGGCGGCGGCTGGATTTGTTTTTCACCGGAGTCGAGCGCTATCGGCGCCACCCCTATCGCCGGGATCTGGCCGACCCGCCGGTGCTCTGGACCGAGGGGGGAACCCGGCTGCTGGACTTTGGCGGCGAGGGGCGGCCGGTGCTGTTTGTGCCGTCGCTGGTCAATCGCGCTTATATTCTCGATCTTTCGGCCAAACGCAGCCTGTTGCGCTGGCTGGCGACCGAGGGCGTTCGGCCGCTGCTGGTTGATTGGGGGATGCCGGGTGCGCTGGAGCGGCGTTACACCCTAACCGATTATGTCGCAGGTCGGCTCGACCGGGCGCTCGATGCCGCGCTCGATGCCGTGGGCGGGCCGATGGCGACGGTTGGCTATTGCATGGGTGGGATGCTGGCGACCTCGCTCGCGCTGCGCCGCCGCCGCGATATCAGTGCGCTGTGCCTGATGGCGACTCCGTGGGATTTCAGCGGCGGCGAGGCTGGCAACGCCAAGGCCGCTTCGGCTTTGATGTCGGTGTTCGGCCCGGCCCTTGATGTTTGGGGCGAAATGCCGGTGGACGCTTTGCAAAGCATGTTCGCCCAAGTTGATCCGCTCTTGGCGCTGCGTAAGTTCAGCCAGTTTGGGCGACTCGAAGCCACATCCAGCCATGCGGCGAACTTTGTGGCGCTGGAGGACTGGTTGAACGACGGGATTCCCTTGGTCGCGGCGGTGGCGCGGGACTGTATCGCGGGTTGGTACGGCCGCAATGACCCGATGCAGGGCCGCTGGTTGATCGCGGGCCAACCGGTGGAGCCGCAAAATATTCGCCAGCCGACCT
The DNA here is from genome assembly GCA_903931735.1 of uncultured Rhodospirillales bacterium. Lineage (GTDB taxonomy): Bacteria > Pseudomonadota > Alphaproteobacteria > Azospirillales > Azospirillaceae > BOG-933. Next base: position 35,118 of record CAIZDL010000075.1, read on the forward strand.
TGGCCATGGTCCCCGCCAACGACAAAATCGTGCCGCCGGCCTCGGCCCTGGCGCTGGCTCGGCTGGTGCCCGGCGCCGAGATAAAAACGCCGTCTCTTGGCCACATCGGCATGGTGGTCAGCGCTGGCGCGCAAACGGCGGTTTGGCAGCCGATGGCCGCGTGGTTGCGGGGGCTTGGCGAACGGTAGAAGGTATGTGCATACGGATACCTCGCTATGGATACCGTCATGCCTCACTAGGGCTTGCGCCGATACGGTCCGGCTCGTAATGTGGGCGCTCTCCAATTCCGATTTTCCGGGCAATAAAACCAAGTCTGTGAGGAGCGTTACCCAATGACCGATGTCGTCATCGTCGCCGCCACGCGCACCGCCGTTGGCAGTTTTAACGGAGTCCTGAGCGCGGTTCCGTCCTATACCCTCGGTGAAACCGTTATTCGTGAGTTGCTGAAGCGCGGGAAGCTCGACCCGAAGGAGATCGACGAGGTTATTCTCGGGCAGATTCTCATTGCGGGTTGCGGCCAGAACCCGGCCCGGATCGCTGCTGTCAATGCCGGCCTGCCGATCGAGTCCACCGCGTTTGGCATCAACCAACTGTGTGGTTCCGGGTTGCGCGCGGTCGCGCTCGGCTTTCAGGCGATTCGCAATGGCGACGCTGATATCATCATCGCCGGCGGTCAGGAGAGCATGACCCAGGCCCCGCATTTGATCCATCTGCGCAATGGCGTCAAGATGGGCACCGCGGAAATGCTCGATCACATGCTGCGCGATGCTTTGTGGGAGGGCTTTAGCGCTCTCGGTTACCATATGGGCAACACCGCCGAGAACGTTGCCAAAAAGTGGGGCCTCACCCGCGCTGAGCAGGACGAGTTGGCCCTGCGGTCCCAGAACAACGCCGAGGCGGCGCAAAAGGGCGGCAAGTTTAAAGACGAAATCGTGCCGCTGACCATCAAGGGCCGTAAGGGCGATGTGGTCGTCGATACCGATGAGTTCCCCAAGCACGGCACCACTATGGAGTCGTTGGGCAAGCTCCGTCCGGCGTTCGACAAGGCCGGCACCGTCACCGCGGGCAACGCTTCGGGTATCAACGATGGCGCCGCCGGCGTGGTGTTGATGAGCGCCGCCAACGCCGCCAAGCGTGGCCTCACCCCGCTCGCCCGGATTGTCAATTGGGCGACCGCTGGCGTCGACCCGTTGATCATGGGCACGGGGCCGATTCCGGCGAGCCGCAAGGTTCTCCAGAAGTCGGGCTGGAAGCACGACGATCTCGACCTGATCGAGGCCAACGAGGCGTTTGCCGCCCAGGCGGTCGTGGTCAACAAGGAAATGGGCTGGGATCTCTCGAAGGTCAACGTCAATGGCGGCGCGATCGCGCTCGGCCATCCGGTTGGGGCTTCGGGTGCCCGCGTGCTCGTCACCCTGTTGCACGAGATGCAGAAGCGCGACGCCAAAAAGGGCTTGGCCACGCTGTGCATCGGTGGCGGCATGGGCATCGCGCTGACTGTTGAGCGTTAATTGTTGCAAATACGCTAAAAATGCGGGGCGGGCAGTCGGTTGCGGCGGCCCGCCCCTCGCTTTTTCAGGGCGCTGACAGATGCAAAGAGAATATCCCAGCCGGCCGTGGGTCGGGGTCGGCGTCGTGGTTTGGCGTGATGATGAGGTGCTGCTGATCAGGCGGGGCTCGCAGCCTCAGCGCGATCAGTGGGGGTTGCCCGGGGGTGCTCAGGCGCTGGGCGAGACGTTGTTTGAGGCCGCCATACGCGAGGTTCAAGAGGAAACCGGCCTCTTGGTGACGCCGACCGGGGTTATTACGGCCTGCGATGGGATCAGCCGCGATGAAACCGGACGCGTTTGCTACCACTATACATTGGTCGAGGTTGCCGCGACCTGTGACGACCACGCCGACCCCCAGGCCGGCGATGATGCCCTCGACGCGCGCTGGGTTCATGTTGAAGAGGTTCATACCCTGATCGGTTGGGATGAAACCTTGCGGGTGATTATGGTATCGGCCGAACAGCGACGGGCTCCGGGCGGCTCCCGGTGAGGGAAGGAAAAGAGATGGTTATGGCGCAGCGTTTGGCCGGTGTTGTCGAGCGGGTCTCAAAATTGGCCCTGGTTGCCGTAATCGCTTTGGCGCTGGTGGCCCCCCCGGCCGTTGCCGTGGCTTCCACCCCCGAGGCGAGCGCGCCCGCCGCAGCGGATGGGTCGCAGGCGGTGGAGCCGTGGAAGATCGGGCTGGGGAAAACCTTCACCTACCGCATCGCGGCGTCGATCGATGCGTTGGTGGTGGGGTATTTGTATACCGGCAGCCTGCTTGGCGGCGGTGGCATCGCGCTGTTTAACGCCGTGGTGTCCAGCACGCTTTACGATCTTCATGAACTGGGGTGGAGCAATTACGGCCCCGACCCGCAAGCGGTCGACCCGGTTCAGCTCGGGCTCTGGAAAACAGTTAGCTATCGCTGTATCAGCATCGCCAACGTGTTGGCGACCGGGCTGTTTTTCACCGGCAACTTCTGGCTTTCCAGCGGATTAGCCTTGGGCAACGCGGTGATCGACAGCACGATTTACTTCTTCCACGAACTCGCCTGGAGCTACTGGGGCCCCCCGGTCCAACACGACCGCCCGGCCCTCGCCCCCGCCATGGCCCATAAAGAAGGGTGAGCGGGGGGGTGATCAATCGCCCCTTCGCACAAACCTCGGTTACACATTAAACCTAAAGTGGAAGATGTCGCCGTCCTGGACGATGTATTCTTTGCCTTCCTGGCGCATCTTTCCGGCGTCTTTGCAGGCTTGTTCGCCGCCGAGTTCGACGAAGGCATCGTAGGCGATGGTTTCGGCGCGAATGAAGCCGCGTTCAAAGTCGGTGTGGATCGCGCCGGCAGCTTCTGGGGCGCGGGCGTTTCGGTGGACGGTCCAGGCGCGGGCTTCTTTTGGGCCAACAGTGAAAAATGTGATTAAATCGAGCAGGCTGTAGCCGGCGCGGATCACGCGGTTAAGGCCGGTTTCGTCCATGTCCAGGGCGGCCAGAAACTCGCGTTTTTCTTCGGGGTCGCTGAGTTGGGCGACCTCCGACTCGATGGCGGCCGAAATCACCACCGAGGCGGCGCCTTGGGCCGCCGCCATTGCCGCGACCTTGGCCGAAAGGCTGTTTCCGGCAGCGGCCGAGGCTTCCTCCACGTTGCAAACAAACAGCACCGGCTTTGCGGTCAGCAGTTGCAGCGAGCGCCACAGGGGCTTGTCTTCGTCGGCAATTTTGAGAGTGCGGGCCGGCTTTCCCGCTTGAAGCGCGGCGAGTGCCGGCTCCATCAAGGCGGCGAGGGCTTTGGCGTCCTTGTCACCGCCTTTGGCTTTCTTTTGCGCGGCGTAGAGCCGGCGGTCGAGCGAGTCGAGGTCGGCGAGCATCAACTCGGTTTCGACGGTTTCAGCGTCTCGCAGCGGGTCGATGTTGCCCTCGACATGGGTGATGTCGTCATCCTCGAAGCAGCGCAGCACATGGAGGATGGCGTCCACCTCGCGGATGTTGGCCAAAAACTGGTTGCCCAGCCCTTCACCCTTGGACGCGCCCCGAATCAAGCCCGCGATATCCACAAACTCCAACTGAGTCGGGATGATTTTGGCGGATTTGGCGATCGCACAGACTTTTTCCAGCCGTGGGTCCGGCACACCGACTCGGCCGACGTTCGGCTCCTTGGTGCAAAACGGAAAATTGGCCGCCTCGGCCGCCTGGGTGGCGGTGAGCGCATTAAAAAGAGTCGATTTGCCGACATTGGGCAGGCCGACGATGCCGCAATTGAAACCCATTGGTCTGGTCTTCGCTTTCGGGGGAAACAGTTGGGCGGGTTATGCTACGCCGGGCGCCAAAGCGCAAATGGCAAGTGGGGGGAGCCCCCCTCACATCTCATGCAGCTCCACCCCCTTCAGCGCTTTCAGGGCGGCGCGGTCTTTGGGGGTGAGGGTGTAGGTGGCGGCAAGGTCGATATCCACCTCCTGAAAGGCGGTGGTTTCAATCGAAAGGCTGATCTTGGCCTTGCCCCGGCCGAGTTGGTCGATAATGGCTTTGAGCGCGGGCAGCGGGTCGGCTTCAGTGAGGAGCAGCCGAATTCCCTCGGCAACCTTGGCGGCTTCCTCCTCCAAGGACTTAACCGATTGGCAGGTGAGGCGCAACTCCTCGCCTTGCCGTTGCACATCCACGGCGAGTAGCACGGCGGTGCCGGGCACCAGAAGCTCGCGGGTTTGGGCCAGGGTCTCTTGAAACAGCGTAACCTCAAAAACGCCGCTGGCATCGGAAAGGGAGCAGAAAGCGAAACGATTGCCGCTTTTGGCGGTTCGTTCTTGTTTAGCAATGATAATTCCAGCCATCGAATAGCGGGTGGAGCCGCCTCCTGCCAGCTTTCCCGGCAAGTCCGCCACCCGCACCGTGTTCAGGCGACGCAGCGGCCCGGAGTAGGCGTCAAGCGGGTGGGCGGAGAGATAGAAGCCGATGGCATCGAACTCGTGTTTCAGTTTTTCCAGTGTGTCCCAGGCGGGCGCGCTGGCGAGGTTGGGTTCCTTCAGGGCCGGGCCGCCAAAGCCGCCAAAAAGGCTGACCTGCCCGCTCTCGGTTTCTGCGGCGATGGATTGTCCATAGCGCATCAAGGTTTCCACCGAGCCCAGAACGCGCGCCCGGTTGGGCTCCAGCCCATCGAAGGCGCCGGCTTTGGTCAGGTTCTCCAGTTGCCGCTTGTTGACAGCTTTGGTATCGAGACGGCGGGCAAGATCGTAAAGGTCGTGGTAGGGGCCGTTGGCGGCGCGCTCGCCCACCAGCCCCTTCATGGCAACCGCCCCCACACCCTTGACTGCCGCCAGGGCATAGCGGATTGTCTGTTCGCCCCCATCAGTCATTTCGACTGCGAAAACATCCTTGGATCGGTTGATATCTGGCGTCAGCAGCTTGATCCCTTGGCGCACCAGCTCTTGGCGGAACACGTTGAGCTTGTCGGTGTTGCCAATGTCGAGGGTCATGGAGGCGGCCAGGAAGGCAACCGGGTGATTGGCCTTGAGCCATGCGGTTTGGTAGGCGACCAGGGCATAGGCGGCGGCATGGCTCTTGTTGAAGCCGTAGCCGGCGAATTTATTCACCTGATCGAAAATCATTCCGGCTTGAGAGGGATCGACCTTGCGCTCTTTTGCACCATCAATGAACAATTGCCGTTGGGCGTCCATTTCAGCCTGAATCTTTTTGCCCATTGCCCGGCGCAAGAGATCGGCGCCGCCCAGGGTATAGCCCGACAGGACTTGAGCGATTTGCATCACCTGTTCCTGGTAAATCATAATGCCGAAGGTTTCCTTTAAAATACCTTCGAGCGAGGGGTGAAGATAGTCGGGCGCCTCCTCGCCATTTTTGACCCGAATGTATTTGGGGATATTGTCCATTGGGCCGGGGCGATAAAGCGCGACCAGCGCGATGATGTCTTCAAAACGGTTGGGCTTCAGGCGGCGCAGCACATCGCGCATCCCCGAACTTTCAAGCTGGAACACCCCGGTGGTTTCGGCCCGGCTGAGCAGCGCGTAGGTCTTGGGGTCATCGAGCGGCAACCCGGCGATGTCGATGCCGCCCCCGGCCAGCTCCACCGCTTTTTCGATGACGGTGAGGGTCTTCAGGCCGAGAAAGTCGAACTTTACCAAGCCAGCCTGCTCGACATATTTCATGTTGAACTGGGTGACAGGCATGTCGGAGCGCGGGTCGCGGTAGAGCGGCACCAGCCGGTCGAGCGGGCGGTCGGCGATTACGACTCCGGCGGCATGGGTCGAGGCGTGGCGGTAAAGTCCCTCCAGTTTGATCGCAATCCCCATCATGCGGCCGACGGCGGCGTCGCCATCGCGGTGGGATTGAAGTTGCGGCTCGCCGTCGATGGCCTGTTGCAGGGTGACCGGATTGGCCGGATTGTTGGGGACCAGTTTGCAAATGCGGTCCACTTGGCCCAGCGGCAGTTGCAGCACCCGGCCCACGTCGCGCAGCACCGCGCGGGCTTGCAGCTTGCCAAACGTGATGATCTGGGCCACCCGATCCGGCCCATAGCGGCGCTGGACATACCGAATCACTTCGTCCCGGCGGTCTTGGCAAAAATCGATGTCGAAGTCGGGCATCGAGACCCGCTCGGGGTTGAGAAAGCGCTCGAACAGCAGGCCAAAGCGCAAGGGATCGAGATCGGTGATCGTCAGTGACCACGCCACCACCGAGCCGGCGCCTGAACCGCGCCCCGGGCCAACCGGAATTCCATGTTGTTTTGCCCACTTGATAAAGTCGGCGACAATGAGGAAGTAGCCGGGAAACCCCATTTTTTCGATGACGTTCAGCTCAAAATCCAGCCGCTCCCGATAGCTGGCGGCGGCGCTGGCGTCGATCGTGCGCAGACGCAGGGTGAGGCCGGTGTGGGCCTGGCTCCGTAACTCGTCGGCCTCGCTGTGCCCGGCGTTGATCGCCTCGGTGAACGGCGGCAAAATTGGCTTGATCGGCTGTAACAGGAAGGAGCAGCGGCGGGCGATGACCAGGGTGTTATCCACCGCCTCAGGCAGGTCGGCGAACAGCTCGCGCATTTCGGCGGCGGATTTGAACCGATGGTCGGGAGTGACCCGGCGTCGCTCGGCTTCTGCGACATACCGGCCGTCGGCGATACAGAGTAACGCATCGTGGGCCTGATACATGCTGGCGTCGGAAAAATAGCAATCGTTGGTCGCCACCAGCGGCAGGCCAAACTCATAGGCGAGGGTGATCAGCGCCGGCTCTACCCGGTCTTCGATGGCGCCGAGGCCGCTGGCGTCTTCCCGGCTGTTGTGCCGCATCAGCTCGACATAGAGCCGGCCGGGAAAGAGTGTCATCAGGCGGTGAAGCAGCGCGCGCGCCGCTGGCTCTTGCCCGGTCGCCAGCGCTTGGCCGACCGGCCCGCCCGGCCCACCGGTCAACGCGATCAGGCCTGCGCTGGCGTCTTCAAGGTCGGTGAGGGTGATTTGAGGTGTTTCGGCGGATTCGCTCTCGATGAACGCCTTGCTCACCAGCCGCATCAAGTTGGCGTAGCCGGCTTGGTTTTGCACCAGGAGCAGCAAATGGTCGGGCGCTGCGGGTTTGGCGGCGCCGGGACCGGTCCCGGTTTTTGGGCCGGTGTGGCGCAGGTTGATCTGGCAACCGATAATCGGCTGCACCCCGCCCTCGGCCGCAGCCAGCGCGAATTCCAGCGCGCCGAACATATTCCCCGAGTCGGTGATCGCCACCGCCGGCATGGAATGCTTTTGGCAGAGCTTGATCAGCTCTTTGACTTTGATCGCCCCCTCCGCCAGCGAATAGGCCGAATGAACGCGCAGGTGAACAAAATCGGCGTGGGGCATGGCTCTCGGCACTCAGAAGGAAACATGGCGCAGCACCGCTCCGCCATGTCCCTTGGTTGAGGGCGGGCTTACTTCCTTTTTGACCGGCCGGCGGCCCCCGGCGCGGGGCGGGCTGCGGCGGGGGGCGCTGCGGCTGGGATTGCTGGTGCGGTAGCGACCGGCGCCGGAACGGGCACCGCGACGGGGGCCGCAACGACGGGCGCGGGAACGGGCACCACGACCGGCGCTGTTGCTGGCACTGTTGGTGTGGCGATGACCGGAGCCGCAACGACGGGAACCGCCACAATGGCGGGCGCTTCAATCACTGGAGCTGCGATTGCAACAGGCGCCGGAGGCGGAGCGGGGGCCGGGATTGGTGCTGGCGCCGGCGCTGCAAGAGCGGCAAAGGGGGAGAGCGCGGCGGGGTCTGGCGCCAGGCTCGACATCGTGTCCTGGAGGTTTTTAACGAGGTAGTTTGCGATTTCGATGGTGCCCTGAAGGCTGGTGACGGCGCGGGCGCTCGAGGCGTGGAACCAAGCCTTTTGCACCTGCATCACGTCTTCAGGGGACTTACAGGTGGTCAGGTCTTGGGCGGCCTTGATCGCTTCGGTGACCTCGGTGGTCAGCAGGGTCAGCCACAGGCGGTAGCCTTGTTCCATCACGCCGTTCACGAATATTGCTCGCGATGCCAGCGCTTCGTTTTTGGCACGCGCCGTCGCGTTCATTTCCTCGAAAAAGCTAAAATAGTTTCCGTGCATACCCTGTCTCCCGGTCGAAGGCCCGCCCCGGTCGCCCGGGGATCAGCTCGCAAGGGGGCTAACGGTAAACGGCTGGCGGGTCTCCGACAACAGGAATCAGCGTAATTCCCCGGCGAATGCCGTCTGTCGTGAAATCCCCCGGCCGTTTCCGCCAAGCCCTGTTTCAGCGATCAGGTGGTGCGGACGCGTTGCACGAAGCCATCCACTTCCTGGCGCAGCCGCACGGCTTGCCGGGCAAGATCGTCGGCGGCCCCCAGCACGTTGCCGGCCATGTGACCGGTTTCGCTTGCAGCCTGGGTGACGCCGCCAATGTTGGAGGAGACTTCTTGCGTCCCGCGCGAGGCTTCGCTGACGCTTTGGGCGATTTCCCGCGTGGCAGCGCCCTGTTCCTCCACCGCCGAGGCGATGGTGGTGGTGATTTCGCTCATCCGCCGGATGGTGCCGGTGATGCCTTTGATGGCGTCCACAGCGGTGCCGGTCGCGGTCTGCATCTGGCTAACCTGGACTTGAATGTCCTCGGTGGCCTTGGCGGTTTGGTTGGCGAGATTCTTGACCTCCGAAGCGACCACGGCAAAGCCTTTGCCGGCCTCGCCCGCGCGGGCGGCTTCAATGGTGGCGTTCAGGGCCAGCAGGTTGGTCTGGCTAGCAATGTCGTTGATCAGCCCAACCACTTCGCCGATTTTCTGGGCTGCTTCCGAAAGGCTGGCGACGGTTTGGTTGGTGCGGTCGGCTTCGTCCACCGCAACGCCGGCAATGCGCGACGACTCGCCGATTTGGCGGCTGATTTCACCAACCGAGCTTGCCAGCTCCTCGGTGGCGGCGGCGACGGTCTGCACGTTTTCCGAGGCAAGCTCGGCGGCGCTGGCGACGGCGGATGCTTGATGGTTGGTTTGGTCGGCGGTGGCTGAAAGGCTTTGGGCTGCCGACTGCAACTCGGTTGCCGCCGCCGACACGGCATCGACGACACCGCTGACGCTGGTTTCGAAGCTGTCGGCCAAATGCCTCATGCTATTTCGCTTTTCCACCTCGGCCGCGTGCTTCTGGCGCTCATGCTCGGTTGCGAGGCGTTCTCTTTCCAGGCCATTTTGCTTGAAAGTTTCGAGCGCACGGGCCAACTCGCCAATTTCGTCGGTTTGGCCGGCACCGGGAATGGCGGTTTGCAGATTCCCTGCGGCAACCAAGTTCATCGCCTTGGTGATCGAGGCGATTGGCCGCGCAACGCCAGCCAGGATTACCCAAAGCGCCAGTGAAACGATCGTGCCGATTCCACCCAACGACAAAAAGATGAGCAACTGCCGGCCTTCGTGAACGTGTCTCATCCCATCCTGAAAGTCATCTTCCAGCATCTTCTCGATCGACTGGGAGATAATATTCATATTGCTTTCAATATCGTCGGAAAGGCTACTGTATTTTGCAATCTCCCCCTCGACTTGATCGTATTTACCGGCCGTGAATTCAGAGAAGATCAGATCTTCAATTTTCTTATATTCGGTAACAATCGCCCGGACCTTCATAACGCTCTGGCGTGAGGTTTCGAGCGTCAGCATCGGGACCAGCGTGTCCAGATCTTTAGACAGCTTGGTATAGTCTTGCTGCGCGTCGGTGCGAATTTTTTGAACCTGAACGTGTTGGTGATTGCCGCTGGCCAGCCCCTCGATATTCCGAAACCAGGACTCGGCGTGAATCTTTGCGTCGCTGGTCAGCGCTTGTTTTTTCGAGCTGACGGCGATCGAGTTAATTTCGCCCTCGACATCGGACAATTTGGTGATACCGATCAACGCCAGTGCGATGGAGAGCGCCGCCAGCAGGAGCACCGCGCCCAGCATCTTTGTTTTTAAGGTCAGATTCACGGTACCCCCTGTGGCGATAATTCAGCCTGATTTCAGTGTTGCCCAGCTTCGGCATTTTAGAGACTTTAGCGCGCCGATGCCGAGTCTTATATCAGGATATTCCGGGCCGGGAAACGAATGGATGCCATGAATGAGCCGCAAGATGACGTGTCCCCAATGATTTCTTTGCAAAGGTTGGCCCTGGCCGGTCGCGCCGTTTTATTGGGAGAGCGGTTGGCGAAGGCGTTGTGGCCAGCCGCCATGGTTGGCTGCGCGCTTTTGGTCGTGGCGGTTTCGGGCTTGCTGCCCGAGTTGCCGGGCTGGCTTCATGGCGGCGTGTTAATGAGTGCGGCCCTTGGCAGCGGGTTTGCCTTGGTCGCCGGGTTTCGGGGCTTTGCCTGGCCGGGGGCGGCCGAGGCGCTGCGGCGGATCGAATGCGATAACGCCCTGCCCCATCGGCCGTTGCAAACTCTTTACGACCGGCCGGCGGGCGACGACCCGGGGGCGGCCGAGATTTGGCATTTGCATCGGGAGCAGAGTCGGCAGCGCGCCGCAGGCCATGTTCGGTTGCATCCGCCCCGGTTGGCGGCCCTGGATTGGGTGGGGCTGCGCTGGGTCGGCGGGGTTGCCCTGTTGGCGGCGGCGATTGGGTGCTGGGGCGAGGGCGGGGCGCGTCTCGCTGCGGCATTCGACGTTCGTTTGGGCAAACCCGGCGCTGCGGCGGTGCTCGATTTGTGGCTGAGCCCCCCGGCCTACACCGGCCTTGCCCCGGTGGTGTGGCGCCGGGATGGCGAAACGGCGGTGGTTCCCGCTGGCAGTGTGGTGCTGGCGCGTGTCAGTGGCGGCAACGGGGTGCCGGCGCTGGTGGTCGATGGTGGGGAGGTGCCGCTGGCGGTCCTCGACGATGACGCTCACTTTGAGGCGCGCTCGGTGGTGCGGGCTGGCACCGAACTGCTGGTGCGGCAGGATGGCCGGGTTCTTGGCCGCTGGCCGATCAGCGTTCGGCCGGCGGTGGCGCCAACTGTGGCCTTCACCCAGCCGCCCGATGAGTCCGGGCGCGGCGCGCTTCGCCTGCGGTATCGCGCCGAGGATGATTATGGCGTGACGGCTGTTGCTGCGACGGTGCGCCCGGAAGTGTCCGAGGCGGATAGCGTGGAGCCGTTGGTCATTGCCTTACCGGGCGGCGGCGGCGGCGAGCGCCGGCATGTGGAGGCAGCGTCGGTCCATGACCTCACCGATAGTCCATGGGCCGGGCTCAAGGTGCGGGTGCGGCTGAGCGCCACCGGGGCCGGCGGCCTTACCGGGCTTTCCGACGAACTTGTGGTGACGCTGCCCGAGCGCGCTTTTACCCACCCGGTCGCGCGCAGGCTGGTGGCGGTGCGCAAGGCGTTGATGCTGAAAGGGGATGCCGCGAGAGCCGACAGCATCCATACCCTGGCCGAAGTATCGGTGCGGCCCGATGATTTTGGCGGCAACGGGGGGGTGTTTCTTACGCTGCGGGTGGCGGTGGCCTTGCTCAGTCGGGATTATGCGCCGGAAGCGCTGGCGGCGGTGCGCGATTTGTTGTGGCAGAGCGCGCTTCGGCTGGAAGATGGTGCGCTCGGCGGTGCCCGGCGCGATCTTGATGCTGCCGAAAAGGCGCTGCGCGAGGCGCTCGACGGGAAAGCCAGCGACGAGGAAATTCGCAAGCGCATCGATGAGTTGGAGACGGCGCTGGCCCGCTACCTGGAGCAGTTGGAGCGCGAGCAGGCGGGTGCGCCCGAGCCGCCAACCGCGACGGAACGCACCGATCTCGATGCCATGCTTCAGTCTTTGCGCGACATGGCCGAAACCGGCGCCCGCGATGATGCCCGCCGCCTGCTCTCCGAGTTGGGCAATGTTTTGGACAGTTTGCGTGCCTCCGATGGCGCTCCCTCCCCCGCGCAAGCTCGGGGACAGGAGTTGGCGCGCCAGCTTCAGGATATAGCGGCGGGGGAGGGGGCGTTGCTCGACCGCACCTTTGCTCAAAACCAAGAGCGCGCCCCTTCGGCGCCGCCGGAAGCCGATGAAGAGGGGGCGGCGCGTCAGGGGGCGTTGCGTAAGCGGCTGGGCGCGGTGTTGCTGGAGCTTGGCGATAGCGGCGGCGATATTCCCCGCTCGTTGGGGGAGGCCGAGCGCGCGATGCGGGCGGCCGAGTTGGCGCTGGCAACCGGCATGGCGGAGGTGGCTTTGGCGGCTGAGGGCGAGGCGGTGGAAAAGTTGCGGGACGGGCAACGGGAGATGACCCGCGCGATGGGGCAGCGCCTAGTTGGAGCTGGCGGTCGCGACCCGCTCGGCCGGCGACGCCCCGGTTCGGCCGAGGGTCAAGCGGTGCGTTTGCCCGAGCAGCGGGAGGTTCAGCGCGCCCGGCAAATTTTGGAGGAATTGCACCGGCGGGCCGGTGAGCCGGCCCGGCCGCGCCAAGAGCTGGACTATATCGACCGGTTGTTGCGGCGGTTTTAGCCTTAACGGTCACTCAGCGATAAAGGTTACGGCAACATCGGTTACCGCGCCGGGGTCGCGCTCTTGGGAGCGGAATGTCGCGATCGCCCCCGGTTCCAGGTGCGTTTGGGTGACGGCCACACGCCAGCTCTTGACCGGTTTGTGATCGGCTCCGAGCGACGTTGCGACCACGCTGGGCACGGTGCGGTCGACCGTCGAGATGTTGACGATCTGGCCTTCCAGCACCAACAGCGAGGCACCGTTGTCGAGCCGTTGCTCCGACCGGACGTTCTGGAATTGCAGCCCGGCGCCGGGCGCTTCAACCGGCAGGCCGATGACGCTGTAGAGCCGTGCCGCCGCAGGCCAAAGGTCGACGATTTGCGCCCGGCTGCTGAGCACAAAGGTCACGAGGCCCAGGACGCCGACGGCAAACCCGACCCAGCGACCGAGGCTGCGCAGGCGCGCCTTCAGTCCTTTTGGGCTGCTCTCGTCGTCGTCGTTGCCAGTGGGTCCGAAATCCACGCTATGGCTGCCGGCGTTCATCCAGGCGTCGTCGTCGAACGCTGGCGAGGCGACAGTGTGGTCGTCGTCGCCGAAGCCCGGGCTGGAAAACCCGCCCATGCTGGGAAAGCGTTCGAGCGGCTCGTCCAACGGCTCTGGCGGAGCGGGGGGCGGCGCCTTCTTTTTCTTCTTCTTTTTCACCGGCGGGTCTTCACCGGGTCTGGCGTTGGCCCGCGCATCCGGCCGGGCATCTGGCCTAGCATCTGGCCGGGCATCTGGACGTAAATCCGGCCGCGCATCGCGCTGGGCGGCGGGTTTTGGGCGGCGCGGAGGGTCGGGCAGGCCTTCCCCCGGCTGCTGCACCCAGATGTGTCCGCACTTGGAGCAGTGTACTTTCCGGGCCTTGCCCCCCAACGCAACGTCTGGGAGATTGAATCGGGTTGAGCAGGCCGGGCAGGGGATGATCATTGAGGCTGGTCGGGGGGATTGTCGGCGGCGGAAATCACTGGCGGAGGGGTCGGAGTTTCCGATAGGAATGGCTTTATAGAAAGCGGCGGGGAATTAAGCAAGGCGGGGTTCGGGCGGTGATACGCTTCGAAAACATTGGACTGCGTTACGGTTCCGGACCGGAGGCTCTGCGCGACATCAATTTGACCCTGGAGCCGGGCTCGTTCCATTTTTTGACCGGGGCCAGCGGCGCCGGCAAATCCTCGTTGTTGCGCTTGATGTATCTCGGTCTTCGGCCGTCGCGCGGGGTTATCAGTGTCTTTGGTCACGATGTGGCAGCCCTCAAGCGCGCTGATTTTCCGGTGCTGCGGCGCCAAATTGGGGTGGTGTTCCAAAATTTCCGCCTGCTGGATCATCTCTCGGCGCTCGATAATGTGGCATTGCCGTTGCGCATGGCGGGGGTTGGCGAAGCGGAAATTCGCGAGCATGTGGTGGAATTGCTACATTGGGTCGGCCTGGGCGATGCCCTCGACGCCAAGCCGCCTACGCTTTCGGGCGGCCAGCAACAACGGGTGGCGATTGCCCGCTCGGTGATCGCGCGGCCCCGGCTTTTGTTGGCCGATGAGCCGACCGGCAACGTCGATGATAGTATTGGGATGCGGTTGCTTTATCTGTTCGAGGAGTTGCACAAGCTCGGGACCACGGTGGTGATCGCCACTCATAACGAGGGGTTGATCGCCCGTTTTGTTCATCCGCGCCTTCATTTGGAGCGGGGGACGCTATCGGTGATCGCGGCGGGAACGCCGATCGCGCCGCTGCCGATGCCCACGGCAATGGTCTTGCCGGCCGGGCTGGCAACCAGCCAGTCGTTGACCGGGAGCTGGTTGACATGATCGGCCAACGTCTGGATTTGCCGCTGGCCGAGGATTCAACCGGGCGGTTTTTGGTTTGGATTATGGCGGTGATGATTTATCTCGCCATCGTCGCGTTGGCCGGCTCGATGGTGCTGGCTGGTATGGCGGGGCGCTGGGAGAGCGGGCTTACCGGCCGGCTTACCGTGCAGATTGCGCCGATGCCCGACGAGAGCGTACCGCCGCTGGCCCAACGCACCGAGGTGACGCTGGCCTTGCTTCGCTCGACCCACGGCATCACCCGGGCCGAGCAGGTGGCCGCCGCCGCCACTCATAAGCTGCTGGAGCCGTGGCTGGGCAATGCGTTGCTGGATGATTTGCCGCTGCCGGCGTTGATCGATGTCGAGGTCGGTTCGGGTGCTGGCTTTGACGCGGCGGCGCTGGCCGAGCGGTTGGCCGGGGCGGTTCCCGGCGCCCGGCTCGATAACCACGCCGCTTGGCTGGCCGATTTGCGCATTCTTGCCCACACGGCCCAACTGGTCGCGTTGGCGGTGGTGGTGCTGGTGGGCGGCGCCGCCGTCGCGTCGGTGGTGTTCGCGGTGCGCACCGGGCTCGCCATTCATTCGCCGGTGGTGGAGTTGTTGCACATTATGGGGGCCACCGATGCCTATGTCGCCCGCCAGTTTCAAACCCACATCGCCGGCTTGGCCTTGCGAGGCGGCGCGGTTGGGCTTGGTCTGGCCGCGATAACTCTGTTGGCGCTGCGGCTTGCTGCCGGCGATACGCCGGTTGGGTTGATGCCCGACATGACGCTGGGCCTGCGCGAATGGCTGGCGTTGATTACCGTGCCCCTGGTGGCGACGGCGCTGGCGGTGCTCACCGCGCGCTGGACGGTGCTGCGGGTGTTGACCAGGATGCCGTGAGATGGGGCGGTTACGGAAATGGGCGGGGGTTGTGGGCTGGTTCGTGCTGGCCTGGTCCACCGGGTTTCTTTGGTTCGCAACGTCGATTCCCCTCGAGCCGCCCCAACCGGGCAGCGCCGAGGCCGAACAGCACACCGACGCCATCGTTGTCCTCACCGGGGGGAGCGAGCGGCTTGGGGTCGGGCTGGATTTGCTGGCGGCCGGCAAGGCCCGCAAGTTGTTTGTTTCCGGGGTGTACCATAGCGTCGATGTTCGGGAGTTGCTGCGGGTCAGCCGCCAGAAGCCGGCCCAGGCAGAGTGTTGCATTGTGCTTGGGTATGCCGCCGACAATACCATTGGCAATGCCGCCGAAACCACCAACTGGATGCGGGCCGAGCATTTCACCTCGTTGCGGCTGGTTACCGCCAATTATCACCTCCGGCGCAGCCTCCTTGAGTTTCATATGGCGTTTCCCGAGGCGGTGATTGTCGCTCATCCGGTGGTTCCCGCTGCGGTCAGGGTGTCCGAATGGTGGTTGTGGCGACGCACGACAGGCTTGATTGTGACCGAATACAACAAGTACATCCTGGCCGTCATGCGTAGTGCATTGATTTATATAACTAATTATGGATAAACAGCCCTATGTGTAAAAGCGTATGTGTAAAAAATGGGCATTAGCTTGCATAACATAGGAACAATACACGCTGGAACACAAACCCCGTCCAACAAGGGGTTAGCAAAATCAAGATGTGGTAGTGTTCTCGATTCGTTTGCGTC
>CAIZDL010000076.1 GCA_903931735.1 uncultured Rhodospirillales bacterium
ACGAATGACGACTTCGAGCGAACTTCCCTTCAAGTCCTGGGCAAAGCCTTTGTTCAAATAAACCTGCGGGCAGCGGGCAACGACATGATACGCCACCAATCGATGCCCTTTCTCCTCGATAAAGGCGACACCGATCCGATCGCAAGGCAAGTATGGAGATATATGTAAAAACAGAAAATCGATTAGTTCAACTATAGAATTAGCAGATGCCGCGCGCCGGTTAATTTCGTCCACAACATCTTGTAGAATTTGCATATACTCAGCATCTATATTTTCAGTCACACTATATGCGGATTCGCTCATTGCCGAAAATCGCCATATTATTGTAGTCGTTGTCCGAAATAGCGACTCCATAACCCTCCCCTTCTCTCGAAGGGGAGGGTAAGGATGGCCCGCCTAGGCGATAAACTTGCCGCGCGGGGTATAGGTGGTGTGCAGCAGTTTATGAGACTTGTGGCCACACGGTCCGTCGGGCAGGAACTCCTTATAGACCTGCCAAACCTTTGGATTTTCGTGTGACTTACGAACGGCGTAGCCCGAATCTTCGTCGTAAATCGCCCGAGCCCGCTTGGCGCGGATTTCGGGACTGGTCGGGATCGGTTGACCGCCGCCGCCAAGGCAACCGCCCGGGCAAGCCATGATTTCGATAAAGTGACAGGTGCTAAACGGCCCCCCCGCCTTGATATCTTCCATAATCTTCCGCGCGTTGGCAGTGCCATGACCGACACCAACCTTGAGCACGGCCCCCTTCAGCCAGTTCCAATCGGGAACCAGATGCTTGAGGATATCGGGGACCGGCCCAACCTCGGTGATCGGCAGTTCGACGATGCGAACCCCCTCAAAACCGCGAACGGGAACGATATCGGCGTGGTCGTAGAAGTTTTCCACCTTCTTGCCAGTAACCAACTCGATCACGGTGCGCAAGGCCGCTTCCATCACGCCACCGGTCGCACCAAAGATCACGCCCGAGCCAGTTGCGGTACCAAACGGATCGTCGAAATCGGTCTTGTTAAGCTTGGGCAGATCAATGCCCGCTTCCATAACCATTTTGGCAAGTTCACGGGCAGTGAGCCCGAAGTCGACGTCTTTAAAGCCGCTATCGCACATTTCAGGGCGATTGCACTCAAACTTCTTAGCCGCGCACGGCATCAAGGCCACCGACACGATATCCTTCGGATCTATCCCTTTTTCTTTGGCATAGAAGGTCTTGATCAGCGCGCCAAACATTTGTTGCGGGCTTTTCGCGGTCGAAAGATGGCCAAGCATATCGGGATAGAAGTGCTCGATGTACTTGATCCAGCCCGGCGAGCAACTGGTAATCTGCGGCAACATCACAGATTTGTCGCCACCAACCAGCGCCTTATAAAGACGCAGGATCAGTTCGGTGCCTTCTTCGATAATGGTAAGGTCTGCTGTAAAGTTGGCGTCAAATACTGCGTTAAAGCCGATACGCTTAATCGCAGTATTCATCTGGAATGTAACCGGTGTGCCCGGCTCCAAGCCAAAACATTCGCCAATTGACGCGCGCGGCGCCGGAGCGGTTTGGATCACCACATGCTTGGTCGGATCATCGAGCATCGCCCAAACATCATCAGTTTGATCGAGTTCGCTCAACGCGCCGGTTGGGCAGCGGTTAATACACTGGCCGCAATTGATACACACCACCGAGGCCAGTGGCTTATCGGCAAAGGTCGTGACCTGGGACTCGGCGCCCCGACCCTCAACGGCGAGACAGCCGACTTCTTGGAGATCGGTACACGTACGAACGCAGCGGCGGCACAGCACGCATTTGTTCATATCGCGAACAATCGAGCTGCTGGTCCGATCAATGGCGTGCTTCGGCTCGGTCGGATGACCAAAACGGAAGTAATCAACACCATATTCTTTAGCCAGCGACTGCAACTCGCAATTATTATTGCGCTTACAGGTATAGCACTCGCCATAATGATTGGCGAGGTGGAGGTCGATAATATGCCGCCGAGCCTTGCGCACCGCCGGAGTGGTGGTGTGGATTTTAATTGGCTGGCTGATCGGATAGGCGCAAGACGCCTGTAGATTGCGCTGTCCCTCAACTTCGACCACGCAAATACGGCAAACGCCGGCTGTGCAGAGATCGGGATGAGAACATAAGGTTGGGATACGCAACCCGATTTTCTTGGCAGCGTCAAGGATCGTGGTCCCCAGCGGAACCTTCACCTCATTGCCGTCAATACTTACGGTGACAGACGCGCCGATAGCGTCCGACGTGGTATCAATATCGATACGGTGCGCCTTCTCGCTGACCGGGGCGCGGTTGGTATCGCTGCTGAAAGGCTTGGTGCACATTCGGAATATACCTCGAAGCATGGGAGCGGTCTCTCGGAAGTCAGAGGGTCGCCTCAATGGGGCGGGCCATAATTTCGTCCCGGAAGTGCTTGTTGATGGCCAACAACACTTTGGGACTTGACTGACCAAGGCCGCACTTGGACGCCAACTGAATCGTCTCGCTGAGGCCGATCAGTTCGTTCAGGTAGCGGGTGGAACACTTTCCTTTGAGCAATGACTTGATGCCCTCGAGCAGCTTTACGTTGCCGTCGCGGCACGGAGTGCATTGACCACAGGATTCTTCAACGAAGAACTCAAGATAATTCTCCGCGACTTCCAGAAGATCACGCTCCTGGCCATAGACGATCACCGACCCACCAACGCCCAGATCTTCGTATCCCAACACACGCCCAAACTCACTGGCCGGGACCAACTCGCCGGAATAACCGCCAACCTGAACGGCCTTGGCACCTTCGCCACCAATCATGTTAACCAGTTGCTCCAGAGTCGTGCCCCACGGCAATTCATAGACGCCGGGCCGGGTGCAATCGCCGGAAACACTGAATAGTTTGAAGCCTTTCGAGCGTTCGGTGCCGATCGAGCCAAACCACTTGGCGCCCCGGTCAAGGATAACGCTGACCGTTGCCAAGGTCTCAACGTTGTTAACCACCGTCGGCTGCCCATTAAAGCCGGTGTCGACCGGATAGGGCGGCCGATTGCGGGGTTCACCACGCTGACCTTCAAGAGATTCGATGAGCGCCGTTTCCTCACCGCAAATATAAGCACCCGCGCCCATGCGGATACGGATATCAAAGTTGAAGCCTTCTTTGCCCAGAATATTGTTGCCGAGCAATCCAGCCTTACGCCGCACTTCCAGAACGTCTTCAAGTTGCTGGTGAATGTAGGTGTATTCGGCGCGTAGATAAACAATTCCTTCGCGAGCGCCAACCGCGTAGGCGGCGATGGTCATGCCCTCGAACACCAAATCCGCATACTGGGTGAGGATTACGCGATCCTTGAAGGTACCCGGCTCCCCTTCGTCGGCATTACAAATAATATACTTGGTGGCGCTTTTCGCCGAGCCCGCCAGGTTCCACTTGGTCCCAGTGGGGAAACCCGCGCCACCGCGTCCACGGACGCCGGAAGCGGCAACTTCCCCAATAACCTCACTCCGGCTCTTGGCCACCGCCTTCTTGAGGCCCGAATTGGCCTGATGGCTGGCATAGGTCAGAGTATTGGTAAAGGTATCGCCAACTTTACCAATGGTCGGCCGATGGGAACGAAACTCTTCGCCGCAGTCTTCGATGATCCGATGAACGCGCTGCGGGGTCAAATTCGAGAAGATCTCGTTATTGACCATCATCGCCGGCGCTTGATAGTTCATACCAATACAGCTCGTCCACTCGAGCGTGAACATTCCGTCCGGCGTTGTTTCGCCAAACTTAATGCCCAGGTCATTTTCCAACTGCCGCGCAACAACCTTAGCCCCCTTCATAATCGAGGACATATCGCGACTGAGGCGAATAATGAACTTGCCCTTGGGCTTGGTGTTAATGAAATGATAGAAAGTCGCGACGCTATAAACTTCCGCAGCGTGAATTCCCAGCAAATCAGCGACATGCTGCATGGCGAATTCGGAAACATATCCGTAATCGGCCTGCACAGCTTGGAGAATTGGGATCAGCGCCGAGCGCTGATTGGCGAATTTCTCCGAAAGCTTGGAGATAAGCGCCTTCTCCTTTTCTTGTTCAGTCAGCAACATTATCTTTTCCTTCCCCTGCGCCCATCGGTGGCTCGATTATCGCCTTGTTTTGCATCTCCGACCGACGGTTCGTGACTGTCGAAATAGACCCTGGCCCGGCCATCAAAAGCCGAAAACCAATTCTTGCCTATCCGGTTAACGCAGACACCCACTACATGTTGGGTGCGCCCAATCGCCGGAGTAGAGTTCAGCGTAGGTCGGCGCCTCAGCCCCGCCCGCGATCCCCAGCAATGATCTGAAGGCCTTGAACGGGTAGAAGCGTCGAGTGAATCGGAAGGTGAACTCGTTGAGGTAGGCGTGCAGGTGCTTGGGGCTGTCACCGTGATGGATGCC